>JASJDA010000116.1 GCA_030065755.1 Prochloraceae cyanobacterium | reverse complement strand
GATTTATTGTGTTGCTTTTCTAATTCCTTGCGGTTTTGATACTCAGCAATCAGTTTTAAATCATCCCAAGTTTTTTCATCATGGCAATGTCTATGAAGAAGTTGGAGATTCTTATAACTACTGTCACCCCCAGCTTTGCGTGGGATGATATGGTCGATTTCCATTATGTCTTCATGTTTGAAACTTAGTCCGCAGTGTAGGCATTTCCCACCTTGCCATTTGAGCATTTTGCTTTTGCTAGTTGGCATATTTGGGTGTTTGCCTAGTCTACTACTCCAGTAAACTGTATCCCCATCGTAAGGAGAGCGTGCGTCTTGCACCTTTTTGAAAGTCTCTCCTTGGTATTTTCTCCCTTTTTTCCTGGTTTCCTTTTTTGTCTCATCATAATTTTTCTTGTGTTTGATGAGTTTGTTTTTACCGTCTGAAAAAACCCAATTGTCACCTCCTATGGTTTTCCAGTATTTCGGTTTTTTGAACTTCCAGGGTTTGTTAGGGTGTCTTTTGTCAGACCATTTAATTAACTTATATCCTAGTAGATAGTCAATCTTTTTATAGATTTCACTGCAAACCGAATATCGGTAGTAGTTAGACCATCCTCTGATAATGGGGTTTAGATTTGATATCAGTATCTTTTGGGATACTGCTTTGTGTCTGTCCACTATATCTGCTAAGCGTCTATAGTGTTGGTTTGTAGCTTCTTTGCTTGGTTTGATGTGAAGGGTGTAGGGTTTTATTTCCCTCATTGTTGTTTTGTTGGCATGATGTTTTCCAGTTTTGTAGTGACGGATATTAAATCCGAGGAAGTCAAAACCTGGCTTTTCTTTTTCATGCCTGTTTAATGAGTGGCATACTCTTGTTTTTTCTGGTTTTAATTCCAGTCCTATTTTTGATAACCAAGTTTTTGTGATTTCTGCAGCTTCTTTTAGTATTTCGATGTCTTTGTGTATGATTACAAAATCATCTGCGTATCTTATTACACCGAGGGATGACTCTTTTCTTGCGAGTGTCTTCATCTTGCCACTTGGATGTCTGATAGTTTTTCCTCTTATCCAGGTTTTTAGATGATTTTCCAGTCCGTGTAATGCGATATTGGCTAAAAGAGGCGATATCACTCCGCCTTGTGGTGTACCTTCTTTTGACGGAAATAATTCTTTTCCATCCTTTATTTCCGATTTCAGCCAAGCTTTAATCTGCCGTTTCATGGCAGGGAAGGTATTGAGTTTTTCAAGTAGGGCTTTGTGGTTTATTCTGTCAAAACATTTTGCTATATCGGCATCTAACACATAGGCGGTTTTATAGCGTAATGCGTTGAATATTGCTTGTATAGCATCATGACAGCTTCTACCAGGTCTAAAACCGTAGGAATTTGGCTCAAAGCGAGCTTCCCATTCAGGTTCAAGGGCGAGTTTTACTAGACATTGCCTAGCGCGGTCTTCCATAGTTGGAATTCCTAACGGTCTTTTTTCGTCTTTTCCTGGTTTTGGTATCCATACTCTGCGTACGGATTTAGCTTTACCCGTTAGAGGTTTAAGCGTGTAAACCAGCTCTAGACGTTGTTTGGTTGTTAGGGATTTGACTCCATCTATTCCTGCCGTTTTCTTGCCTTGATTATCCTGAGTTACCTTTCTAACCGCTATTGCTTTAGCAAAGAAACTTCGGAGCAGTAGTTTTTGTAGTCTGCGGATAGCTTTAACATCGCCACATTGACTAGCTTGATAAATCCGTCTCTGGAGAGAGAATACGACTTTCTCAGCCCTTTTCCAAGGGATTTGATGCCAATATTCAATTTTACTTTTTCGGTCGTGTGTTGACTTACTCATCGGTAACTTTGCTCTCTGTTGATAGCTTTATCATTCATGTTCCCGTGCGTACGTCAGCTTATCCGTGGGAGTTACCCCAGGCTTTTGCTTCTTACGCAATCTCCCCTCTGAGTTACCTACCTATGTAGATTTTGCGTCTTGGTTGACTACTCAATGTATCGACCCATTGAGAGTAATCCCAGAGGTTAATTCGTTCCTAACTAACTTTGTTTTCTAACTTTAGAGTTCCTTTAAATCACTGGGGATTTCGGGTGCAATTGACTACTTATCAAGCGCAATCAACTTTTATTGTTAACAACTTACAATTTTCTATCCCGTGGTCTTGTTTTGACCGCAGCGTGTCAGCCTTATTTCGCTACTTAAGCGTTCATGGTTTACAGTGACATTCTGGTTTCTTCAGCATTAAGCTTGCTCATAGTTAGTTGCTAGCCGAGTTTCTACTTTTAGGCTGGTAGATATCGACATTTATCCCCGCTTTACGGATTGAAGACCACTCGCTACCGTAGGGGATATGCTTTCACTCCTGCACCTGGAGGGATGGACTTGCCTGTCTCTTAATTGAATCTGTTGAAATTCTTAAGATTAGGTATTTCTGTTACATTTCTCCAACTTTCGCAGTTGTAGCTGTGTACTTTTATACCAGGCTCACCACCAAGCTAGTTAAGTTGTCTAGGTTCGAGAGAATTAAGGCATCTCTCATTAATTCCTAGCGGCTAATCCTTCAACCTGTTTCCCTGTAAGGGTTTTGGCTTGATTTCTAGCCAACGAATCGCACTTGATATAACCACGTATAGGTAGATATTACTTCTTCACTGCTTCCGATGCCAGTTTTGTAGAGAATGCGGGTGATAATTCCTGAAGCGACAAACACAAAAATAGCGTTTAATCCCATGACTTCAAAAGGAAATGACCACTTGCGCCATCCCCTCAGTTCGATCGCTTCAAAACATCCAGCAAAAATTAATAATGCCCAGCCTGCACTAAAAATAACATAAGAACTAGTCCATAACGCCTTATTCGTGGGAAAAACTACGTCCCATAATATGCCTACTACTAAACAACTCAATCCCGCTAAAACCATTTTAATGCTAGTGCCACGAGTAATAGGTTGTTGTTGCAGCCACTCTCCAGTAAGATTTCCAATTAATACTGTTGCAACTGTTGGTATTGTACTAAATAATCCTTCTGGATCGTATGGTCCTCCTAGATAGAGGCGATCGGGACTGAGCAGCCAGCGATCGATTTTCGCTGCTAGGTTGTTTTCTGGTGAAAAGTCTCCTCCCAACGCCATAGCAACCCAATATCCTATTAGTAAAACGGCGATCGCGATCGCTCTATTTTTTGGCGACAGACGCAATATCAACAAGCTAGCTAAAAAGTAGGCTATGCTGATGCGCTGCAATACACCCATTAAGCGCAGTTGACTAAAATCAGGGTCAACTCCTTGAAACATCCATGCAAATATCAATGAGGAAACGTTTAGTAATAATCCCAACCCGAATAGAATTAAAGTGCGATTTAAGATGCGGGTTGGGAAGACACTGTCTCGGTATTTTCTTAGAGAAAAAGATAGAGATACGCCAACGATAAACAAAAAGCTTGGAAAAACCAAATCTGTTGGGGTGCAACCGTGCCACTCTGCGTGCAGCAGAGGAGGATAAACGTGCTGCCAACTGCCTGGATGGTTGACTAAAATCATACCAGTAATGGCAATTCCTCGAAACACGTCCAAGGAGACAAAACGACGATATTGTTTTGAAGTTTTCATAAGATGGAATTGTCTCAAAAATTACTGTGAAGATATCATAAAGAGCTTCTTGTTTAGAGCCAAATAGAGCAGAATTTAACTATTTAATAGTAATATCGATCGCAATGTTAAAGCGATCTCGATCGCATTTTTTTCTCTATCTTCACTTTATGAATTTGCTTTTCTGAGAATATTGGCACAATCTATAAAGATTTCGTGTATTAGCTGTTATCTCCTAGGTAATATCTGGTAATTCTTGCTATACTAGAGCGCTGAAGATTAGAAATTGTATTTTGTATCTTAATTTTTTCGGTTGAATTATCGTTGCAATAACTTATAAAATAGTACTGTCAACAAAAACTTAAAACAAAGACTAAAAATACACTTAAGTATAGTTGAAATTGCTTCAAGAAAAATTAATAATCATTGGTTGTTATTTATGCTAATTCTCAAAAATGAAGATGTAGAGTATTGCAATCTTAGCCATCAACAATCTACCGAAGTAGAGAATATACCTGGAATAAAATATCACGGACATCTATTCGTTAAAGTCAAGTCTTATGCTACGGAACAGTTACATAATGCAATATTAGGCTGTCGGGAATTATTAGATCGTAATACCCCAGTTCAACTACCCATAATCCTCAAAGAATCTACCGGCTATAGCATTTGGTTTGAAAATAAATCGGTTAAAGTAATACAAGCTTCCAATTCTGGTGTAGCTCCACGAAAGACAACTGCTAATAGCGAACACAAAACTACCCTCAAATATAGAGGTGTAGAAATTGTTAAGCAAACTAAACAAGCATCCCAATCCTCAAACCACAGTACTCGTAAAATGAAATATCGAGGTAAAGACTATTTTAAGTAGGCAGTAAAGATAGTAAAGACTAGATTTAGTTAAATATATTTACAAATACTGGGGTTAGCGTATCTTTTGGGTATGATAAACCCAAATCTTGATATTTGGAGACAGATACTCGCTTTTATGAGTGTCAAGAGCGAGGGAAAATTGCTCGCTGCGAAGTGGCTCTCTTCGAGATCGCTCAAAGTATTTCTCCTGAGATCGAGAAAAAAATACTAGGGACTTTTGAAAGCTGCAACAATGACCGTTAAAACAGAAATTCCCAAACTGAAAAATTTAGAATATCTGCCTTACCTAGATGAAAAAGGTTATATAGTCCGAGAGTTGCAAGGAAAAATTGGAGCCTATGCCATTTTCGATCGAGATAAAGTATTGCAATTGGTAGCCTATTCACGAGATATTTATCTAAGTCTCAAACAGCACTTAGTGCGGGAACCAGATAAGTGTTATTGGGTAAAATTTAGCGCGATTTCTCGTCCGAGTCGGACAATTTTAGAAGAAATACGTCAAGCTTGGATAGAAGAAAATGAGAGCATTCCTCCTGGAAATGCCACAGAAGAGGCTAAATGGAATCAGCCAATTGACGCCAAAAAATTGATGAGTGAAGCAGAAATTGAAGAATATCAAAAAAGTGAAGAACTCGCACAAATAAAATTACTAAAGACAGTAGCGAGACGAGTAGAAGAAGGAATTAAAGAGCAATTAAAATCTAGGGGAGTGCAAGAAGAAATTCGCTTCAATCCCAAGCTTAAAGAACAAGGGTTGCTAAACCTGAAATAGAACTGATTTGACATCCTCCCGCCGCTAAACGCTCGTTACCTCGCGCTATAGCGGGGGATTCCCAAAACTCACGATTTGGGTTTCTGTTTCTTTCTCGATGTACGAGTTTTTCGCAACTGCCCAAGAGAACTATGTCTATCAGGTCTTATATCCGCTCCACAGACAGAAACTGCAAGCCCTGCAGCCAAGATATTTTTTCCAGCATTAATATCACGATCTATATCTTTAGTTCCACAATTAGGACAATCCCAAATGCGGATGTCTAAAGGCATTTCTTCAACCACAAAACCACAATGGTTACATCGCTTACTACTGGGATAGAATCGGTCAATTTTAACCAATTCGCGTCCGTACCACTCACACTTATACTCAAGTTGACGAAACATCTCACCCCTGGAAAATCTTTTATTTTTAATAAGGAAGTCCTTTCCGATAACTTATCTGCAGGAGTATTTAACTTAACTGCTTTATGAGGACTTCCTTATTAAAAATAGGAATAACTGTCCCCAAGCAGCATCGGATATAGATCGAGCCAGCTTGCGGTTTTTGACCATGTTTCTAACACCCAAGTCTTCAATAGCTATCAAACTATTTTCTTTAACCAACGAAGTAGTCAACTTGTGCAAAAAGTCGGTACGAGCATCTTTAATTTGAGCGTGTATTTTAGCTAATTGGCGTCGCGCTTTATGTCGGTTATTAGAGCCTTTGGTGCAACCGAGCTCAATACCTTTTGCGCTCTTTTAAGCTTTTGATACAGCCGATTGAAATGCTTAGGGTTGGCAATCTTATCCCCATCGCTGGTACTAATCAATCGAGAAATGCCTACGTCAATCCCGACTTTCTTGTTAGTTGGTGGCAATTGTTCAATAGTTTGGTCATCTACCAACAAAGAAACATACCATCTACCCGATGGTTCAAACTTAACTGTCACCGTAGATGGAGACGCGCCATCAGGCAAATATCTAGACCAAACAATATTAAGTGGCTTCTTACACTTAGCAAGCCACAATTTGCCATCCTTCCATTTAAATGCAGACTTGGTAAACTCAGCCGAGCCACCGTTACGCTTTTTCTTAAACCGAGGATATTTAGCTCGTTTTCCCCAGAAGTTAGCAAAAGCTTTCTGAAGATGTCTCAAACATTGCTGCAAAGGTACACAGCTAACCTCATTAAGAAAGTCAAGCTCCGATGTCTTTTTCCATCCAGTCAAAAAACTAGAAGTTTGTTCGTAACCAATTCTCTCTTTTTTGGAGTACCAGGCTTCGGTTCTAGTTGCCAAAGCTTTGTTGTAAACCAAACGAACGCACGCCTTGGAAATCTTTTATTTTTAATAAGGAAGTCCTTTACGATAACTTATCTGCGGAAGTATTTAACTCAACTGCTTTATGAGGACTTCCTTATTAAAAATAAGAAAATCTATCCCTATTGTCCTTCTCAAGAGATTTTCTTGCTCTGGAGTTGGGTAAAAACGATATTTATAGGCGCGTTCAGTCATTTACAACAGTTAATTTATTGCTTTTCACATTTTACCACATTTTTCTGTAAAAACACAATTGGAGGCGCGCATTCCTCCCCCGCTAACCCTTCGGGTTTAGTCGGGGGTCTCCCGCGCGAAATTAGATGAACTCCGGCTGAAAATTTATCGTATAGGGGCTCAGAGGTTTGAGGTCAGAGGTCAGGGGTAAATACTCTGCGAGACTCCAAAGCTATCCAACAAACAAACAACTTAACTTCTGACCTCTGACCTTTTTTGAAGATTTCATTTGCTAACGATCTTTATCAAGCCATGTTAGGGGGCAATCAAAAGTAGTTGGCGAATCGCCGCCAACCCAATAGATAACTAAACAGTTTAGTTATTAAAAGGTTTCCGCTTGCTTTTTTGTCGCAGCGCGCCCCTAAGCGGATCCCTTCGGGAGCGCTTCAGTTTCGATTTTTTGAAGCTCTTGGTTATGAACCATTTTGTAATTATTTTATAGATTAACTATAATATTTATAGGGTAAAGAAAAATGTGAGTAATTTGTTTTTAGTTAACTAGGGGTTCAATTATTTATTGAGAAAGGCTAAAATTGTAACTACCCAAGTTAAACGTTGATTTTCAGTTTCTTCTCAGGATTCAAGCAAACAATTAATATTAAGTTATCAAAAGAAGCTTAACTCAAAATAAAAAATCAATTATTCTCTCTTTCTGGAATTCCCTGCAAGGAGTGAAATTGGAGCTGTCTTTACTCATTACATTAGTGAAGTGCAACCCAAGTATAAGTACCGTCATTTGTTTTAGAGACTATTTCTTCTTTTCTTACTTGCTTCAAGTAATAGACTTTAGTAAAGAAGTTCGCAACTAAAGTTCAAAATAGGTTGACTAACCTTTTGGTTTTTAGAGAAGCGATCGCAACACATATGCCTACTAGCAAAGTTAACGAAAACAACAACAGACCAAAATTATCCAGAGATTTGGTACGCACCTATCTGCGCGAAATTGGTCGAATACCTTTGCTGACTCACGAGCAAGAGATTATTTATGGGAAACAAGTCCAGCGCATGATGTCTCTGTTAGCTAAGAAAGAAGAACTGGAAAAAAAACTAGAACGAAATGCCAGTCAAAAAGAGTGGGCATTAGCCGTAAAACTCAGTATTGAGGAACTCGAGCGAGCTTGGCAGCAGGGACAGCGAGCCAAGCAGCAAATGGTGAAAGCTAATTTGCGTTTGGTCGTAACGATCGCCAAGAAATATCAAAAGCGTAACCTGGAATTTTTAGACTTGATTCAAGAAGGAAGTCTCGGCTTGGAACGAGCTGTGGAAAAGTTCGACCCGAGCTTAGGATATAGATTTTCTACCTACGCTTATTGGTGGATTCGTCAAGGGATTACGCGGGGAATCTCGCAACAAGCACGAACGATTCGTTTACCGATTCACGTCAGCGAAAAGCTCAACAAAATCAAGAAAACTCAACGGGAACTGTATCAGAAGTTAGGTCGCAGAGCCACAGTGAAAGAAATGGCTATCTCCTTAAGCGTAACATCGGCTGAGATTCGGGACTATCTCAGCATAGCTCGTCATCCTATTTCTCTGGACGCGCGTGTGGGCGATAATAAAGATACAGAGCTGTCTGAGTTAATCAAAAACGATGAGACAACGCCATTTGATTATGCGACCTTTGAGTTAATGCGGCAAGACGTGCAAAACATGCTGGTCGAACTGACTCCGCAACAACGGAAAGTTCTTTCCCTGCACTTTGGTTTAGAAGATGGGAAAGAAATGTCCTTGGCTAAGGTTGCTAAAAAGCTAAATATCAGCCGCGAACGGGCTCGTCAAATATACCATCAAGCCCTTGGTCGTCTTCGCAAAAAACATCGCGAAGATCTCCACGAGTATCTCCCTAGTTAGCGGGTGAGTCAGAAAATTCTGTTTCTCTATTGATGACCGACGAATTCCAAAAATTCTGTGATATTTTGCCAAAAGACCTGAGACGGGTTTTAGAGCAACACTCGCAACGAGGTAACTTAATTGAAGTGGTTATGGATTTGGGTCGTCGTCCAGAAGCTCGTTTTAGCGAGCAAACCGAGTATCTTTCTCAAACTCCCATCACTCGCTCTCACCTGAACTATTGCATCCAACGGGTGGGAAGTTTTAGCAGCGATAACCGAGCAGGGATCGAGCAAACCCTGCATCGCATCAGCGCCATCCGCAACCGCTTTGGCGAGATTATTGGTCTCACCTGTCGCGTGGGTCGGGCGGTTTACGGTAATGTTAATCTCATCGGCGATCTGATCGCAAGAGGTCAGTCAATTCTAATACTAGGTCGCCCTGGTATAGGTAAAACAACTGTCCTGCGAGAAATTGCTCGGGTTTTGGCGGACGAGTTTAATAAGCGCGTCGTAATTGTTGACACCTCGAATGAAATTGCAGGTGATGGGGATATCCCTCACCCAGCTATTGGTCGGGCTAGAAGAATGCAAGTGGCGCGTCCAGAACTCCAATATCGAGTAATGATTGAAGCAGTAGAAAACCACATGCCAGAAGCGATCGTCATTGACGAAATTGGAACCCAACAGGAAGCTCTAGCAGCTCGGAGTATTGCCGAACGCGGCGTACAACTAATCGGAACTGCCCACGGGTACTCAATTGAAAACCTGATTAAAAACCCTACCCTATCTGACCTAGTTGGCGGAATTCAATCAGTCACTCTCAGCGATCGAGAGGCTAAAGGTCGGCACATTCAGAAGAGCATTTTGGAACGTATTGCCCCACCCACTTTCGAGATTGTCGTGGAAATGCTTGAAAGACATTGTTGGGTAGTGCATGAAAGTGTGGCTGAGGCGGTAGATAATTTCCTTCAAGGGCATCAACCGTTGCGACAAGTAAGAACAGTTAACAATCTCGGTCAGGTTGAAATTACTCTCCAATTGCCTAGTGTTTCGACTGAGAAATTATTACCCTTCCCGCCACGAGCTTCCCAATGGCAAAAAAATGGGCAGATACTGCCTTTCTCTCAAAGGCGAGAGCAAAAATTTGAGGCCAGAGAGCGCCCACAGGAAGCAAATGGACAAGAGTTACCGTTGTGCGTTTACCCTTACGGCGTTAGTCGTCAGCAGTTGGCAGAGGCAATTGAGAGGCAAAATTTGCCAGTCGTTTTAACTAGAGATCTTGAAAGTGCCCAGATAGTTTTAACTCGACACTCGCACGTAAAAAAAGATTCCAAGTTAAACCATCTGGCGCAACGCCATCAACTGCCGATTCAGATCCTTGAAGGTATTAGCCTCTCGGCGATTACTCGTTCTTTGCGAAGAGCACTACTTATTAAGAACAGAGCCAAATCTCTCAGAGAGCAAAAGGCTTTTTGCCCTAGGGAACAGCTCGAACGAGATAGAAGCGATCGAAGAAACGCAACTGGAACTTTTTGCTAGTTGTGCTCCCCAAAGACAGTCGGTGTAATATAACCCGTTAAAAACTTTCGCCTTTTACAACAGCTTCAATAAAAGAGAGAAAATAGAAGAAAAAAAACGAAGTGATTAGCTACATTCGAGCTTCGTTGTTCGTGTTTCGCGGGAGGTGAACGAAGATGAAGGAAGCAATGCTCTATGAAAAACTACCAGACAACCGCGTTCGCTGTCATCTGTGCGCCCATCGCTGTCTAATTGCCGATGGCAAAAAAGGAATTTGTCAAGTCCGCTCAAATCGAGATGGAAGCCTTTATACGTTGGTTTACGGTAGCACCGTTAGCCAAAATATAGATCCGATCGAGAAAAAACCACTATTTCACTTTTATCCAGGTTCGACAGCCTACTCAATCGCTACCCCTGGCTGTAATTTTCGCTGTGCTTGGTGTCAAAACTGGGAAATTTCCCAAATGCCTAAGAAAGAGCATTTAATTGCAGGCTATAAGGCGACTCCAGAGCAGATTGTTGCTTCCGCCAAGTATTTTGGTTGCCGCAGTATTGCTTACACTTATACCGAGCCGACTATCTTTTTCGAGTACGCTTACGATACGGCTTGCTTAGCTCGTGCTGCTGGCTTAGCTAATATTTTCGTAAGCAATGGCTATATGACTGGCGAAATGCTCGAAACTTTCTCTCCTTATCTGGATGCAGCCAATATAGACTTGAAAGGGTTTCGCGATCTCACTTATCGACGGTATGTTGGAGCCAGACTACAGCCAGTACTAGACAGTCTCAAAACAATGAAACGGAAAGGCATCTGGCTGGAGGTGACTACCCTAGTTATTCCTGGCATTAATGACGATCCCATAGAATTACGGGATGCTGCCCAATTTATCGTTCTTGAATTAGGTGCAGATACGCCGTGGCATATCAGTCGCTTCTTCCCAGATTATCAGCTAAAAGATGTACCACCCACTCCCTTAAAAACACTAGATCGAGCTTGGGAGATTGGACGAGCGGCAGGTTTGAAGTATGTTTACCTAGGCAATGTCTCTGATGAAAATAGACAGAACACCTTTTGCCCAGAATGCGGCAATCTGTTAATCCGGCGCCATATTTCTGGTGTAAGGAGCAATCGCATATCTGACGGACGCTGCCCAGATTGTAACTGCGCGATCGCTCTTGGTGGTAAGACTTGGGAGAAGTAAAATGTTTGATTGGAATGTAGTTGTTAATCTACACGAACATGGTTTCAAACGAGCTTTTAAGCTACTTCAAGGACTAGGAGCAGTTTACACTACGGACTTTTTGAATGTTTTGGTCATGAAAGTGAGCAATATTCCTCGCTTTCTAGAAACGATCGAGGTCTGGATATCAGAAGATCCTAGCCTACTGAAGCTTATAGCGCGGGTAGTGCCAGTTACTTCCACTTTTTCTTTTCAATCGGCAAAAGAATTTAAAAGCTCAGCACGGAAAGCTGTTTTGCAGTTGGTTCCTCAGTTAGCTGGCAAAGGTTTTTTCGTGAGGATGCACCGTCGTGGTTTCAAGGGTCGTATTTCTAGTCTAGATGAAGAGCGTTTTCTAGACGAAATTCTCCTCAAAGAGCTAGAAAAAACTGGTTTCCCAGGACACATTACTTTTGAAAACCCAGATGCTATTGTAGTAGTAGAAACTGTCGGTCAACAAGCTGGACTGTCCTGCTGGAGTAGGGAAAATTTGCAACGTTATCCTTTCCTAAACCTCAAATAAATCCTACCCTAAGAGGGATTGAAATAAAAGTTTAGGTATTTTCGGTCATTGTTGTCTGTGCTATTATCCGATCGCCAATCTTAAAAATCAGAGACTCTGCTAATCCAAGCTGATGAGAGGCAACTGCTAAGATCGGAAATTGCTCTATACTATGGTCAAGCTCTTGGGGACAATCGACAAAATCCAGACACAGTACAGTCAAATTATCGTCAACTACACGACATACTTGGCAATTAATAGGAAGAATTGGACAGAGATCGCGAAATCTTTTAATAGCTTCTATTTCTAATTCGGCACTCGTGCGATCGAGTGAAGAGTTTTTCGGTACCACAGCCAACAATGAAGAAACTTTTTCTTTGAGATTTTGCTCTTCAACCATCTCAGAAAGGAAAAACCAATCAAGAATCTGCCCCATGCCTAATAATCCCCAGGTTAACAACCAAATTAAACCACTTATAGGCTTGCCCAGATAAAAGCGATGCATACCAGCAAACCCTACAAAGCAGAGGCACCACAACAAATATGCTCTATTCGTATTTTTCATAGCTTTTACCTCCAGGGCGATCGAGTCCTTAATCGCACCTATCTCTTTTGGAGATGTATATTAAGGGCAGAAGCCTGCGCAAATAACTCCTACAATTCTAGGATAGATCGAATTGAGGAACTCAGAGCGTACCCTGCAGCTTGGGGTTATGCTGTTTCTAACCAATCAAAAATTAGATCTAATTGTTCTAGGGTAATCAGTCCATACTGCCAGAGAATTATCGGTAACTGGCTAGGATTGCCTGACCTGTGCCGCACAGCGAGCATAATTGATTCCGTTGGAATCGACAACTCTTGTTGTAAAAAATGAATTAATTTTTTTCGCATTTTCAACTAACCAAATTTCTATCAAATTAGGCTTTTGTTATTCTGAAGATTTAGACTTTTGTTCGATTTTTAACTACGCTCGAGCTAAACCACTCGAGCATATAACACTTTTTGCAACTCTTTACTAGTCAATAATTGATTGTTTTTGACTGAGATAATATTGGGTATTTCTTGATGGCAGTAAGAGCAATACCAATAAATTTTTTTGTGGCGAATGTGACGCAACATTACAGCAGAACAACAAGGACAATTATTCATAAGTTTTTCCTCACAGAGCAATATTTAAATTAAGTTGAAATAGGAGAATCTTGGAATTAAATTGACTTCAATTAACTTCGAGAGCAGCTCGAATATTCAAATAGCACAGTCAATTTTTGAGAAACACTGAGCGAGATCTAGAGCTAAATTTATAGATGCTTTGGTCAGGCAAATTGCTTTTGTTTTGACTGTAAAAAAACAGATTTAAATCAAAGAACTATTGTCAAATTTTCAAGTTTATTATTTAATTAACTTCCCAAAGATTTCCAAGAATTATTGTTAGTAAATCCAATCGAAACGATCGAGTAAAATCTATCAGCTTGTCTGTTTGTCTGTCTAAAAATAATTATTAGTCTTTCTCTTTAAACAAACAAGATTTTATTACATTTATTGAAATAAGTTTAAATAGAGTAACATATCGTGAGTACTTACTTATCTGGCGATGGCAGTTATTTTTAAAAGATAAAATTCACTGTTAATGAGGGATAAGCTTTTCCCATCGATACCACTTCTTTATGCTGACAAAGAAATTCGCTATAATCGGCTAACTCGTCGAGTCCGATCGAAGTGAGCAAAATTTCTGCTACTAACCAGACCGCGATCTTGACCCACAGTTTTTGCCACTGAACTTTCATAATTCCCTCCTAGGAATTAGCGTAAGGGAAGTAGGAAGATAGAGTTATAATTGCCTCAAAAGTCTTGCACTTCTCAGTCAATCGCTTAAGCAATTGGTAGAGCGAGAATTAGGAAATTGAACTTTACACTTTTAGTGTCCCGTAGCTGTCAGAGATTGTCGAGGAAAGATCGCGAGTTAAGCAAGTAACTTAGCAAGTAACTTAATTTTATGCAGTTATAGCTGATAGTAAGCCCTTAGGAACCGATTTTTTAGTAGTTATGTCTTAAAAATAAAGGCAATTTAATCAAACAATAACTTAAACCTCAATTAGATTTAATATAAAAGCATTACCAAGGCAAATCAAGCAAAGTCTCAGTCTTTTTGTCCCAACTTCCCTTGCTCGCCATGCCTAACTTCCACAAAAGATCGAAACGCAAACGGGGAGTCGTACTTTCTGCAGAGGGTTGGAAGCGTCTCAAGTCAGCACAAGCACATTCAGAAATGGAAACAAACGGGGGACGTCCCTACACCGTAGAAGATTTGAATGAGCTGACGGGACTCAGTTCCCATACTCTTGCCAAGGTACGTAGGCGACAAACTCCTGTAGACAAGCGATCGCTGGAAGATTATTTTAGTGCTTTTAATCTTACCCTCACCCCTAGCGACTATATTAGTCCGAGTTCAGCAACAGAAATTGTCAGCAAACAAGTAATTCCCATCCAACAAGACTGGGGGGAAGCCATAGATGTTTCAGTATTTTACGGACGCACAAAAGAACTAGCCACTCTAGAAAAGTGGATCGAGGTCGATCGCTGTCGGTTGGTTGGGGTATTCGGTATGGGTGGAATTGGCAAAACTGCCTTAGGGATAAAAATAGCACTACAGCTTCAAAACCAGTTTGAGTACGCGATCTGGCGAAGTTTGCGTAATGCTCCTCCTCTAGAAACCCTTTTAGGGGATCTAATCTCATTTTTATCAGAAGGACGGGAAAGCCAAAGTGCAATTAACTTACTCCTAGAGTGTTTGCGCTCCTCTCGCAGCCTGTTAATTTTGGACAATGTGGAGACAATTTTACTCTCAGGCGATCGCGCAGGTACGTACCGACAAGGATACGAAAATTATGGGGAACTGCTGCGGTTATTGGGGCAAGCCGCTCATTCTAGCTGTCTGCTTCTTACCAGCCGCGAAAAACCTGCTGAACTGTCAGCTAACGAAGGGATAGAGTTATCTATTCGTTCTCTGCAACTGTCAGGTTCTAAGGAAGCGACAGAAGGATTAATCCGTTCCAAAGGCTTATTAGGTTCTCAAAGCCAAAAACAGCAGTTGTGCGATCGTTATGGCAATAATCCCTTGGCATTAAAGATTGTAGCTTCCTCAATTCAGGATCTCTTTGACGGCGAAATAGAGCCATTTTTAGCTCAAGATATAACTTTTTTCAACAGCATTAAAAAACTCCTCGACCAACAGTTCGATCGCCTTTCTCCTTGGGAACAAACCATTATGTATTGGTTAGCAATTAATCGAGAGTGGACGAGTATCTCCGAATTAACAGAGGATATTTTTCCTGCTATATCTAAAGCTACCTTATTGGAAACTTTAGAATCTTTAAGTTGGCGAAGTCTTATTGAAAAGCAATCTGGCAGTTATACTCAACAACCCGTACTAATGGAATACGTTACCGATCGCTTTATCGAGCGGATAACTCAAGAAATTAACCGATCGACAATAGATTTATGCAATAGCCACGCTCTGATTAAAGCACAGGCTAAAAATTATCTCAGAAATAGTCAAATACAACTGATTCTGCAACCCATTATCGATCGACTTCTCACCACCTACAGCACTACCCAAAGGACAGTCGAACAAATCGGCAAAATCCTTGCTTCCTTGCGCCAGGAAAACTATCCCAGACCTGGATATGCAGCAGGAAACCTACTAAACCTCCTTTGCCATCTCAATATCGATTTAACGGGTTTTGATTTCTCTAATTTGGCAGTGTGGCAGGCATATTTACAAGAAACTTCCTTAGCACGAGTTGATTTTTCTCACTGCGATCTGTCCAAATCCGTATTTGCTCACACCTTCACTACCACGGTGGGAGTAGCATTTAGCCCAGACGGTCAGATGTTAGCAACAGGAAACTGGAACTATCTGGTTTACCTTTGGGATGTAGCAACTGGCAATCAACTATTAATTTGTTCCGGACACGGGGATAAAATCTGGTCGGTTGCCTTTCATCCCCAAGGACATCTGCTAGCTTCTGCAAGTGAAGATCGAACAGTTAAACTTTGGGATTGCCAGACAGGGGAATGTATTCGTACTTTAACGGGACACTCTGGCTGCGTGCGCTCCGTAGATTTTGTTTCTAGTGGAGAATTTCTTTTCAGTGGCAGCGCAGACGGGACAATTCGACAATGGGATGTCAATACAGGGAAATGCGTCCGAGTTTTAGAGAAACATGCGGCTGGAGTTTGGTCGATCGCAATCTCCCAAGATGGTAGCCTGTTAGCTTCTGGCGGTGACGACCTCAAGATCGAGCTGTGGTCTACTGCTACAGGAGATTGTCTTAAAACTCTCGAAGGAAACGTCGATTGGATTCGAGCATTAGCCTTCGAGCGAGAAGGAAATATTCTTGCTAGTGGGAGCGTCGATCGCAAGATTCTTTTGTGGGACTTGAATACTGGTCAATGTATCCGCACTTTAGAAGGTCATACTCATATAATTAATGGACTTGCATTTATTTCCCAGCAAAATCTCCTCGCCAGCAGCAGCTCTGACCAGACAATTCGCCTGTGGAACTGGGAAACTGGCAAATGCACCAAAACTTTGTTAGGTCATACCAACACCGTGTTGAGCTTAGCAACCAACCCCCAAGGAACTCTTTTAGCAAGTGGGGGTAGCGACCAAACAGCAAGACTGTGGTCGTTGAGCCGTGGTTCTTGCATTCGGACGTTCCAAGGGAAAATTAACTGGATTTCCTCTGTGGTTTTCAGTTCTGACGGGACTCAAGTAGTAAGTGGATCTCAAGATGGAGCCGTGAAAATTTGGTCAGTTAGCAGCGGAGATTGTCTTACCCTCAGAGGACATGGAGATCTAGTTTCCTCAGTTGCTTTCAGTCCCGACGATCGTCTAGTTGCTAGCGGCAGTGCAGACCATACGGTGAAGCTCTGGGACGCTAGCTCGGGTCGAGAAATCCAGACTTTACGAGGACATACAGCACAAGTTTCCACCGTGAAATTTAGTCCCGACGGCAAAGTTTTAGCCAGTGGAGACCACGATCGCGCTCTGATACTTTGGGATGTCAAGACAGCTTCGGTGCTTAAAACTTTGCCCGCTCATTTTGTTTTTTCTGTAGCCTTTAGTCCTGATGGAAACAAGTTAGCAATTGGTGCTTTCAATTCAGAAGTCAAATTGTGGAATTTAGAAACAGAGCAATATTGCCAAACCTTCAGAGGACATACAGACTGGGCTTGGGCAGTGGCGATCGCTCCTGACGGTAAGATCCTCGCCAGTGGTAGCAACGACAGTACCGTGAGGCTGTGGGATATCCGCACTGGAAAATGTCTTCATCTACTCGAGGGACACTCCGGTTGGATTTGGTCTGTTGCTTTCAGTCCCGACGGTCGCACCTTAGCTAGTTCCAGTACAGACTGCACCATCAAGCTTTGGGATGTCAGCACGGGAATTTGTCTTCTCACTCTTGAAGAGCATAACAATTGGGTTATGTCCGTTGCTTTTAGTCCCCAGGGGAACGCTATTATAAGTGGCAGTGAAACTATTAAATTGTGGGAAAAAGAAACAGGTAAATGCTTGCAAACCTGGAGACCAGAACGTTTTTATGAGGGGATGAAGATTAGCGGTGCTACTGGCTTAACTGAGGCACAAAAAACAACCCTAAAAGCTTTAGGTGCAGTGGCAGAAAATCGATGAATTTTTATGTATTTTTGAGGCAGATCGGTATTAATTGGGACGGGTTGACGACAGACAGTTCGTGTTTGTGCTACTCTCGCTAGCGAAGAAAAAAAAATCTCAAGCTACAATCGAAAGATAACTTAAACTAGCAGTCTCTGCTTAAATCAGCGAACAGTTATAAATCGAGCCCATAAATAACCGATAACTGGTAACTGATAACTGGTAACTGTTAATAGCTATTTATCCCATTTCTTTGATGACGATCGCACTATTAGACAACCGCTATCAAATACTGGAAAAATTAGGGCAAGGAGGTTTCGGTCAGACCTTTCTGGCGATAGATACCCGCATGCCTTCGCAACGGCGGTGCGTTATCAAACAGCTAAAACCAAACGGGGAAACATCCCAGGCGCAGGAGCAACAGTTACAAGAAAGATTTAAGCTAGAAGCAGCAATATTAGAAGAATTAGGGGAAAAAAACGATCGCATACCTCGCCTCTACGATTATTTCTGCGAAGCAGGAAACTTTTTTTTAGTCCAGGAATGGATCGAGGGGGAAACCTTACGACAAAAGCAGGAAAGAGAGGGATTAGTCTCGGAACCAGAAGTCAAAAGAATTTTACAAGAAATATTAGCAGTCATAGAATATATCCACAGCCGTCGCATAATTCATCGAGATATCAAACCAGAAAATATTATCCTGCGATCGCCGAATTCCGAACCAGTCCTAATTGACTTCGGTGCAGTAAAAGAAGCCATGAATACGGTGATGTATCGAAGCAAAAATAATCCTGTCTCGATCTCAATTGGCACCCCAGGATATATGCCTTGCGAACAAGCAGCAGGAAGACCAGTTTATTCTAGCGACCTCTACGGTTTAGGACTAACAGCACTGTACCTGCTGACGGGCAAAACACCTCAAGAATTGGAAACAGACCCAAATACAGCAGAAATACTTTGGCAAAAAGAGATCCAGATCGGCGATCGCAATTTAGCCGCAGCAATAGATAAAGCAATTCGCTTTAACCACCGCGATCGCTTTTCTTCTGCTAGCCAAATGCTGCAAGCATTAAACTCGTCACAACCAAATTACGCGCCAGCAGCTAGGGAGGAAATAAGTTCTTCTCTAAATTCACAAGCAGCAACTGTAGCAGTAGCGCCGAAACCAAAGCAATCCGTAAATTCAACAGTAGTAACCTCAGCAGCCGCACCGCCAAAATATGCTCCCAATGCCATTGCTTCCCCACAACAAGAAAAAGGCATTGGGAATTTTATCAGGGTATTTTTGTTGTTATTGGGATTAGTAGGTGGCAGTTTTGCCATCGGCTTTAATTTATTTCAACCACAACAGCGATCGGCAAGAGATACCAAACCCGCCGAAACTTCTTCTCCAGTGGTAAACATTCCCAGAGAAGAACCCGCAGACACTCCAAAACCACGAGAAGATCTAAACCCCATAACACCAGAAAATCCCGAGCCCATAACGCCAGAAGACTCTTCAGCCAATCCAGAACCATTCACTGAAGAACCTAACCCAGATCCTACCGACATACCCGATGTAATTGTTACTTCACCATCCGAACCTTCTCCATCTTCGCCCCAACCCACACCCACACCCAAAACAGAAATCGCCAGAGGTAGTTCATTAGGACTGCCTGTAAATATCAAAGGAAGCACGGCAAGTGAAATTATTGCAGCCTTGGGAGAGCCAAGTCAAAAAAGGCGCAACAGAGATGGTAAAGTCATATATCTCAATTACAGAGATTACCTTTACAATAAGGTCGATTTGCGCTATGTGTTTAACACTCAAACCGATAGAGTACGGACAATAGAAGTATTTTTTACTCCCTCAGTTGGTTTGGGAGAAATGGAAAAAGCACTTGACGATTTATTAGATGGGAAAGTATCCCCAAGAGAAAGAAGAGCATTAGGCCAAGTATATCGGAATCTAAGTAATTATCGTTATATCGAGACAGGGGATTTCAAAATAATAATTAAAAAGCGATCGGGAAATAGTCTCAGAATTGCCATTGAGATCTAAAATTCTTAACAAACAAAAGATTAAGATATTATATAGGGTTTTTGTTTCACATAACAAGCAAGTCGGACTTTAGTTCAGTGTCGAATAATTATCAGGATAGTAACATTCAAAACGGGAAGAAAAATCAAGTCGCACAGCAAATATCAAATGGCGTTAGTGAAAGCCAAGACAAACAGAGTCCTTTAATTCAAACAGTCGATATCAAAACAGCTTCAAACAAGCCTCAATCTCAACCAAATCTAAAAATCCCCTTTTCCTGGAGAATGGGGGCTGGGATCGGTTTGATGGGGTTGGGATTGGTATTAGATATTGTTTGGGTGGGTTGGGTAGGAATATTGACAACTTTTGTGTTTTCCCTACCAGTAATTGTACCGCCCATAAAGAATTGGCTATTTAATGTTTTATCTCCTCAAAGAACAAAGATAACAATTAGTGTGATAGGTTCGCTGCTAGCGACTGCCTTGTTACTCGAATACATTGGCGTATACCGTGGAATTAATAATTGGTTAGCTCAATTTCAGTACGACGAATTTGGCTCTTGGCCAGACTGGATTGGGGCTGTCGGGCAAGTTTCCGTAGCAGGTGTGGCGGTCTACGTCGCTTGGCGACAGTATGTAATTTCTAAAGACCTGACTATCCAACAAAATAGGATTACTCAACAACAAACTATCGACGCTTACTTTCAGGGGATTACGGATTTAGCCCTGAACGAAGAAGGTTTGTTAGAAGATTGGCCTCAAGAAAGAGCGATCGCAGAAGGACGTACTGCTGCTATTCTTAGTAGTGTTGATTCTATAGGTAAAGCGAAAATTCTCCGCTTTTTGTCTCAGTCTCGCTTGCTGACTCCTCTTCGGCGAGATACTTTTTTGGGTAGACCAATTTTAGATGGTTCGGGAGGCTATGCGGAAGATCGCGCTTATGGACTTAGAGTCATTCACTTAGGGGTCATGCTAGCAGGATGCAATCTAACTGGTCAAGATTTGCGCTGGACAGATTTGAGTGAAGCGAATATGGTAAGAGCTGATTTAAGGGGTTGCGATCTAGTTAAAGCGAATCTTTCTCGTACTGTATTATATGAAGCTAAACTAGGAGGGGCAGATTTAAAGAGTACTCGTCTATTTTATGGCCCAGTAGAAACGGCTTCTCCTCGTAGTCGTACTTCACCGCCCAATTACGAAACTGGAGAGCATACGGGAGTAGTAGTAGAAAGAGCTAATTTTACCGGAGTCAGAAGACTCAACGAAGAACAGCGTTATTATCTCTGTGCTTGGGGTGGAGAAAAAACTAGAGGCACTATTCCTGGAGGTTGTGAAGATATTCCTAATAAATTAGGACGTTGATCGAGTTTATATAGGCTCGAGGCCAACTATATTGGCTCGATTTGACTAGATCGATTACTCAAAGGCAAAATGGACTTTAAGCAGCAAGATATTGAAGCAAAAGGTATTCGCATTTCCCTTACAGATGAGCGTTTTGAGGTTGGACGTGCTTATATCTACATCATGCACAATGATTTACACGATCGACCATTTGCTTTAATGGAAGATGTTTATGTGGATGAATCTTATCGAGGTAAGGGGATCGGCTCAAAATTAGTCAATAGAGTAATTGAAATAGCCAAAGAAGCTAATTGTTATAAACTCATTGCCACTAGTCGCACTTCTCGTCCCTTAGTTCATCGGCTATATCAAAGACTTGGTTTTTCTCAGCATGGATTAGAGTTTAGAATCGATTTGTAAGATAGCATGAAATAACGGACGATACAAGCACCTGCCTTCGAGGCAGGTGTCACGTCCTCACAAACAGTACTTTTTTTCCAAACTTTAATGAGTATTCTTACCCTACAAAAAATTAAAAAAGACTTTGGTATTAAAGAAATTCTCCATGAGGCCAGCTTTACTATTGAAGAACAAGACAAAGTAGGGTTGATTGGGGTTAATGGCTCTGGTAAATCTACTTTACTCAAAATGATCGCGGGGATAGAGTCGATCGATAGTGGTGAGAGGTTAGTAAAATCTGGTGCGAGAATTATTTATCTTCCCCAACAGCCCAATCTAGATGAAGATAGCACGGTAATCAATCAAGTTTTTAACGATAGCACCGAAAGAATGCGATTAGTGCGAGAATACGAAGACTTATCGCGGAAAATAGAGCAAATACCTCAAAATGCAGCAAAATTAACCCCAAAACTAACCCGCATCATGGAAAAGATGGATACAACTGATGCTTGGGAATTAGAAACTAAAGCTAAAATTATTCTCAGTAAATTAGGAATAGAAGATTTTGACACTAAGGTGGGCAGTTTATCAGGAGGATACCGCAAAAGAATCTCTTTGGCAACTGCCTTACTCAACGAACCAGATTTACTGTTAATGGATGAGCCGACTAACCATCTTGATGCCGAGTCCGTAGAATGGTTGCAAGACTATCTCAATAATTTTCGTGGGGCTATTTTACTCATTACCCACGATCGCTATTTCCTGGATAAAGTTACTAATCGGATTTTAGAAATAGATAGAGGGGATCTATACACCTATACAGGCAACTATGCTTATTATCTAGAAAAGAAAGCCGAACAAGAAGCCTCCGCAGCTAAAAGCGAACATAAACATCGAGGGATATTGCGCCGAGAGTTAGAATGGCTTAAAAGAGGGCCTAAAGCTCGTAGTACCAAGCAAAGAGCGAGGATCGATCGCATTCACGCCATGCAAGAGCAAGAGTTTAAACAAGCTCAGGGGAAAGTAGAAATTGATACCCCAGGAAGACGTATCGGTAAAAAAGTTATCGAATTAGAGAATATCTCTAAAAGTTATAAGGGACGCACCCTATTTAGAGATTTTAGCTATGAATTCACCCCGCGCGATCGCATTGGCATTATTGGCGGTAATGGTGCGGGTAAGTCTACCCTAATGAATATTATTACAGGGAAGGTTGCGCCAGATTCGGGTAAGGTAGAGATTGGGAGCACGATTCATATTGGTTATTTCGATCAACATTCGGA
>JASJDA010000447.1 GCA_030065755.1 Prochloraceae cyanobacterium | reverse complement strand
CTCAAATCATGGCGATCGCTAGAAATTTAGCTCTTAATTTATATCGAGACGCAGGATATAATAATATGGCTCAAGCGCAACGAAAATGTAAGTTTGGTCTCGATCGCATCTTAGAGATATTTAGAATGAAATAGCCCTGCTATCCCTGTAAGACTTTCAAACCCCAATAAAGGAGCAAAACCAATAATTTCGATTGAATTTTCGGCTATAACTGATATATTACCTGGATTGGCGGTGCTATAAGAGGAACTGGTAATAAGCGCGCTGTTCGCCATTCTCAAATTATCAGCTTTTATCAGAATTTCAGGAGATTTTGCGTTTCCAAAATTTTGAACTAGCAAACTAGATCGAACTTCTGGATTCCTTGCAATACCAGATAGGAAAATATTTTTAACATTTAATTTAATGTCGTCACTTGGTAAGTTGGTAGTATTTTCTATTACAAAAGCTGAGCCATCAAGCAATGTAAGAACTTCGGCAACTGCTTTAATCGAACCACCTCCGAGATCTCTTGTTCCGCTAGCATCCACACTGCTTCTATTGTTGGCAAGGATGTTTCCTAATTGGGCATTAGTCCCAGTAGTGAAGAGCCATCGATTAAACGACGAATCAATACTCAAAAATACTTTTCCGCTTCTTACCGCGTATAAGTTTGTTGTACCAGCTGGAGTAACTAAGTTACCTCCGTTAAGGTTAATGTTTCTACTAATAAAATTGATATTTTTTTCTGGAAGTACCTCTAATTGAGAATCCTTTGACCCGATAATAAAAGGCTCGAAAGGAGCAGCTGGATCGAGAATATTATTCCCCGTTCCTTTTACAGAAATATCTCCAGATTTTTCATTGACGTTAAAAGTTATTCTATCGAAGCCAAATGCAGGTAATATGTTTATTTCTGTAGGAATATTACCTGGAGCGGTTGCACTAAACTCTAATCCGTTAAAATTCAATGAAGGTGCTGTAGTTGCGGTAAAAGAGCCACCAATATCTAATTTTGCACCTTGACCAAAAATAATCCCGTTGGGATTAATCAAAAATAAGTTGGCATTTCCTAATACCCCTAATGTCCCAGAAATTCTAGAAAGATTATTACCAGTAACTCGATTGAATATATTTCTTACCCCCCTGGGATTAGTAAAATATACTCCTCGACCATTACGAACATTAAATTCCCGAAAACTGTGAAATAATGCATTTCCCCGTCTAGCGCCACCATCAATGCGATCCCTTCTTATCCCCCCGATTCTTTGATTGCGAACAACTCGCGAACCTTCCCGACCTAATGTGCGATCGGGAATGATTTGTGATTTAGCAGGTAAAGAAAATACACAAATAGCAATTAAAGCTAAGAAAAATTGAGGATATTTAGCTTCAAACATAAAAGTATTTTTTTATTGCTTACCTTTTCAAGTAAGCAATATATCATGTTTGAGATGATTTTTGAAAAACACTTTTTAAAAATATTTCCCAATCACAATTAGCTAAGTTAAGAATTTATGCTCTAGAGTGACCAAACAAAGATAATCTAGCTAGTTTAATTAACTAGAGCGGTTTAGAAAAACTACTAAAGTTTAAAATTTCATTTGATAAAAACTGCATTAAAAAAAATAATATGACCGTCTCGATCGCTAACTTGATCTATATTACCTTTGTATTCGTATCCTAAATTGGACAAAAGAGAAAAGATATCTTTAAAAGTCGCTTGACCTTCATAAAGCATATCTAGAGAAACTTCAACAATGCATCCTTTAGCTTGTCTAAATATTTCCCTTCCTCCTTTAATTACTTTTTCTTCGTAACCTTGTACATCTAATTTAATCAAAATATCCGCTCTTAAATTTTCTCCATTTGCTATTGGCACCTCATCTAATTTTTTTTGAGAAACGATAATTTGTTCTTGGTTTTGAGTTATGGGATATTTACTCTCTAATAATTCAGTAGTAGACAAAAAAGAAGAAGAAGCAGAGAACAATTTGTGTACGTTCATTTCCAGTTCCCGATTTTCATCACCTAAAGCTAATTGAAAAACTTTCACCCTTTCATCTTGTTTGTCTGCCCATTTTTTTAATTTGTCAAAAGCAAGAGGAACAGGCTCGAAAGCATAGATAGTCGCAGAAGGAAAAATTTTGCTTATTTTCTTAGCAAATTGTCCATTATTTGCTCCTATATCTAAAATAGTTTTAATTGGTAAATTTGAAAGCCCCAAAAGCCTAGAATCCCAGTTGGGGGTTAATATTTCTCCAATCAAATTACAAATTTGATTGGAAATTTCATATTGCCACGGAGCCAGTTGTAAATTTTTATAATTCATTATTTTTCGTTCTTTATTCTAATAGTTTCTCTAATCAATTTACCATTTTCGATAAAATTTATTCCAGTCTTAAGCAAAGCATAAGGGGAATCGCATCTTAATGCTCTTGACAAAATCCCAGTTTTATGAATTTCTCTTCGTTCGAGGAATTAAAAATCCCAGAGAGTGTCTCTCACCCCACAAACCAGAGGAGGGGCGATCTCACTCTAGTGACGAGCTTCAGTAATAGAGCAATAACTTACCGCTAATCTAGTAAATTTTAGCCGGAACGATCGTCTTCAAAGAGGTGTATTTGAGGGTAGATCGGATAAGTAATAGACAAAAAATTCAATTATCTATTAGATTAAATAGTAGTCGTAATTATCCACCTTCATTAATCAGCCTAAATCGCAACAGGGCTGATATTTTTTTGACTGGCGCACCGCCTTCAATCTCGCTCGGAGTTACGAAACAGGACTATTATGGTATTGACAGTTATCGACCAACATTAATCAGCCAAAACCCCAGCACGCTGGTATTTTTTGAGAATCGATCGCACTCTGGTTTGTGTAAGAGCAGCGACGAGCGCAGCCTTTATACTAAACCGATTAGTTTAATACTTCCAGTACGATAGCGATAAGTGTTTCATTTACGATCGCTGCCATTGAAAATCCCAGAGAGTGTCGAACCCCCACAAACCAGACGAAGGGCGCGAGCGCGCGCGTTGTGACGAGCTTCAGTAATAGGGGCGCGCTCGGGACATAAATCCTAATGATGCAACCAATTCGGTTAACTAGATAACAGATAAAAAATAAAATTAATCTTAATATAATCAGTGTATCTTGTCTTCGCTCACTATCTGTCAGCCTCAATCGCAACAGGGCTGATATTTTTTAGAGTGGCACACCGTTCTTTGGAGCGTCTTCAATCTCGCTCGAAGTGCCAAACAGGAGTATTATGGTGTTCATATTTATCGACCTTTTAAAAATCAACCAACATCACAACAGAAGCTGGTATTTTTTTACATCGAGCGCACTCTGATTCGGATAAGAGCAATGACGAGCGCAGTTATTATACGATCGCCGAGTAGTTTAATGCGCTTGAGTACGATAGCGATAAATGTTTCATCTACGATCGCAACAGTATCACCTGTAAAGCTTTGAACAGCTTTTTTTGAGTTTTTGGCAAGAAAATCAATCAGTTACTCAAAATCTGAGATAATACATTCTCCTAAATTCGGGCAAATAACGTGAATAACCTGACCTCTATAAAATACAATAGTATGGTGGTTATCTGCACTATCATCCCCTAAGCGGACTTTTTTATTTTGGCTCATGCGTTTCATTTCTTTAACAGTATTTTCAAAAAAATGAGATTCATGCCCACAATCGCATTTGAATGATGATGGAAATAATTCTTGTGCCATTTTACTAATTTTATTGTTGTTTCTGAACCTAACAGAACAAAATTATCTTACGTTTCCCAATGTGGTGAACATGAAAAAATCCCGTTTTGGACGGGAAGATGTAACCTGATTTTTCTAATATTTTGAGAACGCTCGCTCACAAAAGGTGATTTTCGGGGCTTATTGATTTAACGAGCAGGTTAGAGGACAAGATGCATATCGGCTCTCATAAGAAGGTTCGGCGTCTCCGTGGAGCCAACTTAACCAAGCAATTTCAGTGGGATTAATTCCTTTAAATGTTAATATTGCTGCGCCTAATATGACAATTAAAAGATTAAGAATAACAAGAGCTCCCGTGACTAATAATACTGCGCTAGCTGGGATGACCGAGTGAAGTATAATCACCATGAGGACACCAATAGTTGCTAAGAGAAAAACTAGAGGGAAACCTACTACTAGAAAGCTAACTGTTAAAGTCAAAGCCCAAATTAAAAAGCTTTTAAGTGAGGTAAAAGAATCTTTGTTTGACCAATTTTGTCTATCTACTAATTGCACGTTTTTTTCTCCAGATTTCGATTATTTAAGATAATTAGATTTAAACTTATTTGTTAGACAATCTATTTGATAGTGACCTTAGAGACTACTATAAGAAGAGCTTTTAGAAAAAGAAAGCAAATTTTATATATAGTGATATATGTTTACAAATGTTTAAGATAGCGCGGCACCTACTCTAGATTTTTGTCGGGTGCGAGCCACACGGGAGCAGAACAGTTAGGCGCTCGAAAGGATAGAAAAGCACTCGCGACGGTCAAGATCGCTCCCATTGAAAATCCCACAGAGTGTCGAACCCCACACAACAGACGATCGCACACAAGCCGATCGCTCCCCATTATCTAAGCGCGAAGATATTCTTTAAGAACGCTATTCCTTGACGGATGACGTAACCTGCGCAGAGCTTTAGCTTCAATTTGCCTCACTCTTTCGCGACTCAGATTAAGTTGCAATGCGATTTCTTCGAGACTTTTCGTTCTCCCATCATCCAAACCATAGCGCAAACGTATTACACAACTTTGGCGATCGGTAAGTGTATCGAGAACGTTAGAAATTTCTTGGCTAAGAAAGTTGTTAAAAAGCAAATCTTCTGGTGGTTCTACTTCAGCTTCGATAAAATCAACAAGTTTTGATTCTCCATCTCTACCCGTTGGAGTTTCCAGAGATAGAAGAGTTCGAGCTTTGTCGCTAACAAATCTTAACCTCTCAACTGTTATCTCCATTCTTGTAGCAACTTCTTCTTCCGTAGGCTTTCGTCCCAATTCTTGAGAGAGTATTTTGGTTGCTTTTTTAACATGAGAAATAGTTTCGTGGAGATGTATTGGAAGACGGATAGTGCGAGACTGAAGTGCTATCGCCCTTGTAATTCCCTGCATTATCCACCAAGTAGCGTAAGTTGA
>JASJDA010000446.1 GCA_030065755.1 Prochloraceae cyanobacterium | reverse complement strand
GTATTTTCTAAGCGTATTAGGGTGCATACCTAATCGCTTAACTGCTTCTCTAAGTGTCACATATGCCATATAAGACTATATTAGCATATGTGAGCATTTGTTAGCTAATTAAATACTGTTTTTTAACCTTCTCCTTCATTATCTGGTCGCGCTTCGAGATTATCTTTGCGAGGAGCGCAGTTATGATAAATAAAACGAGGCTGTGGTCCCTTATTGAGACCGAGTTGAGCAATCCAAAAACCAGTAGCCATGGTACTAAAAGGGGGAACACTCAAACACTGAATTTGAGCTGCTGGTAGTTCTGCTTTAATTCGTTGGCTGACTTCTGTAAAAGCTGGATCTCCCGTGCCGTAATCTGCAATTAAACTGATAAACATAAAATATTACCAGAAAAAACTTGGCTTTCAATGTGCTTTTTTTTACTGTCAAGAAGTTTCTAAAATCTCGATCGCTTCGATAAAAGTAGTACCTATGCAGATACTTATAAATATTTTCAGCAATAGAGGACTAAAAATTTTGATTCCCTTTTTTATAAGGTAAAAGCTACTTGTTTTATTGTTTTTGACTAAATTATAGGCGTGTAATGCTCCAAATACAAACAAAATAGCTGCTAAAGGATTTGGCTTGTTTTGAGTGTTGATATTCATTTTTCGTATCGAGATTACACATTTGAGTGATTCTAGTCAAAGCTTAACACAACTTAATCAACACAATAATTATGATTTTATTAAGATTGACATTACTTGTAGTTAATTGATAGTAAAAAAGTTAGCTTACTGATAATAAGCCAGAACGAAATTAAGATTAATTTAGATAGCTCGATCGTAAGTCGATATGAACTCCAGCTGAAAACTTATCGGATAAGGGGAGTCAGGGGTCATATGAATTCCGGTTACATACTCACAATCGGCAACAGCTGACGAAATCTAGCTTTAATTAGTTGAGATTTGAATCGACTCCCAAGGCTTTTTGAACACTTTTGAGAGGGAAATGCCACAGGTTTTCTGGAGTCCAACTATCGGGATCTAAATTAGAATTTTGCCCTCTTTGATAAGCGCATCGAAGTCTTTGCTGGGCTATATTATAGTCAGAGGAATTAGATCCCATTTTCCGTTTCATTCTCCGTTTAATCCCTGAGTAAAGTAAGAAATTTGCCAGGTTAAATTTACAGCCGAGTAAGAAGGCTTGAACTTCTGCCTCGCCGAGAGGATCGCTTTCATATCCAGTTAAAACGTGTACGCAGTCGTGGAGTTGTTTACGTCTAGTGCCTGTGGTAAAGGGCTTAAGTTGATTGCGCTCTAAAAAGTCGGCTAAACTTTTTCCGAATGTACCTTGAGGGAGAGATTGGATTTTTTCTATTTCAACGATTTGGGAAGAGTTTAAGCCTAATATTTCTGTGAGGGAATCAATGGCATTTAAAAATATATTTAAGCGAGGAAATTCAATATTATTGGAGATTTTCATTCGTCTAACTAAAGAGTAATTTTTCAATATCTCAATGTTATAATTAGCTACTATTAATTGCTATGGGGCTAGAGTCCTAAATCTATCTAGGACTTTAGCCTCATGTAAATAATACGGGAGAAGGGAAACCGCGATGTTTTAACTCGCGGAGGAACTACGACACGAGCAACTTTAGTTGCCGTGAAGCATTATAAGATTGAGACCATTGGTAGGTTTAAGAGAAAATGGCTGCTACTGATTGTTGTTCTAGAGGTTTGGAAAAGAAGAACCCTTGACCGAACTCGCATCCTAGATCTTTAATTTGCTTACACTGTTGTGGTGTTTCTATTCCTTCTGCAATTACGCCGATATTTAGATCCTGAGCTAATTTAATTATCGCCTTGACAATCTCTACATTCTCTCCATTTTCTGTGATTCTACTAACAAATGAACGATCGATTTTTATAGTGTCAACTGGGAAGCGGTGTAGATAACTCAAGGAGGAATAACCCGTACCGAAGTCGTCAATGAGCAACTGAATCTTGCGGGATTTTAGTTTTTGTAAAATCTCAGTTGCTAACATGTCATTATTAATAATTGCGCTTTCGGTAATCTCTAGTTTTAAACTGCTACCTTCAAGTTCGGTTTCTTCGAGTATTTTATCAATCTCTTCAATCAAATTTGGTTGGGAAAACTGTTTGACGGAAAGATTGACACTTATAGTTAATGGTATGGAAGTAATCTTTTGATTCTGCCAGGTTTTTAATTGGTTACAAGCTTCCCGCAATGCTTCCAAACCAATTGGTACAATTAATCCTGTTTCTTCTGCTATTGGAATAAACTCCGTTGGCGATAAAAAACCCTTTTTGGGGTGCTTCCAGCGTACTAAAGCCTCAAATCCACTAATTTTACCGCTGTTGAGGGAAACTATTGGCTGGTAGTGAACTACAAATTCGCTGCGATCGCTTGCTAGTCGCAGGTCTGTTTCTAATTCCATTAATTTTTGAGCGCGATCGTGCATTCCTTTTTCAAATACTTGATAGCAAGCTTTCCCCATTTCTTTAGCACGATACATTGCTATATCAGCATCTCTCAGGAGCATTTCTGGCTGTTGATATTCTTTGCTTCCTATAACAATTCCTATGCTCAAATTAATAAATATATCTCTTTCCTGAATGGAAAATGGTTCGCTCATTGCTTCTAATAACTTTTCTGCTGTAGCGGTAGTATCCCTAATATCTTTAATTTCTTCTAGGAGAATAGTAAATTCATCTCCTCCAAAACGAGCGATCGTACCCGTCGAACCCAAACAGGATTTTAATCGATGTCCTACCGCTATCAAAAGTTTGTCTCCTACCAGATGACCTAGGGAATCGTTGACTACTTTAAAGCGATCGCAATCTAAAAATAGTACTGCAAATAAATAATCTTCCTCTTGAGAACTTCGTTTAATTGCTTTTTCCAATTGCTTGATAAAAAAGCCTCGATTTGGTAAATCTGTTAAATTATCGTGTAATGCCATATGCCAGAGTAATTCCTGGATTTTTTGGCGTTCGACAATCTCTTTTTCTAACTCTAGATTACTTGCTTCGAGTTGGTGCTGAATTTTTTTTCGTTCTATAATTTCTTTTTCTAATTCTCTATTAGTTGCTTCTAGTTGTGCAGTTCTTTGTCTTACTCGTTGCTCTAGTTCTTCGTTGAGTCTGTCTACTTGTATTTTTGCTGTATATATAGTTAATTGATTTTCTACCCGTACTAAAACTTCTTCTAGGTGAAATGGTTTGGCAATGTAATCTACTGCTCCTACTGCAAAAGCTTTGACTTTATCGAAGACTTCATTAAAGGCACTTAAGAAAATTACGGGGATATTGGCGGTAACTGGGTCTGCTTTCAGTTGTTTGCAAACTTCATAACCATCCATGCCAGGCATGTTAATATCTAACAAAATCAAATCTGGCAATACCTTCTGCACGATCTTGATAGCAGTTTCCCCGTTTACTGCTTTACGAATTCTATAACCTTGTTCGCTAAGCATTAGGGACAAAAGAAGTAAATTATCTTGGGTGTCATCTACTATTAAGATAGTTCCTCTTTCTGCATCGATTAGAGAATCTTGCATCTGAGTTTGACGCATATATGAGTGTCTCGCTTCTTTCTGAAATTTAATAGCACTTAATTTAGAAGCTTTAGTTTTTCCGTTCTTGGTGTCCAACTCAGATTCGCTCATCTGTCCCTAACTATATTGATTATTGAGTTAAACTCACAACTTTATCAAAACTTAATTTTCAAATTAAATCTGTGATCTTACTCACTATTTTTATTATTATACTAATTTTTATATATGTTAAAAAGTATTAATTTTTTCACAATTAAATAATACTTAACTCAAATAATGTTAAGCAGCTAATTTTACTGTTTGTTTTTGACGGCAGTTGTACAAATGCCACAAAATTAGTATGAGACTGTGTTGAAATACGTGTCATTATAAAAGGAAATCGATAATGTCTGAATCTCTATTAGCTGATGCCAGTAAAAGATTAGAGTTACCTCTCAAATATGTTTCCATCTCAGAGGATGCTCTTGGCAGACTCAAATACCCTAAAGCTAGTTTAAATGTTTCTATTCCGGTGCGCATGGATGACGGTTCGCTTCGTATTTTTCAAGGTTATCGAGTCCGTTATGACGATACTAGAGGTCCTGGGAAGGGAGGAGTGCGCTATCATCCTAATGTTTCTCTCGATGAAGTGCAATCGTTAGCTTTTTGGATGACCTTTAAAGCAGCTTTGTTGAATCTTCCTTTTGGGGGTGCAAAAGGAGGAATTAATCTCAATCCCAAGGAGTTATCTAAGCAGGAATTGGAAAGGTTAAGTAGGGGATATATAGAAGCGATCGCTGACTTTATTGGTCCAGATATTGATATTCTCGCTCCTGATGTTTATACCAACTCGATCGTTATGGGTTGGATGATGGATCAATATAGCATTATTAAACGAAAAATTAGCCCTGCTGTTGTTACTGGAAAGCCTTTGGCGATGGGAGGGTCTCAAGGACGAGACACGGCTACTGGAACTGGCGCTTTTTACGTTATTAATACAATTTTACCCAAATTCGAGCAGTTTCCAGACTCTACTACTATTGCTGTTCAAGGATTTGGCAAAGTTGGAGCGGTTATAGCTGAGTTGCTTGCTAAAGCGGGATACAAAGTAGTAGCAGTTAGCGACTCTAAAGGAGGTATTTATGCAGAAGTTGGGTTAGATATTCCTAGTATTCGACAATACAAAGAACAATATCGACGAATTAAAGCAGTTTATTGTAAAGATAGTGTTTGTAATATTGTCGAACATCAAGTTATTAGCAACGCCGAATTATTGAGTTTAGATGTAGATGTTCTCATTCCAGCAGCGTTGGAAAATCAAATTACAGAAGCCAATGCTGCAGATGTGAAAGCTAGATTTATTTTTGAAGTTGCTAATGGTCCAATTACTTCTGCTGCTGACACAATTCTCGATCGCAAGGGAACGCGGGTTTTTCCTGATATTTTAGTTAATGCTGGGGGGGTTACAGTAAGTTATTTCGAGTGGGTACAAAATCGGAGCGGACTTTACTGGACTCTACAGGAAGTAAATCAAAAGTTGAAAGAAAAAATAGTAGCAGAAACAGAA
>JASJDA010000115.1 GCA_030065755.1 Prochloraceae cyanobacterium | reverse complement strand
CTCCCAATAAGTCAGCATGAATTGTAAAATTACAGGCTTCACAACGAAAGTCTAGACCTTTATTCGGTCGGTTTTTACGGTCTGTATGCCCGCATTTTACACACTGCTGCGAAGTATATTCTGCATCTACCTTGACCGCCATACTATTATTCAGAATAGCTTTATAAGCAATTTGTGAATGCAATTCTGCGAAGCTCCAATTGGTTTGTCTTCTCTTAGACTTTTTCTGTTTTTTGGAGGCTTTCTTTTTATTTCTGCGATTAGTTCTTTCCCTAATATGAGTTAGATTTTCTAATCCTATTAAAGAACTAGAAATAGCGATTTGTTTCGATATACAGTGATTACTATCAGCTTTAAACCGTCTCTCTCGTCCAGAGAAAGCAACAAGTCTTCTTGTTGCCGAACGAGTGCCTTTTAGCTGTAATTTTTTTCTCACTCTTTGATAATGATTGGCTTTATAGTTTACTGTTCCTCATCGTTAACTTATCTGCTGGCGTATTTAACTTATCTGCTTTATGAGGACTTCCCTTAATAAAAAAATATTCGTTACCTGTCACATTCTGAGCCTGGACGGCTCACTCGTGCCGAGGATAGGGAATCCTTGCTACATTATGTTGAAGTTACCAGAGATTTCGATCGTAGAATAACTTTTATTCTCTGTTAGATCCCCACTTATGGTAAATCCGCGAGAAATTTACGACCTGCTCCTAGATAGTGCCTCTACAGATAGTCAGGTCAAAGAAGTTTTGATAGGCATAACTTGGACTCTTTGTCAAGGAGAGGGATTTGGTTTGTGCATGAGTCCAGGGACGGCGACTCGAACCTTACCTTGGTCGGGAACATTAGTTAATAAATCGATCGCCGAATTGGCAACTTGGGTGCGATCGTGGGACAGCTATCAAGCAACTGTGGGGATGGCAGCGATCAATTCGGCGATCGACGAGCGCTCGAACCTCTCAGAAAAAGCAACCCCCCTATCTCCTTCCAGTAATTTAGCAGTATTCGAGCATTTTTTACCCCAAATCCGCAACAAAAAAGTTTGTATCATCGGGCGCTATCCTGGGCTTTCTCGGTACGCTAAAGAAATGGATATGAAGGTTATTGAACTCAAACCCACACCAGAAGACTATCCCGCACCCGCATCGGAATATTTAGTACCAGAAGCAGAATGGGTATTTCTTACCGCTACTTCTATAGCCAATAAAACCTTCCCCCGTCTGGTTGAATTAGCCAGGGACTCTAAATTAGTATTAATGGGGCCGACAGTACCCTGGCTGCCAGATTTAGCACAGATGGGCATCAACTATCTAGCTGGGGTAGCGATCGCTAATGTGAAGGCTTTAAGACAAACAGTTGCCGAAGGAGGGGGAGTTAGAATTTTTGAAACTGGAGTTCAATATCGGGTTGTGGAATTTTAACTAAATTAGGGGTTCATGTATCTACTTGCCATTTGTATAGCGTCGGCTATATCGACATCTCCATCTCCATCAGCATCTAAAAATTGATTGAGAACCGAATTATTTGCTAGAGGATTTTGGAAATTATTACCAGTTTTGAGTACATTTAAAATTAAGGGTACTAAAGTAGGCAACATAGACTGAACTATTTGAGAACTAATCCCAGTTTGGTTCGTAACTGCTTGAGTCATATCCTGAAGCTGGGTAGAATTAAATAACATCGGCAAAACAGCACTACTCGCTTGAGTGCCGCCGAATTGATTAATAATTTGTTGTACCCCCTCTTCTCCTTGTGTCTCTCGCTTTTGTTGCAAAGCAGAGCGAGTAAAGTTTCCAACAATCGATATAGCCGACTGCATAGACTCTGAATTAGTTTGAGAGCTACTAGTTAGCTGCTGCACGGTGTTAAAAATACCAGCTAACTGACCGGAATTAGCTTCTTGTTCTGGGTTATTAACGGCATTAATAATTTGATTAAACAAGTTCATATTGTTAATGCTCCTAAGTTGCTAATTCAACGTATAACATAAAGATAAGATTGTATTGAGGGCTCTTATTGCGGCAGAGCGAGCGGATAGTGAATTTACGTGCAGCATAAAATAACACAAATTAAATATATTGTTAAGAGATAACGAAGTTTGGGTTATATTAAGTTAAAGTGAAGAATGCTAAACTGTACTGATGAAGATTTTATTGGTTGAAGACGAGCAAGACAATGCTCAATTGCTCCAGGAGCTTCTTACTGAGCATTACTATATTGTAGACGTTGCCTATGACGGTAGGACAGGTCTAGATTTTGTAGAGTCTTTTGACTACGATCTGCTTCTGGTAGATATAATGCTGCCAGAGATGGATGGCATAAGTCTTTGTCGTAAAGTTCGTAAAAATGGCTATCAAATGCCAATTTTACTTTTAACTGCTCTCGATGAAGTAGATTTCAGAGTCAAAGGTCTAGATTCAGGAGCAGACGATTATGTTTCTAAACCATATAATCTCGAGGAACTATTAGCAAGAATTCGCGCTCTTCTGCGGCGAGGACAGTGCGGAGGTTCTCCAGTGATAGAATGGGGAGATTTATGTCTCAACCCCAACAGTTGCGAGGCAACCTACGAAAATCAACTCTTACCACTTACTCCTAAAGAGTATCGCCTCCTAGAACTCTTCATGCGAAAAGGCGATCGAGTCCTAAGTCACGGAGCAATCATAGAAAACCTTTGGCATTTAGAAGATCCGCCTCAAGAAAGTTCGCTCAAAGCATATATCAAACGCCTAAGACATAAATTTCAACAAGCGGGAGCGCCAAAAGATTTAATCGAAACGGTTTATGGTTTGGGTTATCGTCTCAATAAAAAGTGGAAAGAAGTTTCTCAAAGTTCCACTTAGGAAAAACCTGCTCCAATCATAAAGCACAACGAAAGAGCGGTGTTTCTTTGTTTTCTAGCGATCGGGATGTAATTATTATTCCAATTTTAGGGCACCATAAGCTCGACAAATATAAAAAATTAGATAGATGTTGTTTCCGTGACAACCTCAACTGTCGTCAGGTTAAATTTTTGATAATATTAACAAGACTTAACATATAAGTCGAAAGTAAACAGGCAATAAGCTATAGAAATACGAACCCCCTACCTCGCTTTAGTTCGGGTAGTGGTTAATCGACTTGCGCGGCTGGAGGTAAATTGAATTTTAGAACAATAAAACGAGACTGGCTCTCAAACGTTAGAGCCGATCTTTTAGCGGGAGCAGTGGTTGCACTGGCATTGATTCCAGAAGCGATCGCTTTTTCGATTATTGCGGGGGTGGACCCCAAAGTAGGATTATATGCCTCCTTTATCATTGCAATGGTGACGGCTGTCTTTGGCGGACGACCAGGATTAATATCAGCCGCAACTGGAGCAATGGCTCTGTTGATGGTTAATTTAGTGAAAGTTCACGGATTGGAGTATCTTTTTGCTACTGGCATCCTGACGGGAATTCTCCAGATTGTCTTTGGCTTGATGAAATTAGGACGACAGATGAAATACGTCCCCCGTGCGGTCATGGTGGGCTTTGTCAATGCTTTAGCAATTTTGATTTTTCTGGCGCAACTGCCACAACTTACAGATGTACCCATTGCAGTGTATGGCATGACTGCGGCTTCGTTGGTAATTATTTACGTGTTGCCCCGATTTACGACTCTCGTCCCATCGCCTTTGGTTGCGATCGTCACAATGACAGCGATTTCTATCTTTGCGGGGATCGAAGTCCCTACTGTGGGAGACATGGGAGAATTGCCGAGTACTTTCCCGCCATTTTCGCTTCCACAGGTGCCCCTCAATTTAGAAACCCTCAATATTATCTTTCCTTATGCAATTACTCTAGCCATAGTCGGTCTCTTAGAATCGTTGCTCACTGCTTCTTTGCTAGATGAGTTAACCAATACCTCCAGTAATAAAAATCAGGAAGCAAAAGGACAGGGTATTGCCAATATTGTAACTAGCTTCTTTGGTGGCATGGCGGGCTGCGCTATGATCGGACAGTCGGTGATTAATATTCAATCTGGGGGACGAGGGCGACTTTCGACCTTTAGTGCAGGAGTTTTGCTGCTGTTCTTTATGCTTTCCTTAGGTAACTGGGTGCGCCAAATTCCCATGGCTGCATTAGTCGCCGTGATGATAATGGTATCGATCGGTACGTTTAACTGGTCCTCACTTACCCAGCTCCGCAAAATTCCTCGCACTGAAACTGCTGCAATGGTGACAACAGTATTTATTACGGTTTTGAGCCATAATTTGGCGTTTGGAGTTGTAGTCGGTATTGCTTTGAGTACGGTGTTCTTCTCAGGAAAAATTGCGGAAGTCGTTTTTGTCGATCGAGTTCTCAGTGAAGACGGTACCCACAGAACTTATAGTATTGGGGGGCAAATTTTCTTTGTAGCGATCGACGATCTGTTGGAAAAGTTTGACTTTCACGAAGAAATCGAAAAAGTAACCCTGGACTTCAGCCACGCCCATATTTGGGACCAAGCAGCAGTGGGAGCGATCGACCAAATCGTGATTAAATTTCGCCGCACGGGGGCTGACGTAGAATTAGTAGGATTGAATGAGGCTAGCGCTGCTTTGGTCGATCGATTAGCTACTCATAACGATCCGAATGCATTGAAAAAAATGGCAGGTCACTAAGGGGATTGACGATCGTGAAACGAATTTTATTGTGTACGGATGGCTCACTATTTTCCCAAACCAGCTATCTATATGCCGCGTGGTTAGGTACTCGATTAGACGCAACAGTGGATGTTATTTACGTTACAGATGCGCGGGGAAAAGCGGCAGCCGAAGCGAGAAATTTGAGCGGGAGCATCGGTTTAGGTGCATCTGAAGCTCTCCTGAATCAATTGGTAGCCTTAGAACATGAAAAGGCCAAGTTGGATCGCGAACGTGCTAAACTAATTTTACAAGATGCCCAGCAAGTACTTACTAACAATGGGGTAGAAGAGGTAAGGTCGATCCACGAAACTGGTTTTTTAGTCGATTGTTTGGAGCGCTTTGAAGCTGAAGCCGATTTGATTGTCTTGGGCAAACGGGGAGAAACGGCTGAATTTGCTTCAGGACACTTGGGGGCTAATCTGGAAAGAATTATTCGTGCTAGTTACAAACCTTGCTTTGTTACCTCTCGCAAATTCAATCCAATTGAACGTCTGCTACTTGCCTATGATGGAAGTCCGAGTTGCAAAAAAATGTTGCAGTTTTTGATAGATTCACCTGCTTTTAAAGGCTTGGAGCTGTATATTGTGACCGTTGCTAAGACTTCAGGAGATGAGATAGCGATCGCTCGAATTGAGGAAGCTAAGCAACAGGCTCTTTCAGGTGGATTTGAACCTATCTGTTGCCTAATGGAAGGTAATCCAGAAGCAACTATCGCTCAGTGTGCCGAAGACAACAATATCAATTTACTGATGATGGGGGCTTACGGCCATAATCGCATTCGCCATCTCGTTATCGGTAGCACGACCACCCAAATTCTGCGCAGCAGCCACATTCCCGTGTTGCTGTTTCGATAGTAGAGAATTTTCATGGAACTTCTCTACTAAAACTTAATGAAAATCCTTTAACTCTATACCAAATTCGGTCAAAAATAAAATACCAGCTATAATCCAAACCACGAGCTTCCAACGACGCATCAGACGCTTGACACTCCTTGTTCTCAATTGTTTCTTAATTGGTTGCGATATATATTTGAACTGCATTTTCCTAAACTCGACGTTCAGTTATTAATGTTGCACTTTCCCATTGTCCTTTTTCATTGTAATTCCTTCTGAGTCTTTGATAAATATTGGGATCGAATAACCAACCTACTTCAAAGAAGAAGGGTTGACCTATTTTAACTGGGTTGGTGTAATTAGACCACGCTCCATCTGGAAGCAATAACATCTGCAAAGAGCTAGTTTCAGCTTGAAAATTTACTATTGAATTTTCAATTTTTCCTTTGAGAGTAATAGTGCTAGAAGATACTCCCCTGTTAGTAGTGAGAGATTTTAATAACAGATCGCCTACTCGATCGAACTCGGTCGCGATCGAGTAGCGATCGATTTGTAATTCCTGGTTGTAGCTAACTGCTTCTCCTTCCCACTTTCCCAGCATTGCTTCAACAGTCAGTGGCGGACGATCTGGTGTATTGCTTCCCGCTAGTTTTTCCCGAATCAGGGTTACTTTTTCTAAATTCCCTTCCCAATTATATTTTTGTACTTGACGCGATCGACGATCGTTGTGGAGCAATGAAAACTCGATTACGGGCATAGAATAGGAATATATTTGCGATAAACCGAGACAAAAAGACCCATTCTCGAAAAAAATCAGATCTTTACTCAGAGGAGACCGAAACTCTTGTACTAAAATTCTCTCCTCTGGATAGAAACGTCGTAAGGTTATACGAGCATTGCGATCGTTGTTGAAGCTTTCTAAAGATAGAATACTGGGAATGTCTGAAATTTCCATTCCTCCAGGAGAAAACTGAGTAAAAGATCCGTGCCATTCCCCTTTATTTCTCAGAAAGTTTTCCCATTGAGAGTCCATTAGAAATTCCACATTACTGGATTTTCATCTAAACGATCCGTAACAATGCGTCCAATAGAATCAATTTCAGCTAAATCTTCAGCAGACAGTTTAACTTCTCCTGCTTTAGCATTAGACAGTGCTTGTTCGGATTTTCTAGCACCGACAATAGCATTTGTTTGCGGTTGAGCGATTAACCACGCTAATGATAACTGAGCTAAAGTACAATTATTTCGCTCGGCAATTGGTCTTAATTTTTCTAAAGCTTGCTGTACTCGAGCGTAGTTTTCTTTGATGGCATATAGTTTATTTTTGGCCCGATGATCGCCTTCGGCAAATTTATGATCTGGGCCAAATTTTCCTGTTAATATTCCTTGGGCTAAAGGAGAATAAGCAATAATTGAAATATTATTTTCTACACAGTAGGGAACCAACTCTTTTTCTACTTGTCGCCAAAACAGAGAATAGGGAGGTTGTAAACTATCTATTCTTCCGTATTGTGCTGCTTCTTCCAGTTGAGATCGAGAGAAATTAGATACGCCGATCGCCCTAATTTTTCCTGCTTCTTTGAGCTTATTGAGGGCTTCCATTGTTTCTTCAATGGGGACTTTTTCGCTATTCCAAGTACCAGAAGGCCAATGTATTTGATATAAGTCTATATAATCTGTTTGTAAGTTTTTTAAAGATCGCTCGCACGCTTCAATTACTAGATCGTACTTGAGATGATTAGAAAACACTTTAGTAGCATAAACAGCTCGATCCCTGACATCTGTTAGAGCTTCAGCTACGATCCTTTCTGAATGACCTTCTCCGTATAGTTCGGCTGTATCTACAGTGGTAATACCAGCTTCAAAACCATCTCGGATCGCTTCGATCGTTTGAGAATCTTCAATTCCCACCCACATTTTTTTGCCAGCTTGCCACGTCCCCATAATAATAGGGGTGATTTTTATATCGGATTGTCCTAGAGTGCGTGTATCCATTTTTACTCTCTCTACTATTATTTTTTAGTTGTCTAAATGCAGGGTTTAAAAATATGGCAGCCGATGTTTTTATTTTTGTAGAAACATTTATTTTTATTAAGTAGAGCAGGCTATCGGGTTTTGAGGACTGTCTCTATAAAACGGAACTCATTGTATGACTCGGGCAAAAAAAATATCAATTTTGGCTCTTTTGCCTTTTGCGCAGCCTCTCCGTAGGAGATAGGTGCGCTAGGACACAAGCCCGTGACTTACAATTTTTAGAATGAAATTTCCCTGAAAAAATAGTATCATTTAAATACTCCGAATATCCTAACACTGCTTTGTCGGCAGTGTTTTTTTTTGTTTGATTATTAATTTTTTTATTATCTATTTAAAATTTTTATTTTATTAAAGATAGATAGTATGATAATACAATATTGTTTTTTAACAAATAGCTATTTTTTATCCTTGGCTGTTGCTAACGAGGGAACGGAAAACGGGGAACAGTTGTGTCCTTCTCTTTTCCCTTTGAACGCAGCTCAGAAGATGGCGATCGCCGAGCTAAGAGGAATTGTAGCGATCGCCAAAAAGAAATATTAATCTACCGAAACAGTTTACAACTTAATGGTCACAGTTTTAACCTCGGTATATTGCTGCAAGCCGTATTCGCCCTTTTCGCGACCAATACCGGACTGTTTGAAGCCGCCAAAGGGAGCAGCAGCATCAAAGTTATCGTAACAATTAACCCAGACAGTCCCAGCACGGACGCTATTAGCGATCGCGTGAGCTTTGCCAATATCTTTAGTCCAAACAGCAGCAGCCAGACCGTAAATAGTTTGGTTAGCCCGCTCGATCGCTTCTTCAATACTCTTGAATTTAATAACGCTCATCACGGGGCCAAAAATTTCCTCCTGGGCAATTTTCATGTCATCTCGCACCCCAGCAAAGACGGTTGGCTCGATAAAATAGCCGCGATCGCCTACTCGGTTTCCCCCGCATAGTAACTGCGCTCCTTCGCTCCTTCCCGACTCTATATATCCCATTACTTTCTCAAACTGCTCTTTATCGACTTGGGGGCCTTGTTGAGTTTTAGCATCAAAAGGATCGCCAACGATGCGACGTTTTGCCCTTTCTACACTTTTGGCCAGAAAATCATCGTAACACTTCTCTTCTACAAACAGCCTGGAACCTGCAGTGCAGCACTGCCCTTGATTGAAGAATAGACCGAAATGAGATCCTTCGATCGCCTCGTCGAAATCTGCATCAGCAAAGACAATATTAGGACTTTTGCCCCCAAGTTCGAGGCTAACGCGCTTGAGATTGCTTTTACCAGCAGCTTCCATAATTAGGTGTCCTACTTCAGTGGAGCCAGTAAAAGCTACTTTGTCAATATCCATGTGGTTGGCGATCGCTGCTCCTGCCGTCGGGCCGTAACCAGATAAAATATTAACTACTCCAGGAGGAAAGCCAGCTTCTAAGATTAATTCTCCTACTCGCAGCGCTGATAGTGGAGTTTGTTCGGCAGTTTTGAGGACTACTGTATTGCCAGTGGTCAGCGCAGGAGCGAGTTTCCAGGCTTGCATTAGTAAAGGAAAGTTCCAGGGAATAATTTGACCGACTACTCCTACTGGTTCGTGACGAGTGTAACAGAAATAAGGACCGCTTATAGGGATAGTTTTACCTTGAATTTTATCAGCCCAACCTGCATAGTAACGATAGCAGTCTATAACGTGGGGCAGATCTACATTGAAGGAGTCTTTGAATGGTTTGCCGTTATCTAGGGTTTCCAGTCGCGCTAATTCTTCCTTATTTGCTTCGATCAGATCGGCTAGTTTGTAGAGCAACTCGCCTCGCTTACAGGCTGGCATTTCCCGCCAGTCCCTACTGTTAAAAGCCTTTCTTGCTGCTTCTACGGCTTTATCTACGTCTGCTGCATCTGCTTCTGCTACATCGCAGATAACTTCTCCTGTGGCGGGGTTAATGGTTTCAAAGCGTTTCCCCGACGCACTTTCTACCCATTGATTGTTAATTAGTAGTTTAGTCGGGCCGATTTTAGCTTTTTGTTCTGGTTTTGTAGTGACGACCATATTAACCTCTTTGGTTTTATTAAAAGCTCTTTATTTTTATCTTGGAGGCACGCTCTTCAATAGGGAGCAAAAATTATTAAATCTTTATCCCACGATCGTTTTTGAGGAAGTTAGGCGAGTGTTAAAAATTTATTTTTTTTCATAATTAATAACAATTCATAATAAAGGAGCGAACTGTATCGCCGAGTGAAAGTGTACAAACAATTGTTGCCAGACTGAAAGATAAAGTTGAAATTGTGAGAAAAATTTTAGAACAAATTAGAATCACGTAATCCACAACAAAGAATATTTCTTATAAGCTGGAAAGAAGGTTGTATATGTCTAATATGCAACAAAGTTTTTCGAGCCAATAAAGGATTTAGAAAACTCAGATAGGACCATATTAAACTATATGCTAAAGGTGGATTAAGTATATGGCAAAATCTACAGCTTCTTTGCGTTCGATGTAATGTGTATAAAAGCGATCGGTAAAAATATAAGTAAAAATGCATATAAGACCTGCCAATGACAAAGAAGCAACCTGTAATAGTCAATCTGACCCAGGAAAAAGTTCAGAGCTAATTTTTGAGCGATCGCCAGTTATTTCTTCTCATCAAATAGCTTGGAGCGGTCTAAGCCTAGAATATCACCAACAGGCACCAGGAGAAACACCTCAATATTTGCTCGTTAACCCCACAATTAGTATTAACGTTGGTAAATCCAGTTTCATCGAACGAATAATAGATGGAAAATTTCAGCGCGATCGCTTTCTTAAAGGGCAAATTAGTATTTATCCAGCAAGCGATTATAAATTTTAGATACTTTTATCCGTTCAGGAGAAGCTAATTTTCAAAGCTTTGATGGTGGTTTCGATATATACGCGATTCGTTGATAGCAAGCAATTACAAAAAGTAGCAAGCACTTAGAAGATCCAAACTAATTTAACTTTCCTTTTGCCTTAAAGTAAGTCGCTTTAGAATCGATCGCACTCGAGCGATAACCTCAGCCTTATCGACTGTTAAAATTTGGCGCGATCGCATTACTATTTGACCGTCAACGATCGTGGTTTGAACGTCTTCAGGTCGCACGCTATAGACCAAATTGGCAAGTATATTGCGATCGGGCTGAAGATGAACTTTTCCGAGATCGATTAAAATTAAATCCGCTAGATATCCCGACGCTAGTTTTCCCAACTTCTCAACTCGACTAAAAACCCTGGCACTTTCGACAGTAGCAATAGAAATAGCTTCAGCAACGGGCAAAACTTCAGGGTTTCCCCAGCGCAATTTTTCCGCCATCGCCAGTAAACGCAATGATTCCCAAAGGTCTAAAGTATTATTACTAGCTGCTCCGTCCGTTGCCAGCCCGACGGGAATTCCAGCCTGTCGAAACTCGGAAACTGGTGTTAGGTCCATTCCTAACTTGAGATAAGTTTTAGTAGCGCTAGCAATACCCGTTGGATATCGAGCGAGAATCTTTATATCGTCGGGTGTTGCACCACAAGCGTGTGCTAGGATTGTCGGCACTCCTAAAACTCCAGTTTGTTCGAGTATCTGAATTGGTGTCAAACCCCGACTCACTAAACTAGCAGATGTTTGCTCTTTGGTTTCCGATACGTGGATGTGAATTCCTACCCCCAGCTTTTCTGCAGCTTTGACTGTGGCTCGAAGAAAATCGTCATTACAAGTATAAGGAGCGTGAGGAGCCATCATCGTCCGAATACGACCAAGGGCTGCACCCTGCCACTGGCGCACAAAGGCTGATGTCCGCTCGATAATTGACTCACCCATCCAGTCAAACATTGCCCAACCTAAATTAGCACGAATGCCAACTTTTTCTACAGCAGAAGCTGCGGAGTCCATGTAAAAATAATGGTCGGCAACGGCAGTAACTCCTGCTTCAATCATTTCGATCGCACCAAGCAACATTGCCCAGTAAACATCTTCTTCACTGAGGTAGCGTTCAATTGGCCAGATGCAGTCGTTCAACCATCTTTCTAGGGGAACATCCTCAGCTAACCCCCGAAATAATACCATCGGTACGTGAGCGTGAGTGTTAATCAATCCAGGCATGGCAAGCATTCCTTTAGCATCTATGCAGGTACGAAAATGACTCTCATCTGCCAGGGCTGTTGCTTGGACAGCTTCAATTAAATTGCCTCGTATCAAAATGTCTCGATCGGTTAGAATCTCCGCACCAGTGCCATCATTATTCAGTTGCAAAACAGAGCAATTTTTAATCAGTAAATCTGACAAAGAACCTCCAAAAATAAATTATAGTTAAACAACTCCATATATACGCGATTCGTTAAAATATAGGTTCAATTTGAGATTTGATTTTTGACTTATTTATGTCAGACTTTCCCTCACTGCGCGATCGCTACCTCGAAATTATCGACAATATTGTCGATATTACCCTCAAAGGTAAAATCCGCTCTAAGGTACAGGTTTATAAAATGCTAGTAGACGGAATCGAACCTGGTACGGGAGAAATTTTCGAGCGCTGTCTGCAAGAAAAGATTAGTCAAACTCAAGCGCAGCTAGAGACAAAAATTAAAGCCTCCCGCATTTTAAGAGCATTGCAAACCATTGAGGGAGAGTGGGAACGATGGCAAAAAGAAAATAGAACTACTGCAAAAATCGACTCTGCCACTGAAAAAATTGTCAATGCCGAGGCAGACGATCGCTTCCCCATTCTACTCAAAACTATCGACCCCAACCAAAGCGAAGTTTTAACCCTAGAGCAACTCCAACAGTTAGCTACAGCCTTAAAACAAGCCTCCAAGTCCCTCGACGAACATAACTTAGGAGATTTAGCCAGCGGTATTAGGGATGGTATCAACTCTTGGCAAAAGTTAGAAGGAAATTTGGTAAGCTGGATTTACGAACAGGGTCAAAGTAACCTGGGATTTGGCGGAACGATCGAACAGAAAGGTCCTTGGGGGTTTTGGGAAAAAAAGGTAAGCAGTCCTTTACTTCAGCAACTATTTCAAACTTTAGCATCTAACCAATCCTTAGTAGAATTTGCAGCAGGACAAAAGAGTCTTGAACCTGCTGCGTGGGTAGAATTAGCTGTAGTGTTACAGCTTTTGCAACGAGGATTAATACAGTTTTTCGACCAGCGAATTTATAACGCTAAATTAGGGGCAAAACTTTCTATTTCTACCTTTTTAACTTTTGCTGTAATTTGGTCGCAATTAGGTAATGGTTTAAACTCGCCAGCTTATGCCGATGGCTGTATGAAAATCACTTTACAAATTCTGCGAAACTTTTCAAGTCGGGAATATTTCCCATTATACGGCGGGATTTTTGCTTCTTTTTCAGGAGAATATATCAAAGAGGCGATCGACTATTTAGACGAACCTTTGCAACAGGGAGAAGCCAATCTAGAAAAGGCGAGAATTCTAACTTTACTAGGCTATTCGTTTAAAGCCCAAAGTAGGTATGAAAAAGCGATCGACTTCCACCAAAAAGCACTAGAAATTGCTCGAAAAGCAGGTGACAAAACTTGTGAGATTGCCAATCTAAATCACCTCAGTCGCATTTATGTCGCTCATAAAAACTATGACGAGGCCATAAATTACAGTCAAAGAGCATTAATTTTGAGCCGTCAATCTGGAGATAGTTTAGGACAAGCAAATGCACTTTCTAATTTAGGTTATAGCGAGGTATTGCGAGCTAGACAGTTAGAAAATATCGAATCAGAAGTATATGAAACAGCCATAAATTACCTGCAACAAGGTTTAGAATTATCAGAAAAATTAAGCGATCGTCAAAGTCAAGCTTTATGTTACAGCAGCACGGGTATTGCCTACGTTATTTTGGAACAATATCAAGCTGCAATTAAATCCCTAAATAAAGGTTTAGAAGCTGCTCAATTTTCTGGAGATTTATATCTTCAAGGAATTAATTTTGCTTATCTAGCAGAAGCTTACTATGGCATTTCTGTATTAGACAAAGCTATATGCAATGGTTGTCTGGGAATGTATCTTTTAGAGCAAATTGGTGCAAGTGAGTGGCGACAAAGTGCAGGTTTACTAACAGTTTTAAAAGGACAACAAGGAGAAAAATTTGAGATGATTTTACAGCAAGTACGAAAAGACATTATTGCTGTAATTGGAGTAGATGGTTACGATTATTTACCAGAATTGTTAGAAAAGTACGCTTAACTAAAATGCGGAGGATTAACTGTTATTAGTTATCTGTTTTTTGTGCGATCGATTTCAACCAAAAAGCCGCACTTACTCCCCAAACCATATTAAAAAAGAGTACGAACAGAGGGGTTAATCTTCCTAAATCCGTACCCATCACTCCTACATTAGCTTTAAAAGGAAATACGATAAAAAGTTGAACTAGGCTAGGCAATAAACTGTATAAAATCCCGCGATAAAAATAATTTCTCTCAAAAAAAGGCAACAGAAAAACAAAACCCCACAACCCTCCCCAAACAATGCGAGGATAAAGCCAAGTTGGAGTAAGAGTAGGAGCAATTTTCACTCCTAATAATGAAGTCACTCCAACCAAACCAAAAAACCAGACAGTAAGACTATTTAACATTCCTCCCAGACATCCTGATGCAAACACTAAGGTCGTGTTTCTAGCTAAATTTTTCAGCCGATTCTCTTGCTGTGTAGAGGAGGATGGCGGATCTGTTAATTTCATGAGTATCTCACAGAGTGAAGATTTGCAGGGCTTTGGCTATCGCTCTAGATATATTCTTGATGGCATTGACAGTGTCTCGTGCCTTAATTTTTTTTCAACTCCTTCACTATCCTTGCTCAAGGAGGGGAGACTTGCTATAAAATTCTATTTATACGCAAGTCCCTAATTTCTTATCCTAATCCTTGCTTGATGCAATAGCGCCCAAGCCGAACCTAACCTAACATTGGCAATGGATTAAATTAAGCCATAATATATCAAGATTTAGAATCATTAGAATCTTGTTGAGAGCTAGAAGCTGTTAATTTTTCCCAAGCTGCTTGTGCAGCTTCATTCAAGCGAGCTTCTAGATCGCTTACTTGCTTAGCCAAAGAATCCCAATTTTTTTCTGCATCTTCCTGAAGCAATCGGAAAGATTCTTCAATACGCTCTGGTTTAAATTCTAGCTTTTCTATATCATCACGCAGTGTATGTATAGCTTCCAAATATTTTTCCTTAGTAAATTCGCCAGCTTTTTGGGTTTCTGACTGTGCTTTTGTTCTGATTGCTTCGATCAGCGCCATAGTTTCATTTTTGATTTCATTGGACTCTTGTGACATTTCTTTTTCTACAAGAGCTTTTGTTTCAGGGCTGACTTCAACGATAGCTTTCTCAGGGGGGATATTGGATTCTTCTACCATCTTTTTTTTCCCTATTTTTATCAAATTATATTAAGCAACTAAGATTTTTAATTGATTTAGTTTTTATCTTAATGGTCTGAAGACAAAATTACAACAGTTTTTCTCACCAAGCTCCAGTTTTCTTAGATCGGGTAATGAGTTCTATGGTGGTGTGTCTTTGCAGACTTATCCTAATTGCGATCGTCAATAAAAAACAACTCTAGCACAAAGAGACCATAATTGTTCAAAATGTAACTATTCTAATAATACGAGGGAAAGAAACTCGGCACTTCTTAGGTCTTGGTAGTTCATTAAATCAATATGCAATTACGAGTGAATAACTCTCCTAAAACTGAACCAAGTACGATTATTGTTTCAATGGCACTGACAACCCTAGCTGCGAGCTATATTCGTTCGACTCAAGCAACTTGGGAGTACATATTGGCTTCCACGATCTTTATTTTGTCTGGAACTTCTACTACTCAACTTTATTGGTCATTTATTATTCCATTGTTAACAGACCAGCTTAATATTTCTCCGAGTAGAGGAAGAAGAAGCGATAATTACCAGTTATTAGAGCGGCTTGTCACTTTCTACTTCCGAGTAGGTGCGCGATTTTTGATAGCTCAATGCACTGCCAAGGAAATGAGATTACTAGGGTATCTAAACAGTCTGATAGCCTTTCTTCTCTTGTTCCTCGGAGAGATATTTTACATAGTTACGCTGAGTGTCCGAGCTTTTGCTCACATTTTTCAGCAAGTATTGTGAAAAATTATTATAACTGGCTTCTTATTTTTACTCGTTATTTTTCATTGTCACTTCTCTACAGGGTCGATCGTGAAATTAAAAGCACAATGTGATGTCAATAGAGTTTAGAATAGCTTTAAAAAGGTAAGAGAAAAACCGTGTCAAAAAAACTCCTTCAAATCGACTTTAAAATAGATGGTCCCTGGGGTAAAGAAATGGCAACAACTTATGCTTCTTTGGCGAAACAAATCTCTTCTACACCAGGATTGCTTTGGAAATTATGGACAGAAAATGAGGAAACAAAGGAGCAAGGTGGCATCTATCTTTTTGAAGATGAAGCTTCCCTAAAAGCCTACCTAGAAGAACACACGGCTCGATTAGAGAGTTTTGGGGTTACCAAAATAACAGCGAAAACCTTTGACGTGAATGAGGAGTTAACTCGCATCACCTTCGGATCGTAATCTTAAATGACTTATCCCCCTTACTGGTTTAAAGCGAGCAAGTATCTAGCCGATCGAGATCCTAAAATAATGTCAAGAAAGCACAAACACGAATTGACTCCATTTAAAAAACAGCGCCATTCAAAAAAGTTCTCCCAGACATTCTCCGAGCAAGTTAGCAACCAAGTCACTCCTTTACTGAACCAGTTTGAAGAGATCTCCTTGAGCTTAGCAGCTAGGAGTAATGAGGAAGTTATTTGGAAACCTCCAGAAAACTTACACGAGTTGTTAGATCATTATTTGGAAACATTATCTGTAGTTTACCTTAAAAAGTATTCAGTTTTTTCTCAATGTTTAATTCAAGTTCTCAATGAAGAAAATTATTTGCTTTATGGATTAGTTGGACGGTCCATCATTGAACATACTGCTATTCTTCGCTACTATATCACCAGTAAAATGTTACCTCTGGCTGAAGATGTTGTCGCTGATGGAAAAATAACTGAATCTGAAATTGAAGAACTAATTCAGTTGCTAGATAGGCATTTAGCTGGACGGCGATTTGATTGGGATAATTTTTTAGCTGATTATCTTCAGAAAATTAAAGGATTAAAACCAGAGTCTGGGGTTCAACCAACCCAAGTTAATATCTTAACTTGTCTGGAGAAGTGGGGAAGAGAAAACCCCAAAATAATCCATTTGTATGAATTATTTTGCGATCTAGTTCACCCCAATTTGGGAAGTACCCTTTTGATTACCAGATTATTAGACGAACAGCTGGTTTTGGGTGGTTCAAGAGGAATACCAGTTGGTCTAGAAATTTTCAACCGCACCTTTGCTGAACTACTGAAATTATTCCACGAAGTCCAAAAACAGTTAATACAGCTTCAATCCTTGAAGTTTTCAAAACTTCTTTCTTTAAAATCAAGTGAAGGGAATTGATCTCTTTCGTGTTAATTTTTATTCCTTTTTAAATTCAGCAATCATCGCCTCTGTATGCATAACAGTATCGGCAATCGAAATGGCATTGTTGAGAACGTGAAAATAGTCGATTTTCTCTCTGACTTCCTGAAGTTTTGCTTCTAATGCTTTTGTTGTTGCCGTGTCTCGATCGTCCTCTAATTGACTGACGAGTTCTCCCTCAGCAATTTTGTAGTAAGATTGCAAGCTTCGGAAATAGTTGTGCAGTTCGGTAATGGTAACGAGTGCCGAGGTTTCTTTTAAGGCTAATTTAGGTCGTTTGTTTTCCATCTCACTCCATAGTCTTTTGGTCTTTAATCATCTCAACCATGAGAACTGTTCTATTTTGTAGGATCCGGCAAGTTTAAAGCCTTGAATGACAAGGCTCAGTCATCACCTTTGTGATTTTCTGGAAACTCAGCAAGAGTAATTGAACTTTAACCAGAAGGATTCTTGATTCTTTTCCCTATTCATTATTTCATCGCTAGATACCACCATACATATTCATGACCTTAAGAAAAAATTAATTTTTTCTTAAAGTTGTGCGTTTTTGCCTTTATCAGCACCTTAAATAAAACGGAATAAAACAAATTAATTATTTAGAAACAGCTTCATTTAATGCTTTTCGCGCAATCTTGGTTACATATAGAGTAACGGCAACAGTGGCAGCAAAACCAATAATGCGAATTGCCCACTCCGCGATCGCATTTGTCGGTTGAGTTCCTGTCCCAATAGTAGCGAGATTTTCGGCTAAAGATCCGATATAAACATACATAATTGTCCCAGGAATCATGCCCACAGACCCCAGGAAATAGTCTGTGAGAGAAACCCCTGTAACTCCATAGGCATAGTTGAGCAGATTGAAAGGAAATATAGGAGATAATCTAGTTAGTAAAACAATTTTTAGGCCCTCTCTACTCACCGCGCGATCGACAGCAGAGAAATTTTTATTGCCCTCAATTTTCTTAGAAATCCAGCCTCGTGCCAAATAGCGTCCCACTAAAAAAGCACAAGTAGCCCCAATGGTAGCGCCAATGAAAACGTAGACCGAACCTAAGACTACACCAAAGACGAATCCAGCACCTAAAGTAAGGATCGATCCAGGTAAGAAAGCAACGGTTGCAACAATATAAAGACCAATAAATACTATCCCGCCCAATGCTCCTAAATCTCTTATTTGTTCTAAAGCATTTCGTAACAATTCTTGAGGATTGAATCCTGCACCCGCACCTGATTCCGAAGCAATAGCGGGAAGAGTTGCCACTAGAAAGAAAAGCCCTACTAGCCCTAGGATTTTTCCCAATTTTTTCATTTTCAATCTGCGTTTGATTGGCATTTTTTTCACTATTAAATAAAGTTGCTTTAAATTGGTTAACTTTATTCTTGACTGACAAGATTAACAATAAATGAATGTCTAATTAACAATAAATGAGTTTCGCTCGACTTGCCGAATATCATTGTCAGACTATGTTCTCTCAATCTATAAGTCAAGACCACAGGCAACAAATAACTACGATCTCGGAGAGATCCGCGTAGCGGTGCGCGATCGTTAATTTATGCTACGATAGTATTACTAATTAATAACTTTTCACATTTTATCTCCGATCGATCGCTTCATCTATGAATTTATCCCCAGAAGAACGAGCCGCAGATCCTAATACTGGTGCGGAAGAATTATGGGAGTTAACAAACATTGGAGAGCCAGCTGTTTTAGCTGCTGTAGCACAAAATCCTAATTCACCTCCAGAGTTGCTGCAAAAATTGTTTCGACACTATCCTCGTGAAGTCTTAAGCAATCCAATAATAGAACTTATATTATTAGAGTTGCCAGATTTTTTCGGACAATTATGTCAAAAAAATTACTATTTTTTTGCAAGAGATGAAAAAATACCTGATTGGATTTTAAAGTTGGCAATTTTTTCTTCTAATAACAGCTTACGCCAAGCTATAGCAACAAACAAAAATATTCCTATTTGTTATTTAGAAAAATTAGCAAGCGATCCAGATAGCAATGTACGTCAGGGAGTAGCTAAAAATCCAAAAACCCCTCTATCTTGTTTAGAAAAATTAGCAAGCGATTCAGATAGCAATGTACGTCAGGAGGTAGCTAAAAATCCAAAAACCCCTCTATCTTGTTTAGAACAATTAGCAATTGATTCAGATAAATATGTACGTCTAAATATAGCTGACAATGCAAAAACCCCTCTGTCTGTGCTGGAAAAATTAGCATCCGATCGAGAGCACAAAGTACGTCGAAATATAGCTCGAAATTCAAAAACCCCCCTGTCTGCGCTAGAAAAATTAGCAAGCGATCGAGAAGCTAAAGTGCGTCGAAATGTAGCTCAAAATGCAAAAACTCCCCTGTCTGCGCTGGAAAAATTAGCAAGCGATTCAGATAAATATGTACGTCTAAATATAGCTCAAAATGCAAAAACTCCTCGATCGAGTTTAGAAAAACTAGCATCTGATGAGGATAATTCTATACGTTGCACTGTAGCTAGAAAACAAAATACACCCCCTTTTAGTTTAGAAAAACTAGCCAGGGATCCCGATAATTATAGACGTTGGGATTCTATACGTTGGAATGTAGCTAGGAATTCCAATACACCCCCTTCTAGTTTAGAAAAACTAGCAAGCGATTCAGATAAATATGTACGTTGGAATGTAGCTAGGAATTCCAATACACCCTTGTCTAGTTTAGAGAAATTAGCAGACGATCGAGATAAAGACGTGCGTTCGAGTGTAGCTAAGAATTCAAAGACACCCCCTTCTAGTTTGGAGAAATTAGCATCTGATACATATATTTATATACGTCGGAGTGTAGCCAAAAATCGACAAACACCTGTTTGCGCACTTGAAAAATTAGCTAGTGAAGAAGATAACGATCTGCGTTGTAATGTAGCTAGAAATCCAAATACTCCAGTACATGTTTTGCAACAATTTGCTTTACTTGACGTTGGCAAAAACACTTAAATAGCAAATAGGGTTCGTTAGCTATTGCATAACAAACCCTACAAATAAAAGATACAATTCTAACTTTCCATCTCTTCAACAGACTTAGGAACCATTGATGTCAAAACTTCATTTCCGTCAACAGTAATTAAAACATCGTCCTCGATCCTAACCCCAATACCGCGCCATTTTTCGGGTATTTCTGGCTGTCCTTCGGCTGGTTTAATATCGGGTGCAATATATATCCCTGGTTCTACTGTTAGTATGTGACCTGGTTGCAAAATCTGCCAGGAATCTTCGCTGTTTTTATACGTCCCCGCGTCGTGAACGTCTAAACCCAGCCAATGACCCGTTTTGTGCATATAAAAGGGTTTATATTTCTCTTCTTTAATTATTTCTTCAATATCCCCTACTAGCAGTCCCAAATTCATCAAACCTTCTACCAAAACCCTAACTGCGGTGTCGTGATATTCGTTGTATGCTTTCCCTGGTCGTACGGCTTCGATCGCCTTTGACTGGGCTTCTAAAACAATTTCGTAAATAGCCTTCTGTTCTGGCGTAAATTTACCCCCTACAGGAAAGGTGCGAGTAATATCGCCATTGTAGTAGCCGTAGCAACAACCAGCATCGATCAGCAGTAGGTCATTCTCTTGCATCTGGCGATCGTTCTCGATGTAATGCAGAATACAAGCATTGGCTCCAGATGCTACGATAGAAGGGTATGCTGGCCCCATTCCTCCTTCAAGGCGAAAGGTGTGTTCTATTTCTGCTTGCACTTGATATTCATACTTTCCAGGTGTAGCAAATTCTCTCGCGCGGTTGTGTGCAGCAGCAGATATAGCAGTAGCTTTACGCATCATTTCCAACTCGGCAGGACTTTTTATTTGTCGCATGGGGTGAAGGACAAAATTAGTATCTTCGATCGCGACTGGCCCCGTTCCTCGCTTGGGATAAGTTAGAATTAGACGTTTCCAGTGAGAAAGAACTTTCTCATTAAATGCCTCATCTCGTCCCAAATGATAATAAATTCTATCCGCACCCTCTAAATATTGAGGTAACTTCTCGTCTAATTCTGTAATGGGATAAGCTTCGTCTGCACCGTATTCTTCCTTAGCTGCATCCGCACCTACTCGATAACCCGTCCAGGTTTCTTTTTCTGGATCTTTGGGTTGTACGAATAAAATAAAGCGATGTTCTTTGTGATGAGGGGCTAACACCGCTACTGCTTCTGATTCGTTGAAACCTGTAAGATAGAAAAAATCACTATGTTGTCTGTATATATACCCTACATCGTTGTGCATCACGGCAGTGGGGGCGCTGCAGAAAATTGCCGTCCCGTTGCCAATTTTTTCCATTAATTTTTCCCGACGCTGGCGGTATTCTGTTTGTTCTATGCCCATCTTTACCCCAATTTTCTTCTATACTTATAGCTTAATAGGTTATTACTGATGCTGTCTTAAGTTTAGTATGAGAGAAGCGATCGCTCTCGAACTATTTCAGCTAATATAAATAGTAAAAAACAATTAATATGACTTATCCACCCGCTCCTTGGCAGCTTAAAGGCTATGCAGTCCAAAGCTTACATTTAGTAGATGTAGAAAAAGCTCGTAGTTTTGTACCCGAAGAATTAGAAATCGTTTCTTTTTTACCAGGAAAAACTTTAGGAGTAGTTTATCTATCTTCCTACGAGACTGGTTCAGTACTAGAATACAACGAGCTGATTGTTACAGCTGCTTTTGTACGTTACAAAGACAAAGTGGGAGGCTGGATTTCTCACATATACGTAGATAATGAAGATTCTGTGGCTGGGGGTAGAGAAATTTGGAGTTTACCCAAAGAATTAGCTGATTTTACTTGGGAAAATAATAGCGTTACGGTAACTCAAGGCGAAAGGCTTCTTTGTTGTCTTAACTACAAAAAAGCATGGTTTAGCTTCACTAGTTGGTGGAAAAATACCTTAACTCTTAGGTGTATTAGTGGTTTAGGTTCTGACTTTCTATTTTTTAAAAGTGACTTTGAAGGTAAGCTGGGATTACTTAAAGGTAGTTTAAAAGTACCTGTAGATAGTCCTTTTGCTGATTTAAATTTGGGTAGACCGAAGTTAACAATGAAATTGAACGAGCTAAATTTAATCGCTGGAGTCCCAGAAATTATAGGCGAGAAAAAGTCATCTTTAAGTTATCGATAAATAAAAAAAATGAAAGCTAAATATATTATCAATTTCCACAAAGGCAGTACTTTCCTATTTGTTTTAGGATTGATGTTGGCCTAGCAAAATTATACTCTTGCTGCTTGGGTTTATCGCTTCGCTCGAAGTCAGAAGTGTGAAGTCAGAAGTCAGAAGTTAAATATTTTTAACTTTTGACTTGAGAGTTGAAATTTTTTGGTTCGAGCTTTGGGTTTAAGACCCCCGCTAAAAT
>JASJDA010000445.1 GCA_030065755.1 Prochloraceae cyanobacterium | reverse complement strand
GCATTTCTCTGGCAATAATCTTAGGAATTACGAGTAAAGACGAAATCAGAAAAATTATCCGCGCTCGTAATTTGTCTTCTACCGTCTGACATACTCCTACGCTGATACTGAGGTATACAGTGTAGGCTTTTCACCAACTCCAGCTAAAAAATATCTATTATTTTAGTCAGATAAATTTGAACAACAACGTGGTAATATTTTGTCGAGAAAGATGAATAAAATAATTAAAGAGCAAGCAAAATATTTGGGATTTGAAATCAGTGACTGGGATGTTGAACAAATCAAAAAGAAATATTTTCAATCGCTCGTTACTAGCAAAATAGCTAATATTCGCGCGGCGATCGAAACTTATTTTAAAGAGGATTGACCTACTCCCACGTTTCCGTTCCTAGGGTCACTAAAAACGTGGGATTCGAGGCTCACACAGAGATTGCAACAATCAAGGTAAAAAAAAACCCCCTAGTCTTGTTGATTATTAAGATTAAATAGCAAGACATCAAAAAAGGATAGGGACTCGGGTAAAGAGCGCTCTTGTGGCGATCGCCCTCCCTCATTCAATCAATGTCTAGGTTCTCGTGGTCTGGCAACATTAACTTTCATTGTGCGTCCCGAGAGATTTGTCTATTTTTATAGAGGGAACCCTTATATGGCGATAAGTTATTTGCGAAGAGACATAATGAGCACAGAAATTGGGTTCCCTCTATAAAAATAAAAAATTAGTAACCCATCCACTCAGCATTATTTAACGCTTCTATTGCTTCAAGTTCAGAAGCTTTACTTTCCATCTCCACGAAAGCGAATCCTCTGGGTTTACCAGTTTCTCGATCTGTTGGCAGTTTGACTTTTGTAACTATTCCATAATCGGCAAATACTTCTTTGAGGTCAAGCTCTGTTACGTCATAAGATAAATTACCTACGTATATAGGCATTAGAAATCGCCCCCTGGTTGGCTCATTTATAACGAGCACTCTCTAATCACAGGAAATATGGCTGCCAGATAATGAGCCTACAAAAAATACTTCTTCCCTTTCAACTCTTCCCAATCTAAAGGACTGTGAGGTGGCGATCGCTTCGATCTTAATGCTTTTTACATATTGAGCTGTAATCAGATAACGATTACTGGCAGCCTGCTCGATTTAATATTCAATAAGTATAAATGGGAACGATCGCGATCGCAATACCGCTTAATTTAAGAATGCTCGTTCAAATATGCTGACAGTGCTTCTGCCAATATTTGATTCATTGGTCGTCCTCGATCGTGAGACATCTGTTTGAGGCGAGTGAATAAAGGAGCTGGTACTCCTATTCGATTCTGAATTTGACGAACTTTGACAGGCTTGGTTGAATTTTGAGAGTTCTCTATTATCACTGCTCAAGTCTTGGATTGATAAGGGAGCTAAATGGTCACATAAGGCTAGTTCGAGTGCAATAGTTGGGCATTCATCGCCGAACACACTTAATCTTTAATATATTGAGCCTCTTGAATATATAGTGTATCCTCTCTGAGCTGAGCTACAATTTTCCAAAGTTGTTGCACTTTAATTTCTGGTGTGGCTCCTAATAAAGTAATTTTTAAAGTCTTTTTTCCTCCAGCTCTTTTGATTTTAATCATTACCCCCTGGGCTTTTTTAGCTAACTGAACGATTCGACCTTCAAAAATAATCAGAGAAAAAGGCTCACACAAGAATTCTTCAGAGGGAACTCTCTTTTCAACAACTAAAGACGTTATTTTTCCTAGATTATCTGTGGTTGGTTCTACTTGCCAATATCCACTGCTTGAGGTCGAAAAATTTGATATTGTCCTCTTTACTTTAAATTCTCGCCCATCTGGGGTGACTAAGTATTTATTCTTATCAACTCCAGTTAAAGTTCCCTGTAAAATAAATTGAAAATTTTCTTTAATTTGGAGGTTTTGCTCTACCTCTGTTGATGATGGCCGAGCCGGAGTCTCTGAAGCGCTTGTTTGTTGGGCTCCGAATAAGTCTAACTGAACCCATTCTTTGGTTTGAGCGAGAGCCGACTCATTGTCTGGCGGCAACAATGTTTGTCTCTCAGAAGGCTCTCTTAGAGTTTGAGGTTCAACTTTGGCCAATTCATCGGCAAATAGGTCTAATTGAACCCATTTACCTTTTTCTATTTCTACAGTTGGGGAATAGAGAGGATGTTTTGCTGTAGTTGTCTGCTGGGAAAATACCTCCCTTGAGGGGGGTTCAATGAGTACTTTCTCTACAGTGTCTTTTTGAGCCTCTATATCTTCACCCGTTGCGATATTCGCGATGGAGCCATTAGCACTTTTGTGTTTGCTCTTTCCCTTATTGTCTTGCTTTAAGCTAGAGCGAAATGGTGCGATTGATGAGCGTACCAATCTGCTACTAGTCTGCTTATTGACAAGTGAGTTGTTAAGAGTCAGATCTCCCTCGCCTGAAATTTCAAACCATTGAGAAATCACCCATTCTGCTTGACAATCTAAAAGTTCTCCTAAAAAGATCCAATCTGCTTTTGTTAATTCCTTGAGACGAGGGTGCTGTTTTAGTTGAGAAATTACCCACCGAGACGTAAAGTGTTTCTTTTTTGCTTTCAAATAGAGAGAAAACATTAGTTGTCTTGCCCATTGTTGAGAGCCTGGGGGAATAGCGATCTCTTTAAGCGAATTCCCAGCAGTCTTCTCTAAAATCAAGACCTTATCTGGTGCTACCTTAAATTTAAGAACTCGAGCGCAACCAGGACAACTACATTTATGGAGTTCTAAGTAATTTAACCGTTTATTTATGCGAGCTTCTATGGGTATGGATAACTCATGAGGCAAAGGACGAAAAACATGGGTGCAGCGATCGCATTTAAGGGTGAAGTTTGGCTCGTTTAAACTAATGGCTTCTAGCGACCATTTCCTTTCTGCATCTGGCAAACCGTGGTCAAACCAATTGTTGCTGTGATCGATAATAATAGCGTGGTCTTTTCCAGGGCTAGTGCGCAATGCTCGACCGACTATTTGCAGCCAGAGAATCAAGCTTTTGGTAGGACGAACGCATTGGATACATTCTATCCCTGGTACATCGAATCCTTCAGTAACTATGCCGCAGTTGCTTAAAACTGGAGTTTAGAATAAACTCCCCTATGAGCAAACTAAACGGTTTGGTTAGTTTGTGAGACATGAAAATTTGACTCAGCTTGTATAAAAAGCTCAGATTAATAGTAATAGTTAAATATTTGTTTTAAGCAGCTTCTTTTTTTTGTTTTTTCTTTCGAGTTACTGTCTTTTTAACTATCGGATAACGGGGTTTTTTCTTCCTTTTTTTACCAGTTTTCCAACCAGGGGACTTTCCGCGGGGTTTTGGCGATTTGGCAGGAGTACCTATTATGGCTAAAACTCCTGAAAAGCTCTGAGCAACACGACCTGGAGTTAATTTTTCAGTGGGTTGTGGTTTTTGCCAAGGTAATGGATTATCTTCTATAATCTCACGAGCTAACCATAATTGCCAAGTTAAAATAGGCATAAGCTCGCTCCATTTTTGTCCCTTCTTAGTAGTACCTAACTTTGGTAGAGTCCAGTGCAATCTTTGTTTGGCAAACCTATTCCAGTTACGAATCGCAAAACGTCTTAAATATAACTTCCATAATTCTTCTAAAGATAGTTTTTCTTCTCCAATCCAAGCTAACCACATTGGTTTAGCTGCTCGTTTTGAAAGGCCTTTCCCTTTCCTTTGAATCAGGATCATTTCCATTGGATGGTCAGCAGAATGATAGAAATGAAATTGACTCCATCGTTGAATTTCTACTGTCCCCCAAGTTGGGTCATCAATTTCAATAGATTCGACAGGAACTGCCCAAGTTGTGGGGTCAGATAATTTCATTTTATGTCCGTGTTTTTTCGGTCTTCCCATCTTATTTGGTTCGGGTAATGGTTTTCCCCAAACGCATCGATTAGGCCTTATTCTTATTAATTTATCAGCCTTAATATCTGAAGTTATATTAACAAATTTTGCACGACCATACTCGCTATCCCAAAGAGTTATTGGTGGTACTTCTAGATGTTCGCAAACTTGTTTTAGTTGAAAAGCGGCCCTAGTTATTGGTGTTTCAAAAGAAGTAATTCTCTCGTGACATAATGGTAAAGCCCAAGTGCCTTGAGCTTCAGGTATGTAGGCTAATGTACTATAACCATGTCCGAGAGTAATTGGTTTTCCTGAAATAACTTTAGCTCCATGCTGATAAGTTCTATCTTTAAGAGTGGGGGCTTCAGTTCTAGGCCAAGGGGTATGATCTCCTGCTAAAATTATACGTTTATTTTTGCGGAGCGCCCGCGCTGAGGTTCCCTCAGCGTAAGGACGCACCAAGCAGGTATTTCTTGAAAATAAAGCTTCCTTAATTTTTTACTTTTGGGGCGACACTCGTCGAGTGCTTCATACAAACTACACCATTTTCTTCGGAATACTGGTGACAGGGATAATTCAGCAAAAGAATATGCTTTTCTAGTTAATAATACAGCATCCATTAACTCAAATGTCGCGTCTTTAGCTGCCCCTAATAGTTGATAGACGTTATTTCTAAATTGTTGGAGTTTTTGAAAAGATTTAGTCAAGATTGTTAATAAGTAATCAATTTTATCTTATTTATTATCTCGTCCTTTGATCCCGATCGCATTGGTTAGCTCACGATCGCATTGTTCAGTTCACGAGCGCATCGGTCAGCTCACGATCGCATTCGTCAACTCGCGATCGCATCGGTCAATTCACGAGCGCATCGGTCAATTCACGAGCGCATTGTTCAGTTCCCGATCGCATTCGTCAACTCGCGATCGCATCGGTCAGCTCACGAGCGCATTCGTCAACTCGCGATCGCATCGGTCAATTCACGAGCGCATCGGTCAATTCACGAGCGCATCGGTCAGCTCACGAGCGCATCGGTCAGCTCACGAGCGCGATTTATAGTTATTCGCTTACAAAATTACAAAAACTTTTCTCGCCATTTTGCTGTATAACTAAATTGACGTAATTCTAAAAGTTCCTGACTTATTGCTTGTCCAATTATTTTTAATTTTTCCACATTTTCTTGATAATGTTCA
>JASJDA010000444.1 GCA_030065755.1 Prochloraceae cyanobacterium | reverse complement strand
CAAGCGATAGAGAAACAGTCGAGCAGATTAGAGAAAATCCTTATCTACAATACTTTTTAGGGCTTAAAACTTATACAAATAAAGCTCCATTTGACCCATCGCTGTTGGTGCATTTTCGTGAAAGGATAGGAGTTGAGCTTGTTAACTCAATAAACAAACAAGTAGTCAAAGAAATATTATCAAAAGAAGATATAGAGTCTGAACTCGAATCAAAAAAAAAAGAAGAAGTCAATGAAATTAAAAACAAAGGAAAACTAGTTTTAGATGCAACTGTTGCCCCATCAGATATAAGTTATCCGGGAGGGCTTAGACAGCCTTGATAAAAAGTTTATTGTTGCTAGTAGAGTGAATCGGTAAATGAAGGCTGTCTAAGCATTCCACCCAACTGATTTGAAATTGCTAAATGAAGTTAGGAAGCATACAGAAAAAGTTATAGATTGTCTTTACAAAACATTAAAAAAACTATTTAAAAAACCAAGAACTTATCGCAAAATAGCTAAGAAAAATTATTTACTAGTAGCAAAATCGCGACGACCAAAACGGAAAGAAATCAGACAAGCAATTAGAAAACAATTGCAATATGTTAGAAGAAATTTATCTCATATAGAGAAATTAATTGGCGAAGGAGCTAATTGAGAAACTTTAAGCAGAAGACAATATAAAAAGTTATTAGTAGCAACAGAAATATATCGTCAACAATTATTAATGTACGAAAATAAAACTAAAAGAGTTGACGATAGAATAGTCAGTTTATCTCAACCTCATGTCAGACCTATTATGAGAGGAAAAGCCAGACAAACTACAGAGTTTGGCGCAAAATTAGCAGTAAGCTGCATTGGCAAATATGTATTTTTAGATAAAATAAGGTGGGATAATTTTAATGAATCCGGTGACTTAAAATCTCAAGTTGAAAAATATAAAGAATTAACGGGTTATTATCCAGAATCAGTTCATGTCGATAAAATTTATCGCAATCAGTCTAACCGAAAATGGTGTAAAAAAGCGGATGTCGCGCCGCCGAGGTTTCCTCGGCTTTTAGCGACACCAAGCAGAGGAATTAGAATTAGCGGGCCACCATTAGGTAGACCTCCTAAGAATCCTAGCAAAGAAATAAAAATTCAGGCGAAAATTGATGAAAATATTCGTAATATAATCGAAGCTAAATTTGGTCAAGCTAAGAGAAGATATACTCTCAATTTAGTCATGTCGAAACTGCCTCAAACTTCGGAAACTAGCATTGCTATTACTTTTTTAGTCATGAATCTTTCTGCCATTTTAAGGCAGATTATATGTCTTTTTTGTCCTTATTTTAAAAATAGCAATTTTTTCCTTCGATCGATTATCTTTGATTATATTTCAAAAATAAAAAATAATTTTCAATTATCTTTCAAGCTAAGATGAAAAAAGCAATATGAGATTGAGCGCACCGCTACGCGGATCTCTTCGAGATCGCACATACTTTTTCAGCTAAATCTAATTATTTACACTCTTTTATCTGCTCTCTTGGTAAACCTAGTTTTTCTCTAAAATCAGGGTCGAAACAGGCTTTTTTCCAATTCCTAGCTTTTGTTACCTGCTCTGGAGTTAAATTTTTTACCCCAGAGAGATTAGCACGGCTGAGATTGGCATCGTATAAGTCAGCTGATTGCAAATTAGCCTTGGTTAGATTAGCTGATTCTAGATTGGCGCGGATTAGCCGTGTCGATTGTAAATTGGCTTGACTCAGGTTGGCTGATTGAAGATTGGCCTCGTACAAGCCAGCTGATTGTAAATTAGCCTTAGTTAGGTTAGCTAATTCCAGATTGGCTTTAAATAGTATCGCTGATTGCAGATTTGCACTAAATAGCTTAGCCGATTGGAGATTGACTTGAGTTAATAATGCTTTTGGTGCTTCTAGACCTACTAGACTTTGTTTTTTCCATGTTAGCCAAAACCAAGGAAATCGTCTTGTTTCTGAGTTGAGGAACTCTAAAGCTTCTTTACGTCCTCCGCTTCCAGATTGCTCATAGGCAGCAGTGATTACTTGCCACGCTTGATAAACTTCGGCATTTCTACGTTGTTTTTCATTTGCCAACCAAGTTGTCAAACTAACAATTATTGTTATGCCTGCTAGTAAGTTAATTATGTCCAATAAAGCAGCATTTTTGAGTAAAAAAACCACATCCTCTAAGTATTTTTCTATAGTTGTTGTTTGACACCAAGCTGCCAACTTTTTAATTACTCTTTTATTAGTCTTATGATTAATATCAACTCCACATCTTTTCAGATGTTGAACCTCTTCAAGAGATAGTCTTCCTTTTGCTGCCTGCTTAATTTTTTTCTGTAGTAACCTTTGTTGGTATCCCCGACAAAATTCGTTCATTGCTCAGTATTAACTTTATTTATATAAGTAAGTCTGAGGCACTATCAAACCTCTTGAGTTCTGCCTTTAAACCTGCCGCCCTTAAAGCTTGAAGAGCTACTTAGTAACCGACCTCTTAACTTCGATCGCACCATCTTTTTAAAATCGATAATCTAAGCCTTGTCTGTCAACTATGTAATTAATAGTTTGAGATTTTTATTTCCTCAATTTTTGATTCATAATTACGCCTTTACTTTTATGCAAGAGTTAGTTTTTTATCAAAATTCTTTACAAATCTGTTTATTTATTCTCTGGATAAAGAGCCTTGAAAACCAGCAATAAAATCTAACTACTGACCAGGAGGTAGTGGTTAAATTCGCTCGATTACGATTGGGTACGCAACACTATAAAATGTTTGGGATTTTGAGAATTCAGGAGATAGGAGGCGATCGAATTTTGCCTCATCTGAATAATCCGATCTACCATACAAGCTAGCGATTGAGCTGACTTAAATAGCTAGAAAAATACTAATCAATGCCATCCAAACAAATCTACGTCAAACCTTATCAAGTCAAAGGCCACTGGCGCACCCTACATACTCGTACCTTCAAATTCATCTGCGCTCATTGCGACCAGGAATCCCAGCGCACTACCTATGCGACTACTTGTCCAAAATATTGCGATGAGTGTAAAAATCTCAAGCAAAAATTAGGCAAGAAGAAAGCCCCCAGTGGTGAAATCGTTGTAGATACAAGCTCTACATCAAAAGATACTCAAAAGCAATCTACTACTCCTTCTCTTACCCCAGAGACTCCTCAAAAGTCTTCTCCAAGTAATAAACCCGATCAAACCAGCACCTCAACCTCTCCAAGTACCAAGAGTGCTAAAACTGCCGCAACAGCTCAAACTGCTACTCAAAAAACTAGTAATCCTCCTCAAAGTCCCACAACTAATCAAACTAGCTCCAAAAATTCTAGTTCCAATCAAGCCCAAACCAAAAATCCTCCCAAGAGCGATCGAGACATAGCTGCCGAAGTTAATCTTGAATTAGATTCTAATAAATTAATCGAGTACACCAATCAGCTCTTTTTAATTCATTACAATAAAGGACTCAATTCCGACTCGAAACACATTCTAATTGACTTATGGTCGAATAAGGATTATCAAGAAATTGAATCGAGTCGCGGGATTAAAACTAAAGCTATCAGGAAAATCACCTCTAATTTGTTTGAACATTTATCGAATGTACTGGGTGAAAAAGTTCATTTACGAAATTTACGCGAAGTGATGAACAAACATTATCGTGCTTATCACAGTCTTTCTCGTTAAGTTCGTTTTTTGGTGAATCGATAATAGCTCAACGAAAGGCGGCTTTTTCTAATATTTAATTCTTTTTCTGCCTTTTTGTAGCTTAGCTGTATTTAAAGTTTATATTTAATATAAAAACTTTCTTTTCGGAGAAAAAGTTGTATGGCGGTTTTGCTCGATTTCAAGTCCGATCAACAGCCTAGGCTAAAAAAGCTAGGGACGAAATTTTTCAACCTAGCAACGCGATGCTTATTTCACGAATGTGCTTAAGATTTTCTAATCCAATCACAGTACGATCCAAAGCTATTTGGTTTGGCTTGAGACGAAGAGAAAAATATTAGTCTTAGGAACGACCAAAAAACTTAATTTTTTTAACTATTTTCAACCCTCGCAGAATTAACCAGGCCATTAAAACAGCAATTAATCCTTTCTCCCACAACCCACAAGCAGCGATTACTCCTAAAGCAGCAGAAATCCAAATCGCAGCAGCAGAAGTTAAACCCCGAACACGGGGTTTGTTAGATTCTGGTTTGGATTCACTAAAGATTTCTCCAGCTCCCAAAAACCCAACACCAGTAATAATACCCTGAATGATGCGACTAAGAGAATCTGGACTGATTTGAACTAAGTCTAATTGGAACGGTACTAAGGTAAATAAAGCAGCTCCCAGACTCACCAGCATATTCGTCCTTAATCCGGCGGGTTTATTTTGGAGTTCACGCTCCCAGCCAATCAACGCCCCGAATAGTGTGGCCCAACCTAGTCGAAAAATTATTTCTAATGAATCATTTTGAATCAGCAATATCTTTCTCCATTCCATTTGAATGACTAACAATGGCTTCTAGGTTGAACCTCTACGGCCGCAGAACTCAATTACCCTTGAATAATCTCTTTTAAAATGTGAACACGGTTAGAGTAACTCGTGAGTATCTCCAAGGCAAAATAAGGAGTTTGTTGAACAGCTAAGAGAAAATGCTCTTTATCAACGAAGGCGATTAAGCAATTAGTTTTAGCCCAGGCTGTCGAAGCTCTTTTATGTTCTGGCTCAACTAATCCACTCTGACCAAAAACATCACCTTTTTTGATCGTTTCTGTTACTTTTCCCTGAACTGAAATCTCGACCTCTCCTTCGATGATGCCGTACACCAAATTACCCAACTCTCCTTCTTCAAAGATGACTTCACCAGCTTAAAAGTTTTGTTTTTAAGACTAATCAATAATGTTTTTTGTTCCTGATAGCCTTTTGGGGGTATTTCATCGGAGCTTCAATATATTACTTTTCTGACTTCCCACCTAGCAAACTAGACGGTATAGTTTGCTAAGAGGGGGAGTGACAACTTTTAAGTTGTCACTGGATCAAGAAAAAAGGCAATGTATTAAAAGACGTTAATTAACAGGCCATTCAAGTCCCATCAACAGAA
>JASJDA010000443.1 GCA_030065755.1 Prochloraceae cyanobacterium | reverse complement strand
TCCATGGTCATCACTGGTGTACTGAAAATGGGTAGCTACGGATTAATCCGCTACAACGTAGAAATGTTCCCCGAAGCACATATGAGTTTCGCCCCAGTGTTAGTGATTCTCGGAGTAGTCAATATAGTTTACGGTGCTTTTGTAGCCTTCGGACAAACACACCTGATGAGAAGACTTGCTTACGCAGCTATCTCCCACATGGGCTTTGTCTTGATTGGAATTGGCGCTTACACAGCAGTGGGAATGAACGGTGCGATGCTACAGTTAATCTCTCACGGTTTAATCGCAGCAGCAATGTTCTTCTTAGCGGGAGTAGCCTACAAGAGTGCTGGCAGCCTTTGGATGGACAAAATCACTGGTTTAGCTTTTGAAATGCCCAAGACTTTCGCACTGTTCAGTATTTTGGTCATGGCTGGTGTGGGACTACCTGGAACGAGTGCTTTCGTAGCAGAAATCACTGTGTTCCTGGGAATGGCTACTAGCGATGTTTACAGCACAGCCTTCAAGGTACTGGTAATCTTCCTCGCTGCTGTGGGTGTAATTGTCACTCCTATCTACTTCTTATCTACTTTGCGAGTTATCTTCTACGGTAAAAACGAAAACGGTTTCAAAGTAGACAAGTATGAAATAGATGCTAATCCTCGTGAAGTATTTATCGCCGCTAGCATTATCATCCCAGTAATCGCAGTAGGTTTCTATCCCAAGCTTTTAACTAACACCTACGATGCTAAAACTGTAGAACTAGCCAATAGAGCACAAGCTGCAATACCAGTAGTCGCAGAATATAAAGCACAGTCACTAGAAGCTAATCTAACTGCAACTTTAACTACTGAGTCATTAACAGCTCCTGCCCTCGATTAATATAATCCCTCTAATAAAAATTAGAGATACAATCGAACAAACTTCTTTTTAAATCCTTCTCGACTTGAGGAGGATTTAATCTTTTTATTAATAAAAAAACAAATAACTTACTGTATAAATAACAATAAGTTAGGTAATATTATTAATTATTTTTTGTAGTTTTAAATAATACTTAGCGCTTTACTAAAGCGCTAAGGAAAAATTCGCTCACTAAGCTTTAAAAGCTCACTAATATTAATTATAAAATATATTAAGATTTTTAACAATTATTATCTCTTAAAAATTATTATTAAAATAATTAAAATGTTTTAACAATCGCCTATTTTATTGCTAAATAACTACATTTTTTCTTGTCTATGATTGTCTTTACGAATGAGCTCTAAGGCAGCCAAAAATCTGGTAAAAAACTTTTCAGTAAACTACGAGCAGTTGTGTTAATTGTTCGCGCCAACTGAATGTGAAGTTCGTCGGCTTCGACTGGGATAATTGAAGCTTTCTGACTAATGCCAAATTTTTCTAAGACACGATCGGCTGCTTCTAAACCAGTGACATAAGCTTTCTCCTGAGACCAGGAACCGTGGTTAGTAATAATCCAATCTCCACATAGATATAGATTATCTATACTGGTTGTGCCAGGAAGGAGATATTGATAGCTACCTGGTGCAAAATGAGTTACCCCTTGACGCACTCGAATTATACTGCGATCGACTACCTTTGCTTCTCTAAATCCAGGTACGCAAGTAGCCAGATCTTTATGTACTTTTGCTACAATTTCCTCGTCACTCATGGGTAACAACTGGTTTGCGTGGTAAAAGTCAGTTTCGATAACGCTACCAGATTCGTCTTTATATTCGTCGTGTAAAGCGTTGAGGTCGAAAAACGTCCAGCCAGTGGTGCGATCGAAACCGAAACAAGCATTAGAAGGAAGGGGAACATTAACTTTGCGATCGAACCACAATCTAGTAGCAAGAACGTCAATTCCTCCTAAGTTGCTTAAATTGCGAAATTCTGGGTAATTGTTTAAAGTTTTGCTACCAGCGACGATTTTCTTAATACCACTCACACTAACTCCTAGAATCACCCCATCAGCCTCAAAAGTTTCTTCACCACAAACAACTCCTTTAGCTTTGCCATTTTCGTCTAAAATCAGGTCGTTAACTCGTTTACCCGTCAAAACTTTGCCACCGAGTTCTTCAATGCGCTGTATCCAAGGTTTAAATATCTTCTCTCCCACCGTTCCTCGACACCAGACCACGTCAAAATCTGGTTGGTGAGCCAAAATGAAATAATAGAGCATTCCTATGGTAGCTGCGGCAGAACATTGTTCTCCAGGAGCAAATAAACCGACCAATAACATCGGTTCAAAAGATTCTTTATACAATCTAGCGGAAACCCCAAACTGTTTAAACAGTTCCCGCGCAGTTACTTTATCGTAGCGTCGCCAAGCTTCGTCAGAGTTGTCGAAATCGATAATAGAATAGAGTAGAGGAAGAGCTGAAAGTCTGTCTTCGAGTGGTAAACGCTTGAAGCGAGTGTAGATAAAGGTTCCTAAAGGAGTAGGAAGTCGTGGTTCGTTTTGAAAGATTGGCGATTCTACTTCTAATCCAGCTGGAGAGTATTGAGAAGAACGAGTAAACGGAGTAAAAGGATCTAATCCCAATTCTTTGACTAAACTAAAAATATTGCTGTAGGGATACCAGAAACCGTGAATTCCTCCTTCTACCGATCGACCTTCCTCGCTTTTCCAACCTGCTACTAAACCTCCAGGATATGGCCCTGCTTCTAGTAAAGTAACATCACAACCAGCTTTTGCTAACTGATAAGCTGCACCTAATCCAGCCCAACCTGCACCCACGACAACGACTTTTTTTTGTGTGTTTTCTTGTGACATTTTTGACCTTTTAGTTCTTGTTCTTTGAAAATTCTGGATTGAATGCAACCTTTTAATTAGGTTGTCATATAATTTAAGCTCAAAAGCTTTGTCTTTGAGTTGCGACTTTTTTATCATGTCCCCAGATCGATCGAACTCTTTTACCCAAGCCATTCCCATAGAGGAAATTTGCTACAACGATCGCGGTTTAGTTCCAGCGATCGCTCAAGACTACCTCGACGGAACTGTATTAATGATGGCGTGGATGAATCGAGAATCCTTGCAAAAAACTTTAGAAACAGGAGAAACTTGGTATTGGAGTCGCTCCAGACAACAATTATGGCATAAAGGAGAAACCTCAGGACATTTACAAAAAGTGCGATCGATCCGCTACGACTGCGACAGCGATACGATTCTAGTTACTGTAGAACAATTAGGAGATATCGCTTGTCATACTGGGGAACGAAGTTGCTTTCATCAGGTTGAGGGGACAGTAAAACCACCTCCTGCTGATACTTTATCCGCAGTCTTTCAAGTAATTCGCGATCGCAAGCAAAACCCAAAAGAAGGTTCCTACACTTGCAAACTATTTAAGGGTGGAGATAATAAAATCCTTAAGAAAATAGGGGAAGAAGCTGCCGAAGTGGTGATGGCTTGCAAAGATGACGATCCCGAAGCGATCGCTTCAGAAGTTGCAGACTTGTTTTATCACTCACTGGTTGCTCTAGCACACCACAATGTTGACGTGCGAGATGTATATCGCAAATTACAAGAAAGACGCGGATAAGTGCAAATCAAACACTTTTTAATTCAGACAAGTTAACTCCCCATTAACACATCGATCTGCTATGTCTAATAAATCTTCTTCTAAGTAAGGCTTGGTTAAATAAGCCACTGCTCCTAGCTCTGCTGCTATTTTCTTCATGTTTTTACTGCTGCGAGAGGTTAGCATGGCTACTGGAATTGAGGATAAATTCGGCTCATTTTTCAGTTTAGATAACAATTCTAAACCGTTCATCTTCGGCATTTCGATATCGCAAAAGATCGAGTCGCATATTAATCCTTTTTTGAGAAGTTCCCATGCTTGTTGACCGTCTCTAGCCAATTTTACTTGATAGCCTGCTTTTGTTAAACTCATCGCTGTCATTTCGCGAACTACGATCGAATCATCTACAATTAGGGCTACTGGTTGAGATAGTGTTTCATTTGGTGAAACAGACGTTTGTTCTGGTGCGGCAGTAGATTGTAAAACTTTCTCTGATTCTATTTTGGGATTTTCTGTTCTTTGGCTGTCAAAGACTACCATCTCGTTATTCACCAACCTACTTGCTAGGTCTAATAAATCCTCTTCTAAGTAGGGCTTGGTTAAATAAGCCACAGCACCTAGCTCTTTTGCTATTTGCTTCATGTGTTTAGTGGCGCGAGAGGTGAGCATAGCTACTGGAATTGAGGATAAATTCGACTCATTTTTCAGTTTAGACAACAATTCCAAACCATTCATTCTCGGCATTTGGATATCGCAAAAAATGAGGTGACAGGTTATTCCTTGATTGAGAAGTTCCCATGCTTGTTGACCGTCTTTAGCCAATTTTACTTGATAGCCCGCTTCTGTTAAACTCATCGATGTCATTTCGCGAACTACGATCGAATCATCTACGATTAGGGCTACTGGCTGAGATAGCTTTTCCTTTGGTGAAACAGAGGTTTGTGGTTGCGTAGGGGTGTATTCTGAGACTTCCTCTAAGTATTGATTAAAAAACTTGGTCAATCTATTAGAGGTTGGTTCAGCTTCTGCAGTTCTGTCTGTCACAGATAAAGACACAGTAGATAATTGTTTTAATCTACTGTCGATTGAGCCGAAGTTTTTTTGCATTATTATTCTACTTATCTTATCTTAAGATATTATTTACATTTCTTTATATTTTAATCAAATTATATTTTTATCACTCCAGTAAATGAGTTCAATCGTCAAGATTGTTGATCTCGATCGCAGTGACCTCGGTAAGAGAGGGGAGTGTGGGAAGTGTGGAGAGTGTGGGGAGTGTGGGGAGTGTGGGGAGTGTGGGAAGTGTGGGGAGATATCAAAACCAATTGGGAAGAATTAAACCTAAAGCCAACAATATCCCACTAAAAAAATGAAGATTAACAGCAATAAATTTACAATTTCTGACTTCTTGTGGTTTATCGTGATATTGCCATACGTGGTTAACTAATTGATAAGCAAAAGGTAAACTAGCAAAAATTAGTAAAGTACACCAAGAAAAATATCCCAATAAAACAAACAAAACAGTCAAAAAGAAAATACTAGCTGTAG
>JASJDA010000114.1 GCA_030065755.1 Prochloraceae cyanobacterium | reverse complement strand
CTCGAAGCTTTCGAGGTATAAGATTCTTCTTGCTCAACGTAGTTCAACCCATATCGAGAACAGAGGCTTTGCAGCTTGGCACGAAGGGTAAAGATTGGAATTTGAACAAAGTTCTGATTGTTACGTTTGCCCATATTAGTCTCTTGTTTAAGAGTTGGGTTGTAACCCACAACAATCGTTCCAATCTTTCTATGTCGGCAAAAGTTAATTATGTATCTAGCAGCTTTATTCAAGTAATTACTTACTTGGTTTTTGCGTCGGTAAGACAACCAAGCTTCTTGCTTAGTCAAGTGCTTAATACCTTGCTTGTCTTTGTGAGATACAAGTTGAGCTCGACGTTTATTAAACCATTGGTTTTTAGACTTAAGCCAACATCCATCAATGATAAAAGATTCCGACGTGGAGCTAACTACAGTAGCAAGGTTATTGAGTCCGAGATCGATAGATATTGCATCATCATTGCTAACACTTACTTGAGAGTCCATAGATTCATAAACAAATGCAGCATCCAAAAACTTACCTCTTTGTTTGGGCAGTATTCGGATTTCCTTAATTCTCTTCTCTCTCAAATTCGGAGGTACGCTTATGTAGACAGAACCATATTCTCTAGTATATTGACGAGATGTAGGAATTTTAAACTTAAACGAGTCTTTAGCAAAATTGTGCCTAGCTCTAATAGGAATAATCAAAGGGAAATGTCCATCTTTGGGCAAATACCTGGGAAGATTAATCTTCTCCTGATAAATCCCTTCTTTTCTCATTGAGAGCAGCTTAAAGAATGCCTTAAAGCACCTGTCTACGTATTTAAGCGTTTGTTGACCGCAATCTGTAGCCAAAAGTTGATAGTTTTCGTTTTCTTTGCACAGATGATAACTCGACTCATAACTGAGATATTTTCCCTCTCTAAAGAAGTATTGACGCACCGTGTAAAGTCCAACATTAAACAAGTTTTTGGACAAATGACACAAATTAATCAAGATGTCTTTTTCAGGTTTATTGAGTTTCAATCGAACTGTTTGAGTGAAGAGCATTCAACTATTCCGCTAGATAAATGCTACCTTAGCGGAATAAATTCATTTTGTAAACCTATAAATTTTGTAACCCTATAATTCGAGGCGCGGAATTGCCCTACAGCCATGGTGTTAGCCTGGGCGCATTACTCTTCCGCGATTCTATGATGGAAAAACAACCAACACGTATAATTTCTTTTCTGTTTCGTTCTAGTTTATTAATATCGGTACTGCTAGGCTTAATTTGGGTGCTGCCTAAAGGTTTTCAGTGGTTGGAACAACAGAATCTATTGCTAAGTAGAGAAAAATCCACCCAACTGAGTAAAGATGACTCGCTAGTATTAAGTTTAGTATCTGCAGCACCACAACAGCGACAATCTCAATTGGAAGAGATCGCGTCGAGTTCCCACAAATCTCTTTCTCGCAGTCGCGCTCGCTATATTTTGGCATCCGATCTTATCGAACAACAACAGGGCGAGTCAGCATTAAAATATCTGCAAGGCTTAGAAAAAGATTATCCTCAACTAGCAGCCCTAATTCTACTCCAACGGGGTCGAGCTTATCAATTAATGGGAGAGGGCGATCGAGCCAGAGAAACCTGGGAAAAACTGATTAAAAATTACCCTTCATCCCCTGCGATCGTCGATGCTCATTACCAGTTAGGTCAGTCTAATTCTCAATATTGGCGGTCTGAAGCTGTTAGAGATGCGATCGCACTTTTTCCATCTCATCCTCGCTCTCAAAAGATTATACGTCGGTTACTCGCGCAAAATCCAGAAGATAGCTTCCAATTACTTCTATTATTGGCAAAATACGAAAAAGAGCCTAGCACTAACCAAATTAGAGATCGCCTGGTAAAAGAATATAGCAGTCAGTTAAAATCCGAAGACTGGGACGCGATCGCTACTGGTTATTGGCAACAGGGACAATACAAAAAAGCCTCAGATGCTTATCAAAAGGCTCCTCGCAATCAGCGCAATGCTTATCGCATCGCTAGAGGAATGCATTTGAGCAAGCAAACAGCACGAGCTAAAAAAGCATACCAAACCTATGTCCAAGAGTTTCCCGATGCTAAAGAAACCGTATTAGCCCTGGGACATTTAGCTAGTTTATCCAAATCCACATCCGCGATCGCCTATCTCGATACAATAATTAGTAAATTTCCTGACAAAGCACCCAAAACCCTACTGAGAAAAGCCAAACTTCAAGGGAAACAGTCAGCACAACAAACCCGACAGTTACTCCTCAAAAAATATCCTAAATCCCAAGCTGCGGCTGAATATCGCTGGAGTCTGGCAGAAAAAGCTGCCTCTGCCGATAACATAAAAGAAGCAATGAATATGGCTTCTCTTATTGTTGCTAATAATTCAGATAGTAATATTGCTGCTGAAGCTGCTTTTTGGATGGGAAAATGGCAACAACAGTTAGGCAATCTAGAAAAGTCAAGAACTTCTTTTGAGTACGTTCTCGCCAATCACCCCCAATCTTTCTATGCTTGGCGATCGGCTGTCTTTTTAGGTTGGGATGTGGGCGATTTTAACAACGTGCGCTATTTGACTCCTGAAGTTAAAGTACCCAATAGACGATCGCTACCCAAAGCAGGATCGGATACTTTTAAAGAACTCTACTTACTCGGTCAAGATCGGGATGCTTGGGATTTTTGGCAAGCAGAAATGGGCGATCGGAAAGAAGATCTTACCGTTGACCAACAATTTACAGAAGGGTTAGTAAAGATAGCAAACGGAAATTATTTGCGAGGAATTAATCGCATTTGGTCCCTAAAAAATAGAGACGATCCTCAAGAACAAAAATACTGGCAACTATTGCGACAAACACCAGAATATTGGCAAGCTTTATTTCCTTTTGCTTTTGAAAAACCCATACTCCATTGGTCTGAAAAACGTCAGGTAAACCCCGTTCTCGTCGTCTCTTTAATCCGCCAAGAATCTCGCTTTCAAACAGAAATTCGTTCTTGGGCTGGTGCTACTGGTTTAATGCAATTGATGCCAGCAACGGCTAAATGGGTTGCTGATACAATTAAATTGCCCAATTATTCCCTAATTAATCCCGACGATAACATTAATTTAGGTACTTGGTATTTGAATCACACCCACGAGATATACAATGATAATTCGTTATTAGCTATTGCTAGTTATAATGCTGGACCAGGAAATGTGAGAAAATGGAAGAATAGATATGGTTTTTACGACCCAGATGTTTTTGTAGAAAATATTCCTTTTCGAGAAACTAAAAACTATGTAGAGTCAGTTTTTGGTAATTATTGGAATTATTTACGTATCTACAATCCCCAAATTTCTCAATTATTATCTCGTTATTCCGATCGGGAAGTTTCAAAGAAATAAGATCGATCGCTTTCCAATTAACTGAAAGCGATCGAACTCTCTTAAATGATAGCAAAAGTCAAGGTCGAGGTAGCAGCTTAATGAAGTTGACGCTGAGAAAATTTCACATTCTGGCTGATTTGTCAACTACTTTGCTGAACCAGTGCTTTAGAGACTACTAATATTAGCTAATTTGAATTTCTTTGGCAAATAAACTTTGTAAACGCTGTAAATTGCTGCCATTTTGATACAGTAAATCGCCTTTTCCTAACAAGTTCGCTGCTCCTGTTTCCGTTCCTCCTAAAATTATTTTAGAATCATTTATACTAGCTGTTTTTAAAGCGATTCTAGCGGGTAAATTAGAGCGAATTAAAGGAGTAACTACCGTAGCCTCTGGACGTTGAGTTGCAACTATTAAATGAATTCCTGCCGCTCTTGCTTTTGCTCCCAATCTTTTAATACTCTCTTCTAACTGTTTTTTTACTTCTTTTTCTACCATAAAATCCGCATATTCATCAAAAATACAGACTATATGAGGTTCGATTTGATTGGTTCGATTATAATCTTTTAAATCCGAACATTTAGCATTTTCAAGTAACTTGTATCGCCGCTCCATTTCAGTTACTAACTCTCCCATTAATTCGATCGCCATTTCACTATCTTTGACGATCGGTAGTAATAACCAAGGCATATTTTCAAATTCTGAGAAAGTAACCCTTTTAGGATCGACGAGAATAACTTGTAAATGTTCGGGATTGTGGCGATCGATTAAACTAAGAAGAATACTGCGTAAAAACTCACTTTTTCCACTTCCAGTAGTTCCCCCAACTAAAAAATGACACGTATTAGCATCGGATAATTCTGCTTCAATTAATTCACCGTTTAAATCTACTCCGATCGCAATTTTTACCGACTCGTTAGGGGTATTTTTTTGTTTTTGAATGTAACGATCGTAATAAGCTATTTGGCGATCTTGTCGCGGTAAATCTACACTTACATATCCTGGTTGAGTAGCAATTAAAGGAGCATTTAAAAGATTTAATTGGACTTTTAAATCTTCAGCTAGTTTAACAATTTTAGCGACAGTAATTCCAAGCTGGGGTTTGATTTTTACCCTAATAAATGCTGGAGCAGCAATAGATCCTAAATAATCTGCATTAATATTGTAAGATTGTAATATTGCAATTAAATTATTACCAAGTTTATCTAAATCGAGTTCGCTTTTTTTTGGCGATCGAATCTTTATTTTTGGTTGCCCTTGCGACGCGCCCAAATTGGCCTTTCTCTCAGCAACCTGGCTATTTGATATTTTAAAACCTTCTTTTATTGGAAAATAACTTTGACATTTCTCTTGTTGGGGACAAATATCACATAAATTAGAATTGTTAGTTGCTGGTGGAGGATCTGGTTGTGGAGACTTCCACTTTAACCATTTGTGTATTTGTTGTAATTTGTAAGGAATCAATTTATATACAGTATCTTCTAATTCTTCCCAAGAATAACGATACTCTTTAAATTCTGGTAAAACGCAGTAAATAGCCGCATCTACTGCTACTTTCTTTCTTTGTTTTATAATATAATTGTAGAGCATATAACTGTAGAGAGCCACTTGAGCTAATTGAGCACTTTTATCGAGTGGATTGTAAGTTTTCAAATCTACTACACAAAAACGCTGACGCTCAAAATTGTAAGTTAAACTGTCAAATTTACCGCTTATTTTTTGTTGAGTCTTGTTAGGTAAATTCAACTCGTATTCTAATTTTTTTTCTTCGGCTACAAAAGTTTTGGTTATTAATTTATCGCGATCGTCACAACATTTACTATTATTAATCAGTAATTCAGCCCATTTTCTAATTAATTGGGTTATTCCTTGCCATACTTGATTTAATAAATCTGCTTTCTGCTCGTTTTTAGTAATAGCTGCCTCTAAATATTTAGGAAAAAAAACTTTACTATAAAATAATAGTTGCATTTCTGATGCGACTTTTTCTACTTCTAAATTTTCCGACGAAATAAAAATAGATTGAAATTGAGGTTCTTGTTTAGCAAAAATAATAAAATCTTCAGCCAATCTATGAAAAATTCTGCCAACACCTTTAGGAGAATTATTGGGAATAAATAATGTCTTTCCGCCAAATTTTTTATTTAAATAAAATAGACGCGGACATTCAAAAGCAACTTTAATATCGGTGACGTTTAAAGTTGGGTTTATTGCCTCTTTTTTTCTTAGTAAAAATTGATGAAATGCGGCTAGATAAACTACGTCCATTTTGGCATAATTTAGCTGTTTTGCGGTTAAACTACGCTTTCCCCAGTCCCTAGCTTGTTCTTCCGTATCTATATCAGTAAAACCGCAAAGTTCGGTTGCTAATGTTTTTAATTTTAAATTAGAAGTTCCCAAAACATCTTTAGATATTTTTTTTGAGATTTTATAAGTACAAGTAACATTTTGAGCATTGTTCCCACCAAGATATTTTAAATCGAAAATAGCATTATGAAAAACCTTCTCGATCGCGGGATTCATCATAATTTCGTTAATAAAGTCATCTACCAAATTCGGTAAATTTAAAACATCAAAGATATAAACAGATTCTCCCGTTTTATCTTCAGGGTCAGCTAATATTTGAATTAAAGATAATTTAGGGTTAGAAGTATTCCAATAAGCAACTTCTGTATCTAACCAAAGAATTTTGTAAGATATAAGCTTTTTAATAATATCTCTCATCTCGTCCGATCGCGTTAGATAACCTTTTAGCAATACGTTGGTGTAGTTAGGACGAGTATTGGCTTCGTTTTCGTTGTAGTTGTGGCGATCGAATACGGCTTCATTTTGTTCTTTAAGGGCTTTTATTTGGGCTTTAAGGGTTTGTAATTGTTGTTGTGTTTGTTTCTCTCTCTCTTCGACAATGCGACGCATTTCTTCCCCTGTTTGGGATAATTGTTTTTCTAATTGTTGAAGTTTTTCGATGCCAATTTCTTGACGTTTTTCGGGGTGGGGGACGATCGCCGAATTGAATTTTATATCTTGTAATTTTTTTCCCTTGCGACTATAATAACTACACAACCAATAGAGAAAGTGAAATAGTTCTTTGACTAAGTTTAAAGCGTCTTTAGCTGCGATCGGACGAAATTCGTGTGCGGCTAGATTCCCTGTTTTTTGGATGAGGCGAATTTTTTCAAATAGTCCAGCTTTGAGATTATTTTTAAAAGTCGGTTCGTGGATCAGCGCGCTGAGATTTTTGTGGTAAGGTAATTGTAGATATGGATCGTTATCGTAAAGCCAGATAACAGCAGTTTCGAGGGTAAAACGGGCATAAAAACAGCTAGCGCGAGGATCTGCATAAACCATTCTCTCGGCTTTGCTTGCGGATTTGTAAAGTTCTGGAAAGTGGGAATTTACAAAATCGAAATTTGATGTCATAGCTGCCTACTGATTCATATTTTATAGTATTCCCATTCCACCCTTTGAGTTACAAGTCTAGCCGATTTTGTTCCAAATTTATATCTTAATGTGAATCGTTTTTATAGAACTTGACAAAGAATCAATTCTCTCATCTTATATCCAAGTTTAAACGGACTTCATATTTTAGCCAAGAATTTGATTTCTTGGCGGTTTGTTGCTGCGATCGAGTTAATAATAAGTTATTATTTTAACCGATCGCTTTTATGTACCCTTTTAGCCATGCGCTTAAACCTTCACGATTTAATTCTCTAGATGCAACAGTTCAAATGATTTTTTCTTTTAGATAAAAAATTAAGCTGTAGTCTTCTGGGGTAATAAACATATTAATTGTGCTTGCGAATTATTGCCAGAATTGAGAAATTTAATTTTCTTGTTTCGATATAAATCTTGAATCGATTCCTCTATTTGTGCTTGTTTAACATTGGGAAAATTGCCAGTCGTTTTTTCTAGTAAAGTCTTTTTTCCTAAGATTTGATTGGTTTTAACCAAACTAAATAAATAATCTCGTATTTCCTTTCGATCGATTTTTGGATCTGGAGCTAATGACTCTTTATTCTTATCAATTATTTCTAAATCTATTAAAAGACTGCATTTATTTAAAACTCCAGACTCTTTAACTAAATCTTGCAATTTTTTAATACTAATAGTTTCTTGGCTAACAATTAATTCTTTAGCTTGTGCTGCTTTAAATAACTCGTAGTAAGTAGCTAGAAAAATAACCGAACTTATATCGGGTTTGATGTGAGAATGAGGAGAATTACAGAATATTTTACGATAAATTTGATTGCCTTTTAATGTAGAATTTCCCACACTATTACGTCTAATTAAATAAAGTTTTTGACACTGTTTTTTATCTACCACGTTCTGCGAAGCGCTCATTGCATAAAAAAAAGCCTTCATACTACCTTTTTCCGTCCAAACTATGCCAATATTTTCCTTGGTTTTGGGATGAAGACAACTAAAAGAATAAAGATTGTATGTCCCTGTTAGTAGGTTTGGTTGAATTTGATTTGTTTCAAAAGCTGCCAAAATTTCTTGGAGCATTTTAATGAGTTGTGGCCCATCTATGGTAGTTATTTTTGTAACTTTTTGTTGGGCTTTTTTATATTCTTTTTGCCAGATTAATTTAAATTTTACTACTAGATCGGTTTCCTTGTCATCACCACGATTACCATCAATAGGGAGGCTGTAATCAATCTCTGGTTTTATTTTTTGATTTCGATCGAGAGTAGAGATTTTACAAATGCCATGTTTTGCTGTTTGATATAATTTATGTCCAACAATTAAAACATCTCTAGGATTAGTTCTACCACCAGGAAAATTAATTTTTAATTGTTCTGGATATAAAGGATAAAGCTTAGAATAATCTCGGCGATCGGCTTGTTCGTGAATATAATGCAGTCGCATTTGCCATAATGCTTCCGCTTGTTGCATATTAATAAGTTTAAGACGAATTACTCCGTTGATTCTTCCTCGAGCTAAATCAGCAGGTTGAATGTTTTTTTTGTTTCTGCTCCAAGTACTGGTAATAACACTGATAATTATCAGATAATTTCTAAAAGTATATTTTTGGTTGTGGATCTTACTGTTAATATTAAATAAGGGTTGAAAATCTAGAGATTCATTTGCTAAACGAGGAATACTATCTAACTGATCGAAACATAAAACTATTGGTCGATTATCAGCAGAAATTCTCCCAATATTACCTAAAATACCTTGAGCCACTTCTTCAGTATCGATCGATTTTCTAACCTTTAATGCTCTTAAATCTTCTTCGCTGAGATCGTCACCTCGCAACCAGTCACAAGCAAGATAATACAAATTTGGATTTGTCAGAGCGTACAATACTCCGAAAAATTCACTGGGGTTATAAATTTTACTTGGGTAAGCAGCACGAAGATTATTAATAAATAATCTCCTTTCTCCGAAAATCTTTTTAGCAAAACCTTGTGATTTCAATGGCCATAAACTCTTTAACCATAATAATAATTGGGATTCTTTTTTACCTTCTGGTTTGCAAACTAAACTATCTACAGTTTGACGCAAAGTATGCCGCCAAATATAATTACTATCGGGCCAGGGGCCAATATAAGCAAAAAAAGCGCGCTCGTTCAAATTGCGTTTTAGCCTTCCTAATAAATAACTTTTACCAGAGCCGCTATCTCCAGTAAGTAAAATAGTTCGACTAAAATTATCTTTTTCAACTAAATTTAAACCCAATTTAATTTGCTTTATTTCTTCTTCGTGAATAGAATTAACTGCAAGAGCTGCATCTTGTGCTTCTTGCCAAAAATTACCAGGTACTAAAGACTCGCGATCGAAAGGATTGATTTCTCTACAGATAATTTGGTCGATAGATTTCATTGTTTTATTTTTTACTTTTAATATTGATAAACTACGATAATCGATTACTCATTAACGATGATAAAAAACCAAGAACCTCCAACTGGTTGGGGAATACCAGCATCAATTTCTTTTTTACTGTATGCAGTTACTTCAGCTAATTTACTAAATTCAATTTTGTCATCGTTTTGCAACCGATATAATGCTTCATCTAATTCTTTTCTAGTCAGAGGAGGTTGCAAAGAGTTTCTCAAATTAAAGAGCGGTAAATAGTTATCTGTTGCTAATTTAGTATCTAAATCGATAATAGTCTGTAAAATTTCCTCGTCCGTTGGTTTAGTTGTTGTTACTGAAGTTTTACCGTTTTGTATTACTTCAGGTTGAGGCAATTTTGTATAATAATTGCGAATAAAATCGAGATAATCGGCGAACATTTTCTTACTAAAAGTAAGAATTCCGCCGCCACTAAAGCTACATTCAGTAGCTAAAAAATGTTTTCCTGCTTCTATTAACCAAACTTCGTCAAGTTTAACTTCTGCTGCTTCGATAAAACCTCGATCAATTAATTTATTTATTATATCGTCGCGCTTTGCTGCTGGCTTAATTTTTATATCCGATGATTTAATCACATCTTTTTTTTGAGAAAAAGCTTGAATTACTTTATTTTCTTCAGGAGTAACGGGTAAATCTTTACTGTCTATCTTGAATAAAATCTTACCTTCATCAGTTATTCTTATTTTGATAATATTTTCTGTCAGATCTACGTAACCGCTACTGTATAAATTCCGACAAATTTTTTCTCTCTCTGCAGCTTTGGTATCTTTACCAAGTTGTATTTTGCTAATTTTGCCGCGATAATTGGGTTTAGTTATTAACTTGAGGAAAACTTTTAATTCTTTTATTTCCATAGCTCTAAAAGCTGGGTTTATTTTCAAATTTACTTCAACTTAGCCAACAACCGCATCAAAGAAATTACTGAAATGATCGAGGAAATTTCAGTAGATCGAAAAAAAGTAAAAAGCCATAATATAGTAGTTTTTATGAACTAATATTCCAATTAAAGATCGCGCTCGCAATTCAATGTGGTATAACAAAAATCTTATAGTATATTTTATTGAAGTGTCTAATTATATAGTTCCCAAAAATAAAAAAAAATCAACACTAGCTAAAATTAACCCGATCTACAAATTTTTTAGCCCTTTTCTTGTGCATATCTGTGCCAGATAAAAGCACGATAAATCGGAGCAAAATTCATATAAACTGACTAAAATAAATTGAAGTTTATACTGGGACGCGATCGCTACTGGTTATGTTACTGCTTCAAAATGTTCAAAATGAGAATTGCTGGTATGCAGCTTATCTTTTTGTTTTTCTTCTAAGCTGGTGTCTGTTGCGATCGCGCATCTTAACCGCCGAGAATTGCTTTTTTTAAGGAAGTACTTTTAACAATAGCTCCGGTCAAATCAGCACCAATTAAATTAGCATTAAGAAAGTTCGTATTTTCCAGAGTAGCTCTCCTCAAATCAGCATCAATTAAATTAGCATTCTTGAAGCTAGTCCCACCAATATTGGCTATTGTAATTGCCAAATTGCCAATCACTGCATATTTTTTATTTCCCTTAAAAGCTTGCCAGACCAGATAAAAAGAAAAGAAGGTTATCCCCTCTGCTGCCACTGTTGCTATTATTACCATCCCCATAGAAGCTATTATTCCCGCCCCGATTCCAGCTAGGCTAATAGCAATCACTCCTGACCATAATCCTGCTACGAAGAAAGCCGAAGTAATTGCTGTGGCTGCTGTGACAACAATTACCGCCATCATTACTCCCACTCCTGCTCCTACTAATGCTCTACTGAAGATGGAAACTATTACTGAAGCATTTGCTGTTTCACCCATTACTACGGCACAAGCTCCAAATAAGACTACACCTATGGGAAAAGCCACCATGAATGCTCTAGCTGACTTTTGAGAGCTGGCTACAATACCTCCCTGTATTGTCACATACAAGAACATTAAAAGTATGATTAAACTAATTACACCTAGAACCTGATTTGACCAACTGTTGGTGTCGAATATTAACACCACTAAATAACCAATAAATTCCGACAATAACCCTGATATTAATGCTAAAAACCACGAGAGCAGAACCAACAAAATTGCTCTCCACCTTTGCAACCCAGCTAAAGCTCTTTTAAAAATGACTCCATTCAAATTAGCACCAGTAAAATTAGTACTTCTAATATCCGCGTCACTAAAATCAGCACCAACTAATTCCCTACCTTTAAAATTCGCACCTCTGAGATTAGGCTTAATATCAGGATTGGATGAGCGCCACTGATTCCATGTCAATACACCTTGAGCAAGGATTTTTAAATGCCGACGGTTAGCCATATCTGATACTATTTTGAATAAAAAAACTAATAAAAAGTAAAAATGCTTATCTTAAACTAAATTAGCACCTGCTTGTGTCTCGTCAAAGTAATCCAAATCTTCTTCAATTGCGATCGCATCCCCGACTCCTCCCGAACAAGTAAGCGCTCGCAGGTAATAGCCATTACATTTGCAAGAGGTCTAATAAAAGAGGGATTACTCGACGCTATCGAGCCGGAAGAATTATGCCACGGCACTCTCCAAACCCTACTCTAGTGAAGCCTTCTCTCTCACAGTACCCGCGAATGATGACTTCATCTGCGTCAGCTAGAAAGGTTCGCGTCTCGCCCGTCGGCAGTTTGATAGCCTTGGAGCCACGCTGACTGATTTCAAGTAGAGAGCCTTGGGAACCTTCTTCTGCACCAGAAACCGTGCCACTAGCCAGTAAATCTCCAGGGCGTAAATTACAACCATTACAGGAATGGTGAACGAGCATCTGAGCCAGGGTCCAGTACATCTCCTGGAAAGAAGCACGGCTCAGGAGAAAGGGCTCTATGCCCTGCTCGCGCATCTGTGCCGACTGAAGTAACACTTCGACCGTGAGGTTAATGCCACCTAGTTTGCTATTTAAAGATGAGGAGAGATAATCTAACGGCAATGGGTCGCCCTCAGGACGGGAAAAAGCCGAACAGCGGAAAGGGGCAAGAGCTTCCATAGTTACTACCCAAGGAGAAATCGTGGTGCCGAAGCTCTTGCCTAAAAAGGGACCGAGGGGTTGGTACTCCCAGGCTTGGATATCCCTTGCCGACCAATCGTTAACCAAGCAGAGTCCGAATATGCTTTCTTCAGCTCGATCGATAACGATTGGCTGCCCTAGCTGATTGCCAACACCAATAAAGAAACCCACTTCTACCTCGTAGTCTAGAAGTTGAGAAGGACCGAAATTAGGGATGCTATCTCCTGAGTCTTTTCGCTGACCCTTCGGACGCTTGAGGGAAGTTCCGCTGGGCACGATTGAGGAGGCGCGACCGTGGTAGGCAATGGGGAGGTGTTTATAGTTAGGCAGCAATGGTCGAGCGGGGCGAAATAGTTTACCGACGTTGGTGGCGTGAAAAATAGAAGCGTAAAAGTCGGTATAATCGCCGATGTCGGCAGGCAATAACAACTCAGCTTCTACCATTGGCACCAGGAGGTTTGTTCCTAGGGTCTTCTGTTGCCCATTAGATAGTAGCAGTTCGCTCAGGCGAGCGCGCAACGTAGAAGAAGCCCAATTTCCTAAAGCCATCAAGGGATTCAAATTGGGAGCTTTGCAGGCTTCTTGCAAGCGTGTGGGAAGTTCTTGGAGCAGTCCTTCCTGACAACAGAATTTTAAATCCAGTATTCGATCGCCTATTGCTACTCCAATTCGCGAGTTTTCTGCCTTACCTCGCTCTCGAAACACGCCAAAAGGTAAGTTTTGAATCGGGAAATCCGTATCTTTTTGATTGGCAGTTTCCACCCAACTGCGCAAACTCGGATCGTGGGTTCGATCGAGGGAATGACTCATAACAGTTTTAGCTCCTTGAGGGATTCTATCGGTTCTTGAAATGAGCAAGAACCAAAGGAACGGAAGAAACTTTTCCGAGTCTCTTTTATCTCTTTGAGGTTTATTTGGCGATCTTTCCAGAGGATGCTCTCTGCTTTAAATTGGAAAGCGTCGAGAGAAGACTCCTGAAGAACTACCAAAGCTTCTCGTGCAGTTACTTTATGCCAGTAAAGCAGGGCTGCCGCTACAGCAACATTCAGGAAGCCGTGCATGAAAACATTGGGGCTATCTGTATCAGATTTTAAGTGATACCTACCAGTTAGGGGATGGTGCAGTCCGGCAGTTGCCTTAAAGGGAATTTCAGCCTCGGCACAAGCAAAGATAAACTGATAAAGCTGAGCAATAGTGGGAAAAGCCTCCGCATTCGCGCCGCCAGTTCGGATCTTAGCCGCCACCCCTGCACCAGTATCTCCCAGCACGATTATATATGGCTTTAAGTCTTCAGTGTAGGGAATTTCAAAAAAGGCCTCAATGCCCGCGGGAAGAGCTGGAAGTATTTTCTCAATTTTTCGGGGCGATAGGGGCGGAAATTCGAGGGCAGCAATTGAGACCTTATGCCTGTCATTAAAAATTTGCATCTGCTGGACCCTCGCTGACTCCAGCTCTGGGGAGGCAATTAGGCTAAGTTGCCAATGTCGCGTTCGATCGTCCTCTGGGCAAAAAGTTAAAAGCTGTTCTTCCAATTCCTTCAGACGCGAGGCTGGTAACACGAAGTGACCTAACATCGTGTGGGTGAAAGCCATTTGATAGCAAGCATAATTTGTTAGCGCCTCTCTCATGCTGAGTTTAGCCGGCGGGAAAAGTCCAGCGTAGTCTATAGTTTCTGAGAGAAGCGTTTTTACTGATGCAAGCATTAGGGGTTATTTCCTAACTAACATAATGCTATCTCAGAACTAGATCGAGTTAATTATTAAAAGATCTATAATTAAAGAAGATATAAAAAAATTCTTACTTTATTAAGATTTTTGTAAGTGAGGAATGACGATCGAACTCTGGAAAAAGCCCAATTAAATTCTCAGCAAACAATACATTTGATTGTCCAGTAAGCAAGCTGACAATATCCCTCCAAAAATTTATTTCCTCACAGTCAAAGCAGACAAAGAAGAAAGAAGAACGAACTACTTTAAAACAAACTGTCCCGCAAGCACGCAATGATTTTTGGGCGAAGCGGCTGGGCTAGCTCCAGAAAAAGCCACCTAAAAAATCACAATTAAGATGAGCGATTTTTTATCTATTAAGGGATTCGACCACCTTGAGTTTTACGTTGGTAACGCTAAACAAGCCGCACTCTTTTACTCCAAGACTTTCGGATTTACCAATACAGCCTACCGAGGTTTAGAAACAGGAGAGCGTAAAACCGCATCCTACGTCATGGAACAAGGAGAGATTCGTTTGGTTTTGAGTACTGCTCTTAGTCCAGACCATCCTATCTCCCAAAGCGTACTCCAGCACGGAGATAACATAGCTGTTATTGCCCTAGAAGTTGCCAATGCCGCCAGCGCCTACCGCGAGTCTACTGCACGAGGTGCAATAAAAGCAATCCCTCCAACCGAAGTAGAAGACGAGTATGGAATAATTCGCTATTGCGCTGTTCACTTCTATGGGGATATTTTGCTTAAGTTTGTCGAGCGCAGTAATTATGGTGGGGTGTTTGCACCAGGCTTCGAGCCCCGACACTCGGCTAAGGACAAAGGAGTAGGTTTGACAACTATCGATCACGTTGTGGGTAATGTGGAGCTAGGAGCGATGGATCGATGGGCTCAGTTTCTCGCCGACACTATGGGTTTCGAGTTATTAGTACAATTTGACGCTCGAACTATATCCACCCAGTACTCCGCCTTAATGTCTAAGGTAATGCAAAACAGCACGGGCAAGATAAAATTGCCTCTCAACGAGCCAGCTCGAGGCAAACGGAAGTCCCAGATTCAAGAATACCTAGAATATAATCAAGGTCCTGGAATTCAACACGTCGCTTGTGCAACTAACAATATCATCAAAACGGTTTCCCAACTCAGAGCATCGGGAGTGAACTTTTTGTCAGTCCCGAAAACTTATTACGAGAATTTGAACGAGCGAATCGGAAAAATTGACGAGCCGGTAGATAAACTAGCAGAGCTAGAAATCCTGGCAGATCGAGATAAAGATGGATATTTATTGCAGATTTTTACCCAGCCTCTCGAAGATCGACCGACGCTTTTTTTTGAGTTCATCGAGCGACACGGATCCCAAGGCTTCGGTGAAGGAAACTTCAAATCTTTGTTCGAAGCGATCGAGCGCGAGCAAGCACGGCGAGGAAATCTCTAGGGAGAGCGGCTAAAAAGCGAGGTAAAACCATGACCTACTACTACAAACTGGGAAAAATTCCCCACAAACGTCACACACAATTTCGTCAAAACGACGGTTCTTTATACCACGAAGAGTTAGTAGGAACTCACGGTTTTTCAGGCATTAAATCTTTGCTTTATCACCTACATCCACCCACTCAAGTGCTAAAAATTTTACCAGGGAGCAAAGTAAACATTTCTTTGGAAGAACAAACTTTTTTGCGTCACCGCCACTTGCGGGCAGCAAAAGTAGCTGCGGGAAGCGACGCTATTGAATCTCGCGTTCCTCTAATGCTTAACGCGGATGTTTGTATTTCCGTAGCTCGACCTACCATACCCATGCCATATTGGTATCGTTTTGCTCGCGGCGATGAAGTAATTTTCATTCACGAAGGCAGCGGTGTACTAGAAAGCCAGTATGGAATAATTAGCTATGAAGCGGGGGATTATGTGGTAATTCCTAGTGGAGTTGTTTGGCGCCTCGTGCCCGATCGAGGAGTAGAACAGCGTATGCTTGTCGTAGAAGCATACGGGCACGTCGAGCCTCCCCAGCGCTATCTGAATCAGCGCGGTCAATTTCTCGAACACGCGCCTTACTGCGAACGGGACATTCGTCCGCCAGAAAGGCTAATTACTTACGACGAGAAGGGAGAGTTTGAGGTAAGAGTCAAAACGCGGGATATGATTTGCCGCTACTTATACGCTTATCATCCCCTAGATATCGTCGGGTGGGACGGATATCTCTGGCCGTTTGCCTTCAATATTAAAGACTTTGAGCCCATTACTGGTAAAATACACCAGCCCCCATCCGTGCATCAAACCTTTGCCGGTTCTGGGTTTGTTTTGTGCTCCTTCGTACCTCGAATTTTTGATTACCATCCTCTGGCCATTCCAGCCCCCTACAATCATTCTAATGTCGATTCTGATGAATTCATTTACTATATCGACGGTAAATTTATGTCCCGTCAAGGAATTGAGCGAGCCTCGATTACCTTACATCCCAGCGGGATTCCTCACGGTCCTCATCCAGGAATGTACGAGGGTTCGATCGGCAAGGAACGAACTGAAGAGTTTGCTGTCATGCTCGATACCTTTAAACCCCTAAAGCTCACTACTAACGCTGCAGCTTTGGAAGACAAAAACTATCCCTACAGTTGGGATAATTTACAACCACGAGGAATTCAACCATGACTCAAGTTCTCCCATTAAATCCAGGCGGTCCGATCGTTTCTTCGAGAATTCAAAAACGCTGGCGCCAGGGTAAGCTAACTCAGGAGCAAGTAGAGAACTTCCAAAGATTCCTTGCCCAAGTCGAGCGCCAATTTCTGCAGCATCCCATTATTACTAGCAACGCTTATACAAAGTGGTTTAGTAAGGGCAATATTACTGATGAAGAGCTGCGCCACTTTATCCGACAATTCTCAGTTTTTTCTAACCAATTCCTAGTAGCGGCTTTGCTAAAAACAATCGAATCTCCTACTCTAGAGCAGTCGCGGGCAAGTAGAGAGATCTTGCTCAACGAACTGGGAGTAATTTACCGCCCCTTCAAACAACCAATTAGCAGCCGCGTTGCTTTAACAGAAGAGGAAAAAGATTTAGAAGGGGATCCAGAATTAGTTAGCACTGAGGGAACGGTAGATGGCGGTATTTGTCGTTTCCGAGCGGCTCATTTTGAGTGGCTGCTGGAGGTAGCTAAAGAGCTAGGTCTGACTTATGCAGACCTGGGCAAGCGCAAACACGGTCGCCCCACAACTTTACATTTTTGTGACGAATTAATTCGGCTTTACGGTAGCGACGACCCGCAAATTGCCCAAGGTGCTAGTTTTGCTGTCGAACATTGGGCGGCGGCTGGCTTCTGGCAAGAGTTAGAAGACGGTTTGATTGAGATCAAACAAAGGCGCTACCCCCACCTGCGCCTAGCTTTTTTCACCTGGCACAACCGCGTCGAGGCGCAGCACGCTGGGCACACCATGGAGGAACTAGAGGAAGTTTACTTCAATCCAAACTTCGAGGGCCTTAAGTTCTTCCAGGGAGGTAGGGAGATTCTCGAAGCGATCGCCGTTTTCTGGGACGGTTTGAATAGCGATCGCCTCAATCTCATTTATCTCTGAGATGGTCAATTCGGATTTAAAACCTCAATGTCGAAAGAAGTCCACCACTTTCAGTGGTGGGATGAATTTCAATCCCTAACTTGAAAATTAGTAATAGATTTACTAGCCGCCAGTTTACCTAATTCCAATATGTCTGAATTATACTTTTTGTGAAGTTCTATTATCTCTTCTTTATTTGATAATTTGATACTATATTTAGCTTCTAAACTTTTCAATTCAGCACGATGCTGAGCTTCAATTAATTTAAGTTTTTCTTCATATAATTGTTTGCCCCTACTTTTAATTAACCCTTTATCAGCATAAGGAGAAACGTTTAATCGAACTACAAAAGCACCGTCGGGTTTCTTTTCGAGCGCAGCAATTGATAAATCTTCCTCAAGATATTTGACTTGTAATTCTTTAATGGTTGGTAAAAATGCTTTCCAGTCGATGCCGTTAGAAAAGATTAAATCTACAGTTTCTCTGGCTTTTTGAACTAGTTTGACAAATTCTCCTGGTGCCAAAGTTTTGTTAGGGTCACAGGGACGACGTTCGAGTTTATTTTCTTTTAAATAAACGTAATCGCAAATTATGCCATTTAATTTAGTTTCACTGTTAATATTCCAGTCTTCTATACAAGCTCCCGTAAGTATGGCATCTTGAAAATTAGTTCCCAGTGCTTGAATTTTAGTCAGATTAACTTCAGTTAAATTAGCCCCACTTAAGTCTTGGGAGCTCAAATTTCTCTCTTTTAAGTCATGTCCGCTTAGATTGACCCCTCTTAAGTCGATTTCACTCAATTGGACATTACTTAGATCGAGATCCTTAAGGCTGGTTCCTCTTAGCTTGGTATTACTTAAATCGACATTATTTAGATCGGCACTTGTCAGGTTAGCTTCGCTCAAATCAGCATAACTCAGATTGGCTTCGCTCAGGTCAGCATAACTCAGGTTGGCATAACTCAGGTCGGCATAACTCAGGTTAGCTCCGCTCAAGTTAGCATAACTCAGCTTAGCATAACTCAGCTTGGCACTTTTCAGGTCGGCATAACTCAGGTTAGCTTCACTCAGCTTGGCATTTCTAAGATCGACACCGCTCAGGTTGGCTCCTCTAAGTTTGGCATTTCTGAGATCGACACCACTCAGGTTAGCTTCTTTAAGCTTGGCTCCTCTCAGGTCGCGACCTATACCACCTTTGTTAACAATTTCCCAGAGCAAACGCCATTTTGCATCTATTACTGTTTCTCGATCTATTTGGGCGTTTTTTAATTTGGCTTCACTCAGGTCAGCTCCATTCAGGTCGGCTCCATTTAGGTCAGCTCCACTCAGATTCGCTCCATTCAGGTTGGCATTTCTTAGATTGGCACCACTCAGGGAAGCAAAAAACAGATTGGCTTTTCTCAGGTTAGTTTCACTCAGGTTAGCTTCTCTCAAGTTGGCACCTTTCAAGTCGGCAACAATCAGATCGGGTTTAATACCAGGATTCTCTTTACGCCACTGATTCCAAGTGTCAACGCCTTGCTCTAAGATTTTCAAATGCTGACGGTTAGCCATATATCATACGATCGCAACTAAAAAAGCCAATAAATAGCAAAAACACCAATCTTAAATCAAATTAACACCTGTTGCTGCTTTTAACAACGACGATAATTATTTCTCGTCTTTAAAAGATTCTCGTGTTTTACCATTTTGAGATGCGCTCGGGGAATTGAATAGGCGCTCGGGGAATTGAACAAGCGCTCGGGGAATTGAACAAGCGCTCGGGGAATTGAATAGGCGCTCGGGGAATTGAGCAGACGCTCGGGGAATTGAATAGGCGCTCGGGGAATTGAGCAGACGCTCGGGGAATTGAGCAGACGCTCGGGGAATTGAGCAGACGCTCGGGGAATTGAGCAGACGCTCGGGGAATTGAGCAGACGCTCGGAGAATTAAGCAGACGCTCGGAGAATTAAGCAGACGCTCGGGACATGAGATACTGATTGGATGAGCAAATCACTCTTAAACTCTCCTAAACTGGCAACTGAGCCTCTCAAGCTGACCTTGCCCCTTCCCCTCTGCCTCTTTTCGTGACCGCGGCCGCGGTCAATTATCGCCCTCGAGATACTACCGAAGGGGACTGCTTACTGTATCGGTATCGTTTTAGTTGTGATGATGACTGGACGATTGGTTCAATTCCTTTGGGAGTCTAGCGCGAGCCGTTCTACCCTTGGTGTTTCACCTTAAGTGGGGATGGCATCGAATCGAGCGGGCTATGGAGCGAGGCCAAGTTCCTCGTAGACATTATGTTTGAGCGAGCTTATGATTGGTGTTTGAAAAATCTGCCTGTCGAACCAGTCGCACTTGGAGAGAAAGAGCGAGAGGTGATGGCAATTGATAGTTCCACCATTGCTCGCTGGCGAGCTAAGCTGGGAATGGATTTGTTGGGAAAAGGCTTTCACCATCGGGCAGGTAAAGCGATTAAAGCGAACATCATTGCAGCAGTAACAAGTGTAGTCTTCATTGCGGGAGTGCGAGTAGGGCTGGTGCAGAGAGTGAGATTTGGAGAGAGTTGTGCAGCAGCAGTAGCTGGGGTATTCGATGATTTACCCAAGTCGGAAGGGCATCGATTGCTGGTGGTTGATGCGGGAATTGCTACCCAGCAACAGTTCGAGCTCGCTACAGATGAAGATGCATTGTGAGGACGTTTACGCATCAATAGCAAGCTACGTTGTGCTCCATCGCCACGACCCGAGCGACCAGGTCCTGGTCGTCCTCCAAAACATGGGGAAATTCTCCATCCAGGTTGGGAGCTTCCAGAAGTCCCACCAGATGAAGAGATCGTTGCGGGCGCATATTAATGGGGAACTGCGCCTGAGGCGGTGGCAACAACTGCACTTTGAGGCATTTCCTGATACAGTATTGGATGTAGTCAGGATCGACCATCCTGATTATGAGCAACCATTGTTGCTGGGAACCATTGCCCGAGAGCTGACGATAGAAGAGATCTGGTTAGGGTATAAGCATCGTTCTCCAGTAGAAACTAACTTCTTTGTTGCCCAGGACAGTGCGGGGATGGAAATGCCTTCTGCCTGGACGGAGAAGTCCCTCAAACGTCGTATTGGTCTAGCGATGCTGGTTGGGTTTGTTCTTAAAGCCATCGCCGCCGTCTGTGAACCTCTACCAATCGGCCCCTGGGATCGAAGACCTCAACCCACGGCCGGTAGGTTAGCCAATCATCTTGATATTCATATCGATAATTTTGTGGCTCTTGCCTTGAGCGGGGTCAAACCAAGGAACTACCAAAAAATTCAAACGCCTCAGAAGAACAAGGATTTGCCGTTCCTAGATGCTGCTTAGATTGGTAAAACACGAGAGATTGATTTTACTGAATATTTTAAGTTTAAAGATGTATCTTCAGTTTTCAACGATTTACAGCAGATGCAGCCAAAAGAATTAACCAATGAAGAATTAGCTATTTACCAAGGTGCGGCAATGCCTGTTTTATATTGAAATTTTAGGAGCGCGTTTTTTAAGTTATGTTAAATTTAATGACGTAGCTCGTCAATTTTTTATCTAACTCTAAGAAGTAAAACAAGAATTTCAAAATATATAAGTCAAGCGGTTTCCATACCGATCTTACCTAGCAGCAATTGCAAGGTTCATACTTTTTATTACCTTTTTCTATACTTTTTCACACTTTTTCTCACTTACAAATTGAAGCAAGAGTTCAATAATAAGAGAGAAGAAGATATTCGACGACGTTTAGGAAAAACTCAAAAAGCTTCGTAGTATTTATTTTATAAACAGTCTCGTAGAGCGAGAACTTAGAACAAATGAGGGATCCAAAAACTAGGTATTCAGGAAATAGTCAAGACTGGTTATTTTTCACGCCAACATTGGGGGACAATTGGTCTCATTTAGTAGAGAATGAATGCTGGAGAGATAGTGACAATTGCGACGAAGCTCAAGAAAGGGAACTAGAGAATAAAAATCAAAAACGCTCGCCTTTAGGAGAACGTTTAGTTGTATTCGCAGTGGCAAGCAGTGTATTATTGGCGGGATCGGCTATCTGTTTACAAATTCCCTATCAGCTAAAAACAAATACAAATTCAATTGAAAATTCGCAAAGCACCAATACAAGCCCCTCAAATCCCGATCTAGTAACGAGTAAAAAGTAACAACTAAGGCATCCGAGCCCGATCCTCCAGAAAAGCGATCGTCAGACAATCTTAAATTAAATAAGTTATTCCTAGTCATCGTAGTAGACACGAACAGCCCCGTCTGTTTAGAGCGGGGTCAATGGGGGTATGAATAATTTTTATAAAAACTGACATCTTGCGTAAAACTCATACTTTGCACCAGAGCGATCTCGCAGAGATCCGCTTCGCGGTGCGCCACGAGAAATCTAGGTTTGAGCGCACTACAAGAAAACTTCAAAAGACAGATCGGCTATAAAGTTAAAGTTGCGTTCAATTATTTGGGAATTGTCAGATCTATCTAAAAAGCTTCAATACATATTTAGTACAATAGTTGGATTGATGCCAACAATTTATCAAAAAGAAACTTTTGAAACAATTTTGGGAGGATTAATAGTGCGCAACTGGCATTGCTTGTGCTTCAAATAACAAACTGAAATCTGCAAGTGCCACTTCTCGTTTTCTTAATATATATAACTGGCCGACGAGAAAATTAATTGTTGTTTGCGCGAAAGTGGATTTTAGCACAAATTTT
>JASJDA010000442.1 GCA_030065755.1 Prochloraceae cyanobacterium | reverse complement strand
TCGAAAATCAATTAGCTTTAGTAATAAATACTTTTAATCTGAGCCACTATTAAAGCTAATAACATGAGTTTCAATAAATAAAGATCTAATTATTCGTTTGCTAGTAAATGCTTACGTTACCTATCGAAAAAGAGGTTTTGTCTTACAATTCTGGAATACTATATCGAGAAAGTAAGGCTGCAGCAACAATAGAGGAAATCGTTGCTGCGATCGAGGAGGCAGCCAATGAAAGAATTTGAAAACAAAGTTGCTCTGGTAACAGGTGGGAGTTCGGGAATTGGTCGAGCAACTGCCATAGCTTTTGCGAGGGAGGGTGCAAACGTTGTTGTAGCAGCCCGTAGAGTTAAAGAAGGTTCAGAAACAATACGTCTAATTAGAGAAGCAGGTAGTGACGGCATCTTTATCAAGACTGACGTAACTGTGGAAGAGGAGGTACGAGCTTTAATTGAAAAGACAATTGATACTTACAGTCGTCTTGACTGTGCTTTCAATAACGCTGGCGTGGCAATGGGAGGTTCACTAACAGAAACAACAGTTGACATCTATGAGAAAGTATTTGATGTCAACGTTAAAGGTGTTCTTCTGTGCTTGAAGTATGAAATCCAAGAGATGCTCAAAAATGGCGGTGGCTCGATCGTCAACAACTCCTCAATAGCAGGTTTAACTGGAATTGAGCAAATTTCAGTGTATGTTGCTAGTAAACACGCCGTACTGGGTTTAACCAAAGCAGCAGCGTTGGAGATGGCGAAATCCAATAATCAGCCTATATGCGGAAAACAATAAGCAAAATCACTGATTATTTTGCGCATTTTTCTTAGTAATAATACTTATATGCCTAAAACCTAAAATGTTTAAGCGCTTGAATAAGATGGAATAACACTATGTACTATCATTACTTTTTTGTCTTTGAGGTACTTGCTATTTCTTTTGTTTAGGCACTTTTTTCTTTTTACACGTTTACTCACATTATAGGCGTAACTATCTTTGTCTTAGGTCGAGGGTTAAACTTTGTTAATGTTTGACTTTTGTATTTTTTATCTTGTCAGTAGAATTCCTAAAAGTCTCTCAATTTTCGTTTTGTATAGGGCGTAAAAATCGAGTTCGTTCAATCTGAAAATATCCCATTGAAGCTGGAAGCAGGCCCAATCGTATTTATAAGAACCGTTGCCAGCAAATAATGCACCTAAACCTAAAGCAGTTTTAGTCTCTAAAATTTCTTGAAATCTTTCGAGTAGTTCTCGATAAGAAAGGGTCGGATAGTAAAAAGCAGAAGCTTTAATTGCATAAGGTTTAACGGAGCGAGAAATAGTTTCCCCAGGTAAAAGTGGATAAGAGGGATCTAACTCGATTTTTTGATTCCAGTCGTTTACTTTTAAAATTTGCTCGACAAGACAAGGTGGCTGTTGTTGAATGGGCAAGCGAAGGTAAATGTTATTCATCAAAATTTGCATGGGAGCAGGGATTTGCTGATGGTATTGACCAGGAAGAGCGGCAAAATATTTTTTCTTAAGACTTAAACCGCGAGCTTTAATTTTGGCAGATTCTAATGTGCGATCGCCACTGTATCGTTCTAAGAAATAATTAGCTGCTGATTGAACGGCAATTCCTTTATAAATTCCTTTATCCTCGTAGCTATATTGGTTGACCCAATCAGGAATGTTATTGCATTGGCGAAAAAAAGCTTTGATATGACGTTTGTAAGCAATAGAGATAAAATCCCAAGATTCGTTAGATTTGCCGGTAGTAAAACTACGACCGTCAGGAAAATCGATTTGAAAATTATCGTCTTGGTTTTTAAAAAGTTTGAGATGGTTCCAATCGTAACCACCTAAAGGTTTGGCTTGAATCGCTCTAATAGTGTGGCGAGGGAGGGAACCGAATCGATAATTGGTCAAAATACTCATGGAAACGGGACATTTAAAACGCAAAAAGCGCATCAATGGGGACTCAGCGCCGTCAGTAATCGAAGTATAAGCATTAGTGGTGCTAGCCATAATAAAACAAGCACTGCGAGCCTTATCGGTGATATTATTACCGACAATGCTGTTAGAAATATGAAAATATTGACTGGCTAATGCCCCGTAAAGAGAATTAACGCAAAGTTTTAACAGCTCTTGTTTGCTATTTAGTTCAAAGTATTCTGGCGTCTGTTGGTCGTAATTATTTTGTTGGTTTTTCAGCTTTTCTCGCTCTTGGAGAATCGGAGCGATAAATTCAGATATTTTGAGCTTATACCAATAGCGACAGCGGCGATCGAGCACCGAGGTAGTTTGAAAATCATCGCTAATTTCAGTTTGTAAATCCCCGAGGGGATGTTGTTGATGTTTTTTAACTAGCTCTTTGACAGTTTTGACCATCAAACTTTTAGGGTGAAAAGCCATAGCTTTAATTCGGACTTTGGAGCTAAATTCGTGCCATTCGGATTGGCTCATAACAGCACGAGCAGTTTGCAGTGAATGATGAGTTAAAATACTGTTTTTGATTTGTCTCAAATAAATACCCACCTGACCATTAACATTTACCGTTGAGTTATCGTCAAAATCGACTTTGAGCTCCACATGAGTAGCTGAGTTAGAAACAAACAATGATTGATTAAACGATAAAAATTCAAAGCCCGTGTCAATTACCGCGTGCCAACAACCAGGAACTAATTGGGACTCATATTTTTCGAGCATTTGCGCAAGAGGAATCCAAGTTTCTGGTCGAGCCACTGGATATTGTAAGATTACAGCTCGGCCAATCGGGAAAAAAGCATACTTTAAAGCGTTGCCATAACAGGATTTTAAATCCATACTGACGATCGGTTCTCTGGCGGCGCTGCGATGAGGGATTTCATTTTTACAGCGGCCCCCCATCACCAGGGAGAGAAAAGATTTAGATAGTTCTCGATGGCTATTTTTGACAATTTCTTTAACCGAAGAACTTTTGATGAGCGTGGCTAAATTAGAAACAGGTTTTTTCAAGTTACCTTCGCGATCGTACTCTAGTAAATAGGGAATAGTCGCCGTTTCAAAATCTTTGAGTTTATTTTTTAAAAAATCCTCGAATAATTTAGCTGTTTCTGCTCCTTTAGTCAAAGAAATTTTTCGAGATGGTCGCCAGTTGAAAATTTGGGCTCTAATATAATTATTGGAGTTAAGAACGGCTTGATTTAATTGTTTGAATTTGACATCGTCACAATTATATTTAATAAAATCTGGTCGAAGTCGCGGGTCGTCGTAAGCCAGATTCATTTGAGATTTATACGAATCCATCAAAAACTTAGAACTCAATTGAATGCCATAAGCTGCACAAGTTTTTTCGTACCCTCCTTCTTGTGCTAGGCCACTATAATCCAGAAAATTTAGTTTGATTTGATAAGGTTTTCCTTGCTTGAGAACATACCAAGGGGTTTGAAAATATCCGGTTCGCTCGACAGCTACACCTTTTCGCCCCTGAAATCTAGTTTTAAAAATTCTTTTTCGTTCGCTACAAATACAAATGTGACGATAGAGAGTTTCGTCGCTAACAAAAGCTTTGATATCGTAAGGACTGAAGAAAAAATGAAGGTTAATTAGTAAAAAATCAGGCCGAGTGTCGAAAACAGTATTAGTCAAAGGTTTAGCATCTATTAATTCACATAATGAAGCTAGTCCCGTCCAAATTTTATCCACATGTCCTTTACTATATTCAACGTGTTCGTAGAAGTGAGTAGTGTCAGTTTGCCAGTCTTCGAGGGCTATGGAAATGAGATGATTTTTGCGGTATTTAAGATTGAGTTGTTCTAACTTTTCTCTTTGGGCAAAAGGTATGGTTTCTAATCGTCTGGCATACCATTCAGCATCGATTCCAAAATTATATTTAATTAATGGTTTTTTTCTGTTTTTTGAGTTATCCCTTTTTGGTTGGATGGCCGTAACCGATTTCATATCAAATTAAATTTTTTTATAAGTAATCGAAATTAGATTAGAGCGAGGCAGAACAATCATTATAGATGAAAATTTGGGGATAAATCTGCTAATGAGCCTTCTGGTTGATTACTTTTATACAATCATGGATATGGAAAATTACATAGACTCATTACGAGCAATTGTTACTCCACAAGATTGCGCATAATTTAGCGGCTTGGGAGCGAGCCTCTTTTTTAGTTGTACCATCACCAACAGTATTAATTTCAAGATCGCGAACCAGAATTTTCATTTCACATAACCACTGTGTCGTCTTGGATTCTCTATTTTTTCTGTCTACAAACTCTACTCTTACTTCCTTTAGCAATGAATGTGCTAACTTGAAAATCTCTACTATTTCTGATTCGATAAGGGATGAAACGAGGGCTTTATGAATAGTTTTAGATTCACTCAAAAATAAAGCTGCTACAGTAGCTCTCTTATCAAGAGTTTGATTTTGAAGCCTAAGCTGTATAGTGTTCTCTAGTAATTGAGAGTTATAATTTCCCTCTTTAATTATGTTAAATAATTCTTTGTCGTTGAAGAGATTATAATCGGCGCTCGGCTCGGCAATTTCACAGCTAACCTGCGAGAAATGTTCAATATGAGCGGCTCCTAGTTCTTCGACTTGCTCGGGAACAATCTCACCAATCCATTTCCTTAAGCACCTTTTTGCCGCATCTAATTTTGCGGCTTTTTTCGTCGAACCACGTCCTGTTGCTTTTACTTCCACTTCATCTATAATTAGCTTTAGCTCAGACCACCACTGGTTGCATGGGTCAAGCTTATTCAGTTGTTGAGTATTTTCCCGCTCGAAAAATTCTACCTGCAATTTCTCTATCAAGGCATCTGCCAAGTTGACTATTTGAATTATTTCATCCTCTGGAATACTCTCGATGAGCACTTTCTGAATGCTTTTAGATTCACTTAGAAATAAAGCTGCTACGGTAGTCCTGTTTTCCAAAGTTTGATTTAAAATTCTTAATTGTAGAGTTTCAGAGAGTAATTTTTCGTTGTAGTTTCCTTTTTTAATTATGTTGAATAATTCTTTGTCGTTGAGAGCATTATAATCGGTGGCCTGACTCACTTCCTCATAGAATTTCTG
>JASJDA010000441.1 GCA_030065755.1 Prochloraceae cyanobacterium | reverse complement strand
GAGTGTATGAGGGCAAAAGTTCCCACGGCACATCGAGAACGCCGATAACTCTGGATACGTTAAGAAATTTATCTGTTTCTTAGCGCACGAATCCCCACCTATAATCTTTGATTTAGGTGGGGTGCGTTCAAGTTCTCCCATTAATTAGTTTGAAAATCTCCTTTCTTAATGGTCTCAAATAATCCGTCTTCTATTTGAATGCGTTTGGGACAATAAGCCAATTGAGCTGCTATATAAATGGATCGATCGATATCTCGGATAAAGTTTACTTCCTCTTCCGTATATTTGCCTTGGTCTTTTATATAATTTAGTTTTGCTTGGTTTGCTTTGATAACGCTCTCTCTTTTCTTTAACATTTCACAATCTTGTCTAGCTATTTTTTGAGTCAATTTCATGCCATATTCTTCTTCAAAAAATGAATTTCTTTTTTTGATATCTTCTCTAGTGAGTTGTTGTTGAATACCTATATAGGTCAAGCTTCGATAAAAGTACATTTCAAAATCATCATTTTCCTTTTTATTGCCACAAGAAGTGAGCAAAATAGCGATGGTAATTATCACTAAAAACCGTTTTGCGTTCGAGTAGAAATTACGAATAATATTGCGAAAAAACATCATCATTTTTATTAGATATTAGTATTTTTATTTACCTTAAAGAAGCTAATACCGATTGGAGCGAACAATGTTATCAATAACTAAAAGCGATCGCTGTATATTATCTTCGATATGATTGGTCCTTACTCTAGAACCGCTATTGCCTCAATTTCTATTAAACAATCCTTATGAGCAAGTGTAGAAATACCAATCCAAGTTGTTGCGGGTGGACCGCTATTGGGAAAAAACTCTTTCAGCACTTGTGAAATTTCATATCCTTCTGTATCTGGGTTGTAATTCACCATGTAAATTCGCAGGGAAACCACATCCTCAAGTGAACCACTTACTGCTTCCAATGCTATTTTGACATTTCTTAAACATTGCTGCATTTGTTCGGTACGGTTAGTTCCCACTACTTTCTCTTCGGCGTTAAAAGCTGTTTGACCAGATAAGTAGACTGTTCGACCACCAGAAGTAGTTACTATTTGCGAAAAACCGTATTTGACACTTGGAAACAAAGAACTTGGATTAATATATTTTTTGGGCATATTTACACTTCTCTCAACGCATGAACTCAGGATAAAAGTACACGATCGTATACTTATGATAGTCCTCGCTCTTTTACAGACGATCTGTGCGATCGCGTTTCAAGCAAAGCTACTGAAATTATAGTCAAGTCTGTGCCTTGGTTCGAGCGGTGTACTTTTCCGTTCATACAATATTTTGGAAACAGCTGAGATACTTCATAATAAATTTATAACAATTAGATTTGTTTGAATTTTTTGTAAAAATAAAATATCAGTGTTTTTGCTGAGTTTTTTAATGATATTTTAGTATTTAGAGACTATTTAAAAAAATAAGTATCCAAATCCATGTCAGCTCTAAATTCTTCCTCATTTTAAAAGTTTATTTTTCACAAAACAGCTCCCAAGCTGGCTCAACATTCAAACAGCTTTCATTAATTTAGTAAAAAAAAAGTTGACATGATTCAAAATATTAAGCTTAATTCTCATGTAGCTTCTGATGGAATTTTACGCTTAGAAGTTCCTCTAGCTATAACTGATGCCGATGTTCAAGTAACGATTTCAATTGTCTCGGCTACACCCAATAATAGGAAAACTCCAGAAGAACTAGGGTGGCCTCAAGATTTTTTTGAGCGTACTGCTGGAGCTTTAGAACAGGATCCTTTGCTCCGTTATCCTCAAGGTGAATTACCACAAAAAGACTGGGATGATTTATCTGCTTGATACCAATGCCTGCATGGTTTATCTCAATAAAAAATTATCTGGTGTTCGCCAAAGATTAGAAACTTTATCTCCTAGTGATATTGCTGTTTGTTCAGTGGTCAAAGCTGAAATTTTTTATGCAGGCATAAGAACTAATAATCCACAGAACACATTAAGAATGCAGCAGGAATTTTTCGACCGTTTTCTCTCTTTACCTTTTGACGATCGTGCAGCAAGGATTTATAGCCAGATTCGTGCCACTTTAATGCCAGTGGGGTCTCCCATTGGTCCTTATGACCTTCAAATAGCATCGATTGCTATTGCTTATAATCTTGTTCTTGTAACGAGTAATATGCCCGAATATAGTCGAGTCCGAGAACTGCTTTGGGAAAATTGGCAAGAAAGCTTCTCTTAAAAATAAAACTAAAGTAACAAAAGAAGGATAATCGATCGGGAGTGTGAGGAGTTTCTTCCTCCTCTCCCGCTTCTAAATTCGATCGCTCTTTAAAGGTTTTTACCGTCGGAGGTTCAATCCAGTCAAACTAAAAGCTCGTGCTTCAGCGATCTTCACTTTCACTATTTGACCTTTTAATTGGTTAATATCTCCTTCAAAGAAAGTGAGACGATTTCCTCTGGTGCGTCCCATCACTTGAGTAGGATCTTTAGGATTTTGCTCTTCTACGAGGACTTCTTCAATGCAATGGAGATAACGCTGCGATCGCTCCCGTGCTTTAACCGATACCAGACGATTTAGACGTTGGAGGCGATCGCTTTTTACTTCCTCGCTTATTTGATTTGACCATACAGCAGCAGGAGTACCAGGACGAGGGGAATAAGCAGCCGTATTTAATTGGTCGAAACCGATATCTTCTACCAATTTCAAAGTATTCTCAAACTGTTCTTCTGTTTCACCAGGAAAACCCACAATAGCATCAGCACTAATCGAAGCATGAGGCATATATTTCCTAATTTTCTCAATTATGCCGCGATATTTCTCGTGAGTGTAACCTCTTGCCATTGCTTTAAGAACTTCATTATCTCCTGACTGGAAGGGTATGTGAAAATGTTCGCAAACTTTGGGTAACTCGTGACAAGCGCGGATTAGCCTTTCGGTAAAATAACGAGGGTGACTGGTAGCAAAGCGAATGCGATCGATCCCTTCTATGTCGCTAACGTAATAGAGTAAATCTGTTAAGGTGTGTTTGTGTCTTCCTGACTCTGTTACCCCAGGTAAATCTCTTCCGTAGGCATCAATATTTTGCCCCAACAGGGTAACTTCTTTATAACCTTGTCTGCCTAATTCTTCCATTTCTGCTTTAATTGCTTCGGGAGTGCGAGACTGTTCTACACCCCTAACATTTGGAACTACACAGTAGGTACAGCGTTCGTTACAACCGTAAATAACATTTACCCAAGCGGTGACTTTACTATCTCTGCGGGGCTTGGTAATATCTTCTACAATATGAATCGGTTCTGTTGCGACTACCTGATTTCCTTCAAATACTTGTTCTAATAAATCTCCTAGGCGGTTAGCGTGTTGTGGGCCCATTACCAAGTCTAACTCAGGCACGCGACGCAGTAATTTTTGCCCTTCTTGTTGGGCAACGCAACCAGCTACAATGAGGGTTAGATCGGGTTTGTCGTGTTTGCGCTTTGCCTGTCTGCCGAGATAAGAATATACTTTTTGTTCGGCGTTATCCCTAATTGTACAGGTATTGTAGAGGACTAAATCGGCTTCGTTGGGATCTTCTGACCACTTCATACCTAGATCTTCTAAAACGCCAGCCATCCGCTCGGAATCGGCTTTGTTCATCTGGCAACCAAAAGTGGTAATGTGATAATGGCGAGGAGTTGTCATAGTATTTTTGTTTTCCCAATCTTTATATTATAGTTTTATTTCTTTTTCCTCAGAAGAACCTGGCTTCCGCGATGCCAGGATTCGAGAAGTCTATACTAACCTTTAGATTTAATATATTTCATATTTTTTTTCCTCGAGAACTTGGCTGCTTTGTATACTTGACGCAATTTCGATAATGAAGTTTTTCTCATTTGCTCCTCTGGGACAGATTCAGCAGTCTCGCACTCAATAAGATCTTCTAGTTGACAATTGAGGGCGCGGCATAGTTTAGTTATTTTTTCAATCCACTCCGTGCCGCTTCTGCCTTTTTCCCAATTAGCTATCGTAGTCTCTGTCACTCCTACTATTCTTGACAACTCCAACTGAGTCATTCCTATTTTTTCTCGTAGTTGACCAATTCTCGATCGTGGTTTGTCGCTTTTCATAGAATTTTTGTTTGGTTTTTGTTAACTATTTAATTTTACCCTTTACGTAAATTTTTTTAGCAAAATAGTTGCTAAAAAATTTGTTTTTACCTAAAATGATTTAAGGCTGCGATAAATGCTAAGGCAAATGTCAAGGGGATGGGGAATAGGAGCAGCAATAATCTCTCTGTTGAGAAAAAGCTTGTATTCAAGCTTGATTGGGGCAAAATATGCTCCTAAACTCCAAACCTTGGCTTTTTTCTCATTTTTTGTTCGATTGACTTTTTCTATTTTAAGAAGATCTCATAGAACGAGAGTAAAATCTCTACCACGATCGGAATGACTATATACCATTCAACCCTGAGACTGCTATTGTGCTGCAACCAGCCTAGTGCTGTTTCTGCAGTACGCTCTCGCAAGTTCGAGTTTGCGTTCGAGAATTAGGTGCCGCTCAATTACTTCATACTCATTCTGTAATCTGAGATAAAGTTGCTCTAATTCAGAATTTTCCCAGAGTAGTTCTGGCTTATCAATAATTTCAAGAGGTTAAAAAATACAACCGCACCGTAGCGAAAAACAACAGCACAACTTCGAGGACCCGTCTTTACCATTAAAGGCGCGGCTCTCAAATAGTCTGTTTTTTCTAACTCTTTTACCGAAAAAAATGGGTTTAAAGCCCCGCCCTTCTAGGGCGGCTTTGCCAGCTTTTTAATAATAGTTTTATATCTAGGTAAAGACTACTGTAAAATATTCGGTATCATAAACCATAACAGGAAAGGTAATCAACCTGTATAAAAACCTAGATATCTAATCGATATCACGCACATCGACAACTTAAGATATGGGGTTCAATCCAGTAGTCTCGGCTTTTTCCGTGGAAAGGTAAAATCTTATAGGAAGCCGAGTGAGTAGTAAACTTTTGTCAAATAAAACTACTAAAATACCGTGGGGGACTTGA
>JASJDA010000440.1 GCA_030065755.1 Prochloraceae cyanobacterium | reverse complement strand
ATAGGTGTCTTGTATACCCTTATAGGTGTCTTGTATACCCTTATAGGTGTCTTGTATACCCTTATAGGTGTCTTGTATACCCTTATAGGTGTCTTGTATACCCTTATAGGTGTCTTGTATACCCTTATAGGTGTCTTGTTCAGTCTATAAGTATTTTATATAGTGTACATAAGTCTTGTATTAAATAGTACCCGCGATCGCCACCTTTCACCTGCCTGCGGCAGAGACTTACGCATCGCTTCGCTCGCGCTCCTCGATCGCCACTTTGCGATCGCATCCTCAATTATTCTCACAGGTGTCTTGTATATGCTTACAAATGTCTTGTTTAGTTTTAAAACTTTTATAAAGTGTACAATTGTCTTGTAATAATTATTTTTGGCGATCGCCAGTTTTCTGACCCCTTACAAGTGTCTTGTTCTCAATCGCCAATTTCTGACCCCTCACAAGTGTCTTGTTATATTCGTAGCGATCCGGCACGGATCCGCGTAGCGGCGCGTCAGCTGAATTTCTCGATTATAAACTTGAATTTATCGCTCGTCAATTAGCAATCGCCTTTTGATAAAACTAAACAGTATAGTACGAATTGACTTCGTCGCGATCGCCAACTAGTTTTCTCCAGCCTGCGGCTGGGACTTACGCATCGCTTCGCTCGCGCTTCCTCTATAACAAAATTTTCGACTTGATAGTCTCCCCCCCTCTCCCTGCTCCCTGCCCCCTTGCCTCGAAGAGCGATCGCCAACTAGACTTCGAAAAACTGGATTTCACGATCGCCAACTTCGATAACTGGATTTCACGATCGCCAACTTCGATAACTGGATTTCACGATCGCCAACTTCGATAACTGGATTTCACGATCGCCAACTTCGATAACTGGATTTCGCGATCGCCAACTTCGATAACTGGATTTCACGATCGCCAACTTCGATAACTGGATTTCACGATCGGCAACTTCGATAACTGGATTTCACGATCGCCAACTTCGATAACTGGATTTCACGATCGGCAACTTCGATAACTGGATTTCACGATCGCCAACTTCGATAACTGGATTTCGCGATCGCCAGCTGAATTTCTCGATCGTCAACTTGATTCTCGATCGCCAACTAATACTTACAAGTGTCTTGTTCTCGATCGATAACTTGATTTCGAGATCGCTTTAAAAGTTTCTCGATTATAAACTTGGATTTGTCGATCGTCAATTTGATTCTCGATCGCCATCTTGAGTTCTCGATCGTCAATTTGATTTCTCGATCGCCAACTGGTTTTCTCGCACCGCTACGCGGATCTCGGAGAGATCGCCAATTTATCCGCACAAGTGTCTTGTTAGTGGTTGTACCTCGAACGTCATTTGACTTACCCCTTACAAGTATCTTATTACATACAAGATAGTTGTACTCCTTAAAAGATGAAGATTAGAATTACTATCATTATTTTATTGGCTCTATAATAACATAAAAAAGCGAGTTAAAGAGACGAAACTCAATTTTTTATCAAAAAAATCAAAATTATCATTAACACAATTTTCAATCCAGATATTATCGAAGTACCATAGAGTTGAACAATAAAAATGACTATTAATTCATTTTAGGTAGCCGAAAAATAGTTCATGCAACTTTCACTTTTTAGTTAAGTAGTCAAACCCCAAGACCTGGCATACTGTAAATCGCCTGAAATTTCTACTAAATGGGATTCGGCAACGATACACCCTAGTCATGTGTACCCCTTCACCTTTTAGACCCGAAAGACTTATAAAGATTATAAAGCTAATAATATTTTTCGGCTCAACTATTTAACTGTGCGATGTTATTTAAGTCAACAAGTCTAAAATAAACAAGCCAGGCAAAAGGCTGAAAGCTATATATAGCAAGAAAATCGAGCCTCGCGTCGTCAAAGATTGAAAGGGAAGCTTATTTCAACAAAATCAACACGCCAATTTAAACGCCTCACAAGTGTCTTGTTCTATTTTTCTCGATCCGTACCGGATCCGCGTAGCGGCGCGTCATCTGATTTCTCGATCGTTAATTTGGTTTCTCGCACCGCTACGCGGATCTCGGAGAGATCGCCAGCTTAGTTTCTCGATTATAAACTTGGATTTGTCGAGCGCCGCGTCTCCCTATCTCCCCATCCCCCCATCCCCCGAAGCGTGCGGCACTTTCCGTGCCGGAACTCCTTTCGACTTGATAAACAAACGATCGCTAGTTTAAGAAGCGCCTGACAATTCTCGCGCCTCACGGTTCTGTGAGATAGTCAATCTTAGAGCGAAAAAACCGAATACAAAAGATCGGTAAACCGAATCTATAACCATAATTTACTAATCCCTTACAAGTGTCTTGTCATCTCATTTGAAGTAAATCTCTTCAAGCGCCACTAAGTGGATTTCTCTGCCATTGCTGCAAGAGAATTCTGACAATAACCTTGTAAATGTCTGATTTTCGTTCTGCCCTCAAATGAGATCGCCACCTAATTATGCTTGACATGAGTCTTATCAAAAAGAGATATTAGTATAGTCGTTATTCTATTACCAATAGATTAATACATTAAACGACTTTAAAGCGTGTAAACAGATACTGTTCTCTTTTTAAGTCAAAATTATCTTTAATTTCCTTGTCAAGCCCTATATTCTTGAGCAATCAAGCGACGAAGACCCATTTGCTGGCTATCTATAACTCTGCTCCTGGCACAAGAGCCTTATTCTCACACGACACCCCTAAATCCTAAATCCTAAATCCTGAATCCTGAATCCTGAATCCTGAATCTGATTATAATTTATACTATTCTGATTTCCTTTATGTCAATAAGTCAAGCAAAAGTGATTATTCTTAACAAACATGGTGCGGACAGTTACTATTAGTTATTACCAAAAATATAGCAACTTAAACTCTAATTTTATTCTCAACAAATTTCAATTTCAAGTATTAATAATTAATCGCCATTATTGAGTATAAAATTCTAATTCGTTAGGCTGATAATAATGAATATTACCATCAATATTAACCTGAGCTAGACAATTAAAGTTTACAAGTTTTAGTCCAATAAATTGACCTATTTTAGTTACATTATTCCTGGCCTTATCCAGCATAACTTTTACCTTTTTACCTGCCGCTCGACTCCAGCGTTCTAGATAGCTTGATGGTCGATTCTTACCTTCCATTTCGTTTAATTTCTGGGCATACGATCCCAAGGGGAGCAGCTTTGCGCGTGCGCAGTTCTAGTTGCGATCGACTTTGGTAATAATTTGGCTGCTTTGTTAAAGCGCTCGCGGTCGTAGAACTCGCATTGATTTAAATCTTGTCGAGCATCTTCGCTATCGATAGGACCCAACATAAGAGCTAACTGGTGTATAGCTTCTGGGCTGTCATATATTTTGGCAAAGTGTGAGCATAATTCCTGCTGCCGATACTTTTTTGCTAACAAAAGCTAACAAATACACTCTTTAAGGGAGGGCGTATCAACCACTGCGCGTAGGAAAATCCCACGCGCCCCATTTAAATCTCTAGGCATTGAACGACCATCAAGCAAGCTAACTATCGACTTTTTACCGCCAAGATTCTTAATTATCTCGCCCGTCCAGCTAACTGTCTTTGAAGTATACGCTTCAGATACATCCAGCACTACTTTGTTATACTCAAAAGCTTTATGTTTGAGAAATTGTTTGAATTTATAGTGACTTAGAGTTAACATTTGCCGCACAGATTTAGATCTAATACGACGTTTAGCTCGCTTGGACATTTGAGATGTTTCAAAAGTTGGAAGCAAAACCACATCAAAGTTATTAACTAAAAATCTAGCTGTTTTCTGATGTAATTCAGTTACTTTACATTTGATTTTATAGCGGAATCGATTGGCTGCTTTCTTAAGTCTTTTCTTCTGTCTGCACTTAGCTTTCGAGATTTTGGAGAGCAGTTTATCTAGTTTAAAACAAAGCTTTTGAACGACTAGATTAGCTTGAGATCCAAGCTCACCAAAACAGGTTTCAGAAAAAAAGGTTTGGAACGTTCTTATTCCAGGATCTAAGGCAACGACACGTCCTTGATTTTCGGTTTCTTGTCGCTGGACTTTTTCTGGTACTGTCAAATAGTATTCGCCATAAGCACAAACTAAACGACAATCACCAAAAGACTTTGGCAAGTTTTCTTTGTAGCGCAACTCGCCTAATACTGTATAGTATATACCTTGCTGCTTCACAGCACTTTTAGGAATATAACAACTTTGAATTAAATTTTTTCTAGAGCGAAACCTACACTTATTAATTGCTCCTGTATCAAAATATTTTTTCTTAGCATTTTTAACAGCAGCACAGGCCTCCTTAATAGCTATAGATTTAATTTGATATGGCACTTCTTTTGACCATTCAGGTAAGCTATTGAGAATACCTGTTTTGATTGCTTTCCAATTAGCCTTGGTCTTGGGCTGCTGCAAGTATTCAATCGTTTTGTTGTAAACGTAACGACTAACCCCAAACCACTTTTTAATCATCGCTTTTTGTTTCGGGTTGAGGAAGATCTTTATCTTCTTTGATTTTGTTACTGTATTTTCGGAGTCCGTGCATTCTACAAGAGAAGACGTGGATAATGCTGAGAAGATCCGTTGTGAGTTCGGTTTGAGGACAGTAAACAGTTTGGTCAAGAACCACGATTTCTCCACCGTTTTGTTCGACCAAGTATTGTATAAGCTCGAATCCAAATCTACATAATCTGTCCCGACAGGCAACAACAATTTTGAGCTGATCTCCGCGCAAAAGTCTGTCCAATATGGCTCGCAAACCTTTTCTCTTGAAGTTGAGTCCCGATCCGATGTCTTGGACGATTTCTGCTTTTGGATAAACAGATTGCATATACGCGACCTGTCGCTGGAGGTCGTCTTTTTGTTTTCTACTTGATACGCGGCAATAGCAAATAACGGAAACTTGTTGACTCGCTCCCAAATAGGCATCGATATCGTAAAGTCGTTGGTTTGCCGGATTGCGTATAGAGGGTATGATGCCATCGTCTGCGTATTTTCTAAGCGTATTAGGGTGCATACCTAATCGCTTAACTGCTTC
>JASJDA010000113.1 GCA_030065755.1 Prochloraceae cyanobacterium | reverse complement strand
TGAGCGAGGTAGCCCTAACTCTGAGCAGCACCTGACCGAAACCAGGCTGGGGTTGTGGGAGTTCAACTAATTTCAGAGCATCAATGCCCGAAGTACTCTCAATTTGGTATGCTTTCATGGCAAGTTTCCCTCATGCTGGATATTTTTCTACACTAATATTACTTTTCTGAAGGTTACAGAGACTCGTCGCGATCGCTCAATTTGTTCTCCATCATATTTGTCTTTTTTGCGAGGAGGAATTGCGTGTTTCCATTCATATCTTGCTTCGTCTTTTAAAACGACTAAGCTACGAGTTTCTAATTTTAAAGCTATTTTTTCTTTGGTTTTACTGTGGGTGAATTCCATTACACAAACAGAACCTAAACTGAGGGAAATAATTGTCTCGGTAAAGCAAGCAATACAATCTATATGACTGCTTATACCTTGTCCTGGATTGTATTCGTTAATAATGGCTTGGTCTGGAACTACTTTTATTAATTTATCTCGATACAATCTGCGAGCAATATTCTCTATCCAATCGGGTAATTCTCCTAAAAACATCGAATAATCTAACATTCTTTTTTTATAGTCGTATTTATATCCGTAATGTTGAACTCTTCTTTTTAAATCTGTTAACCACGGTTGTTGGTCAATTATTTGCAGTAATCGATCGCTTTCAGATCCTTCAATATAATTGGGAATATAGCTCAGACCTGGTATAGCCGAAATATAATGAATTTGACGATGGCAAATTCTGTTACTTTTCTCTGTGTTGACTGCCATCTGTTTGATAACTGATAACTGAATAACTGTTTTAATAAAAGCGATTGCGATCGATGAAAGAGCATCTAATTCTACTACTGGTGCTGCTAGTAGGAGCAAATATCATCCTCAGTGTTCTCATGAAGGCTATAGGCGATCGCCTTGGCATACCTGCTATGGTAGGTTATTTGCTGCTGGGGACGACGATGCGGCTAATAGATGGAGGGGGACAATTTTTTTCAGCAGAAGTACTCGAAATTTACGAATTTTTAGCTGAATTGGGTATTATCTCCTTACTGTTTCGGGTGGGACTAGAAAGTAACCTATCTGGACTGCTGCGACAACTACCCCGAGCTAGTATTATTTTGCTGGGAAATATGCTCTTCAGTAGCATTATCGGTTTTGTTACCGCTTTCAAACTGTTGCAATTAGGACTAATTCCCAGTCTATTTATCAGTATTGCTCTAACAGCAACTAGTGTAGGTATATCGGTTAGCGTTTGGCAAGAAGCAAAAGCACTTAATTCTACTAACGGAGAACTACTGTTAGATATCGCTGAAATGGACGATATCGCCGCGATCGTCCTGATGTCTTTATTGTTTGCGATCGTACCCGTGATGAACGGTCATATCGAGGCTAATTTTCTTCCCGTATTGGGTAAAACGATCGCGCCATTTCTGCTCAAAGTTATTATTTTCGCCACCTTCTGTTTCATACTTTTTCGCTATTGGGAACGACCGATGACTAGGTTTTTCGAGAGGTTGGAACCTCCTCCCGATCCGATGTTGATGGTTGCAGGGGTGGGAATTGTTATTGCAGCTTTGGCGGGATTATTGGGTTTTTCTGTGGCGATTGGTGCTTTTTTTGCTGGGTTAGCTTTCAGTCGCGATCCAGATGCGGTGAATATGGATGCTTCCTTTGGAACTTTATACGAATTGTTTGTCCCTTTCTTCTTTATTAATATAGGATTGCAGCTCGAATTCCAAGCACTGACAGCAGCGATCGATCTAGGTGTCGTTTTATTGTTGGTTGCGGTTCTCGGTAAAATTATCGGTACGAGCATACCAGCATTATTCACAACTGGATATAAAAGTGCTGCACTGCTCAGTATTAGTATGGTTCCGCGAGCAGAAATTGCCATGATAGTGATGCAGCGCGGAAGACAATTAGGAGAATGGGCAGTTTCTTCTCAAGTTTTTGCTGCAATGATAATGGTTTCGGCAGCTACTTGTATTATGTCGCCATTGCTGTTGCGTCCTTTGTTGCAGAAATGGCATCAAGTTGAGCCAGAGGAAAGACAACAGATGAAGGAAAATCGTTAAACTTTAACTACAAATAAAAAGAAATCTCTTGCGTCCCGTGACGTGATGAATTTTGTCCTAAATCGCACTATCATATTTGCATGGTGCATAGGTCTGCAGGGTAATGACCTGGCCTGATGATTGTAGAGCAGGGGGATAGGGATGTAGTAGGTACGCGAACCCGACCCCGCAGGGCTAAAACTGTAAACCCTGATAAAAACCAATGTACAAAGCACACAAAAAATAACCAGCACCCTAGGAACTAGGGGGAGAGCCTATCGTCTTGGAGTAAAACCAAACAGCTTAGCTGTACTTGGTATCCGATTGGGTAGGAAGCTTACGGCTCTGTCGTAAGTAGTTCACGTCGAAGAAGATGACCTTTGATTAAATTGCGCCCAAGCATTTTGCAAGAATACGGGAGCAGGATGCTCTGCGTCATAAATCACGATCGTATTGGTTAGCTGTCTTCCTGGCTTTAACAACATTTTTCCCTGATTGTAGAGACTTATAGAAGAGCCGCCATCTAAATTCATCGCCTCACTGCAGCCAATTGCTCGCATTAGGTGAGCTTCTTGAGCTAGAGTGACATTTTTGAGAAAGGTAACTAAAATTAGTGAATTGCCACTTGAAGGAAAACCAATCGCTAGACGACGAGCGGTACCCATCACTCGCGGGTCGGTAAAGCCTTCACTACGAGGTGCCAGCCACACCTTTCCATTTTTGAGCAATCTCGGCCCTGCAGTCAAGGAAAACCAATATTGTTCCCATGAAGGATTGCCCTCCGCTCTAGCAGTAATTATTTCGGGTCGATTGTTTGCTTTTATGCCAATAGTAGTACCCCAGTTTTGTCGGGGATTATATTGCAACAAAACTCCTCCCGAAATTAGATTGCCTAACACTGGGAAAGGCTCTGAAGTACCAAAAAAAGCGCCATTAACTACCAAAGCTGCATGATATCGTTTGACCATGTTTTCAAAGGATTCGTGTCCTTTGGGACCTTGGTGATTTCCTAAAGTAGAATTATTAGCTAGACCAATAGCGAGAAAAGTATGAGGATCGTTGAGATCGATGGTAGTTTTGTAGAAAGGAATGCCATAGAATGCTCCTCGCTTGACTCGTATTACTTGTGCGGCTCTAGCCGACGGCATAATATTAAATCCTTGGGCTAAAGCACCGCCGGCCATAAAGAGAAAAGACCGGCGAGCTATTTTTCTTCGATCGTGACTGTGCTTTTTCATCTACTCCTATAGTTCTTTAATTATAGAATTCTTAAAATCTAAAAAAGTTCCCATCGGGACTAGCTATCTTTCGTCGCTCAACTACTGTAAATTTATTAAGAATAAACTTAAGTTTTTATGGATACAAACTTCAATTTTTTAACACATATTTCACGTGTTAATCAACTTGCTTAATTCAATTCTATTTACTTAATTAATTAATAAACCTGATAGAAATGGCGTAAATCCAATAATCTATTTGGCTGAAAATCCACTTAATTAATTTTTTAGACGTGAATATAGTTTTGTCTGGAATAGTTTAAGGAAAATAAGCAGTATCAAGATTACCATAGTTATAAGCAAAGAAAATATTAATCCTTGTTAATATGTCAATTCCTGAAGAAGAATTAACTTCTAATTAGAATTGTTTTTTAGGCGGAGATTTAAGAAACTTTCCTTAGTACAATTGAAACTCTAGATCGCAAGAAGGAGAATAATCAACTGCTATGGTAGTGAATGCCTAGAAAATCAGACCAAAAATGGAAGTGGTCGCAAATATATTATAAGTATTTGGTTTGAACGAGATATTAATGGCGATTTAAACATGGAACAAGATCACAAATCAACGGTCATAATTACGGGTGCCTCGTCGGGAGTAGGTTTGCAAGCCGCTAGAGCCCTTGCAGAAAGAAATTGGCACGTAGTGATGGCCTGTCGCAATCTGTCGAAGACGGAAACAGCTGCCCAAAACCTGGGAATGTCGAAAGAAAATTACACAATAATGCAGCTCGACTTAGCTAGTTTAGAAAGCGTTCGCCAGTTTGTGAAAAACTTTAGGGAAAGTGGCTTATCCCTAGATGCTTTGGTTTGCAACGCTGCAGTGTATATGCCCTTATTAAAAGAACCATTGCGAAGCGCGGACGGATACGAATTAAGCGTTGCTACCAATCACCTCGGACATTTTCTCTTGTGTAATCTCATGCTAGAGGATCTCAAAAACTCATCTTCTCAAAAGCCGAGGTTGATTATTTTGGGAACTGTGACGGCAAATCCCAAGGAGTTGGGAGGAAAAATACCCATTCCAGCACCTCCAGACTTGGGTAATCTTAAAGGCTTTGAAGATGGATTTAAAGAACCTATCTCGATGATTAACGGTAAAAAATTTAAATCTGGCAAAGCTTACAAAGACAGCAAGCTGTGCAATTTACTGACCATGCTAGAGCTGCATCGGCGCTATCACGAATCCACAGGGATTGTCTTTAGTTCTCTTTATCCTGGATGTGTAGCAACAACCGCTTTATTCAGAAACCACTATCCTCTGTTTCAGAAAATCTTCCCACTCTTCCAGAAACATATTACTGGAGGATTTGTATCTGAAGAGTTGGCTGGCGATCGAGTTGCGGATGTAGTTACCGAGCCTGAGTACGAAAAATCTGGTATGTATTGGAGTTGGGGAAATAGACAGAAGAAAGATCGCAAGTCTTTTGTTCAAGAAGTCTCTGAGGAAGCCAGCGACGATAATAAAGCCAAGCGCATGTGGGAGCTAAGCGAAAAGTTGGTCGGAATTGCTTAGATCTTTATTGATTTTGAACGTAAGTGCGACAGTCCCTAGTCTCAGCGTAGCGGACTAGGGAAGGATAGCACGGCGATGACGACTTGCATCGAGCTGGGGAGATGTATCAGGAATCGCCAAACATGGTATAATTCTCTGGCGAGGCATAAATGTAGTAAACCCGCTTGCCGTAGAGACGACTACCCGTAGCATAAAAGCAACTGGGCAACTGGTCGGCAATAGTCCACCCTCAATCGATACAGCTAACGGCAGTATCCCGAAACCAGAATCGGCATCTAATACTAGGCAACGTCCTCTTAGATATTTCTGGCTAAAACCAAATATTTAGCCACGGCGTTAGGGACTAGCGTCGTCAGATGTGGATGGTCGAACCTCTGTCTAGTAGAGCTTTCGGGACTCGAAAAGGTAAGTTTACCGTGCGAAGCGTCAGAAACGTTACATTCGTGAGATTAGTTATTTGGAAACGCTAATCTCAGCGAAGCGGATTAGCGTAGTTCATAGATTTGATTGCGTCCTTTGTCTTTAGCTCGATATAGTGCGCGATCGGCTGCTTCAATTAGAGTAATAGGGGAGCGATCGCAATTAGGAATGTTGGTCGCTACTCCTAGAGAAAGGGTGACGTATCGAGCGACAGAAGATTTTTCGTGGGCTATGTGGAGATTTTCTATGCGATCGCGGACTTTTTGAGCGACTTCGATCGCTCCATCAGCAGGGGTATCGGGAAGAATGATGGCAAATTCTTCTCCTCCATAACGAGCAACTAGATCTGCAGGTCGTTTGGCACTTTCTTTAATTGCAGCAGCAACTTTTTGCAAACAACTATCTCCTCGGGTATGCCCGTAATAGTCGTTGTAGACTTTAAAAAAATCAATATCGCATAAAATTAAGGATAGGGGTTTTTCCTCTCTGGCTAGACGTTGCCATTCTAGATCGAGTACTCGATCGAAGTACCGACGGTTGGCAACTTTAGTTAATCCGTCTTGGGTGGCAAGTTCGTGGAGTTTTCGATATAGTTCTGATTGTTGAATGGCGATCGCTACTTGAGATGCTAGCTGTTGCAAAAACTTAATTTCCCACTCCTCCCATTGTCGGGATTCGTGATAATTTAGGGCTACTAGTTCGCCCCAGAGCTTATTAGAGATTCGATCGCGCTTTATTAATTGACAATCTGGAGATCTCTCGAAAAATTGCTGGGTTTCTTCATTGGCAATAGATCGTACAGATTGGGACGACTCTCGATCGGAATCAGGATTTTCTGGTATTTTTGTTGATTCTACGAGGGGAGCAAATAAATTATTTTCTACTATTGCTTCGTTTTGCCATATTGGCACAGTTAATTTAGCTTTGATTATATCTTTAGAGCTTGAATCCCCATCTCGATCGGGAGAATTAGATGAGTCGATCGATTGAGAGTCTAAATAGATTTGTTGGGAAAATTGCAAAAACTTAAGGCAATCGCGATCGATTGATTCGGCAACAATTTTTTTTGAGGAATGGGACTGACATTGGTAAATGGCAACTCGATCTGGTTTCAATAATTGCCGCACTTCTTCTACTGTAGTTTCGAGAATTTCTTGGAGATTTAGAGAACTGCGAATTTGTTCGAGCATTCGCCCCATTAGTCTTTCTCTTTCTGCCTGCTGTCTCAGTTTATCTTCTATGCACTGGCGTTCCATAGCATAGCGAATGGCTCGAACTAATAAATCTCCTTCAAATTTTCCCTTAACTAGATAATCTTGCGCTCCTTGACGAACTGCCTCTATTGCTACTGTCTCGTCATTGAGAGCTGTCAAAACAATTATTGGCAAAGTTGGAGATCGTGCTTTCATTTGCACTAAGGTATCCATCCCTTGACTGTCTGGCAATGACAAATCTAATAAAATAATGTCAAATCTATTTTTTAATAGGTACTCAAGCCCATCTCCGAGGCGCTTAACTGAGTTTAATTCAAACTGACTGGGAATTACCTCGGCTAACAACTCTTCTATCAGTTCAGCTTCAGCCAAATTATCCTCAATTAAAAGAATTTTCAAGTGCTTTTGGTACACGAGAGGGTTTAGAGAAAGTAGTGTTAGGTCAGTAGTGCTAGTGCTGTTTAATTTTTATTATATATAAAATAAAAAAATATTATTGGTTATTTATACTTAGGCACTCTTTGGGTCTATCTAACCAAAAATCAACTATCCTCTCAATAATTATAAAGAGTCTATCTATATCAAAAGGTTTATTTATATAACAGTTTGCGTTTCTTCTGTAACTTTCTACAATATCTTTGGGTTCAGTTGAGGTTGTTAAAATAATTACGGGAATTTCTCCTAGCTGGGAATCTTGTTTTATAATTGATAAGATTTCAAATCCATTAATTTTAGGTAAGTTCAAGTCTAACAGTATCAGATCGGGACGAGGAGAAAGAGCGTAATTTTCTTTTCTGTAGAGGAAATTTAACGCTTCTTCACCATTTTTTACTGAATATAAATTATATTTTTTTCTATCGTTTTGACAATTTTCTAAAGCTTCCAAAATTAAGTCTATATAACTTTGCTTGTCTTCAACTAAGAGAATATTGCCAATCGAACAGCTTAAACTTACATCAGAAAGAGAAGTAGAAGAAAATAATTGCGTTTGCCGACCTAAGACTATCAAAATCCTTACCTATACTCATATAGTTTATTGTTATAATAATCCCATAAATTTACTCAAAATCAAATCGGCAATTATGCTGAAAATATAAAGAAATAACGCCAAAATCAAAGATTTTTTTTGAGCATTTTCTCTAATTAGCTGATTCTGCCAAAGTAAAATAAAAAGTCGAACCTTGTTGGGGTTGAGAATCTACCCAAATGCGACCTCCGTGGTGTTTGACAATCTTTTCGCAGATTGCCAAACCAATTCCGGTACCAGGATATTCATCTTGTGAGTGGAGACGCTGAAAGATTTGAAAAATGCGTTTGGAGTATTTAGCATCGATACCAATGCCATTATCCCTAACGGAAAAGAGCCAGTAATTTTTTTGTTGCATAGCTTTAACCATAATCAGCGGCGCTTCTTCGCTGCGGTATTTAATAGCGTTACCGATTAGATTTTGAAACAACTGTAACATCTGAGAGGGATCTGCCATTAGCACGGGTAAATCTTTGGCGATAACGAGTGCTTGATTCTGACGTATGGCTGAGCTGAGGTTGCCGATCGCTTCGCTGAAGATTTTGTTGCAGTCTATTAACTCACAGGACTTATTTTTTTTGTCAATGCGCGAGTATTCCAACAAATCGTTAATTTGCCTCTGCATTCGCTTTGCTCCATCTACAATGTAGTAGATGTATTTGTTTGCTTTAGAGTCCAACTCATTTTGGTAACGACGTTGGAGAAGTTTGGCATAGCTAGCAACAGTCTGTAGGGGTTCTTGTAAGTCGTGGGAAGCAATATAGGCAAATTGTTCGAGTTCTGCATTAGAACGAACTAATTCTTGACGCTGAAGATCTTGCTTTTCTATTAACTCGGCTTGATAGAGAGCAATGCTTAAACGATCGGCTAGTTGTTTGAGCAATTCTATTTCTTCTTCAGTCCATTGGCGAGGTTGACTGCATTGTTGCACGCAGAGAAGTCCCCATAGTCGCTGTTTTGTGGTTTCTAGCGGTGTCTGATGCAGTTGTGTTGTTTCGGATTCTGTGTCTTGTTTGCTAGTCATCACAATTGGCACGATTAAATTAGCGCGAATTTGATATTGTTGCAAAAACTCCAAATAGCAAGGATTGTATCCCGCTTTTAACACGTCAGCACAGCAACTAATATCACCTTGAAGGTATTTGCTCAGAAATTTTAAGGTGCAATAATCCTCAACAATCGGACTATCGACTATGGGGGTAAATTGAGAAACTACGGCTTCGTGGACGACTTTTCCACTACCATCGGAATTTAAGCGAAAGAATAAAACCCTTTCTGCGTTAAGGGTTTTTTGGATTTCGATGACTGCTGTTTCCAGAATCTCTTCAATTTGCCAAGATTGACGAATTTTTAGAGTTAGAGAAGCTAACAATCTTTGGTACCTAGTAAAGCGGATTTGTTTTGCTGTGATTTGTTTTTCTTCAGTAATATCTCTAGCACTACCTTGCAATTTAATAATTTTGCCTGACTTGTCTTTAATTGGAACTAAAGTAGTCAGCAAAATTCGCTTTCCTTCTGGTAGTTCGAGGGTTTTTTCGTAACTATTAGGAACTCCTTTAGTAATACACCCGTGGTAAATTCTTTCTTCCATAACAGCCATTTCCAGGGGCAGTACTTGGGATATTCTTTTACCAATAACATCTTCTGCTGCCATACCTATTGCTTTTTGGTAAGCAGGATTGATCGCTTCATAGATAAAATCGCCATCTGGCAATACATTCAGCAAAAAAATCCCATCTGCTGAATGGCTAAAAATGTCCGCGTAAAGTGCCTCAGAAGCGCTAATTTTTTCTCGTGCTTGTTTTCGTTCGTAGTAACAATAGATGGTATTGCCAACTACAGCCAGCAGTTGACTGTCTTGTTGGCACCACTTTTTATTGTTGTTACCATTGCTAGTCAAAGCAATTTGTCCCCAAAGTTGTCCGGACTTATTGTAAATAGGTACGGCTAGGAGGGAGTTAACTTTCAAGGAAAGCAAGTAGTCTTTTTCCAGTTTTGCTTCTGGCGGTAATGTCTCAACAGTATTAATTGCTATGTTATTTGCTTCGTTGAGTTGTTTTTGCCACCAAGGAAATAGAGAGATATCGAGATTTTGACAATTGTCAAAATACTTTTGACTTTGACTTTGACTTTCGCACCATTGATGAATCATATCTGCTTTGGTGCCTTCTTCTCGAAAACGAATTAAATGGCCCCCAGAAGCACTTTCTGCGACTCTTAGCCACTCCAGAATTTGATTTATATCTGCTGTATCATTGGCGGCTAATTCTCTCGATATTTCTGCGAAGGCTGTTTCGAGAGTCAGTCGATATTGTAACTTTTGTTGGGCGCTGACGCGATCGCTAATATCAACAATTAGTGCGTAACAGCCTCTAACATTTGCGTTTTCGTCAAAATCGGGGACTAGGGTGATACTGACATGGCGAATTCCCTCTCTTTTGTAGGGAATTTGAGCTTCGTAGGTAACTTGTTCTCCTGCTAAAACTCGTTCGATCTTGTCTCGCTGACAGTTATATGCTCGTTCCCCTATTACGTCGATCGGATGTTTGCCGCAGATATCTTCGGCTTTGTCTCCAAACCAATTTTCATAGTTTTCGTTCGCAAATTGATAGCGCTGCTGGGCATCAATATAACAGATGCCTACTGGAAGACGATCGGCTATTGGCTGCAGCCACTTTCTTTTTTTGACTAACTCTTTGGCTTTTTTCCTTTCCCGTATTACTTTAATCAGATGTTTTGAATTTTTTGCCGGATCTCGCACCACGGACACGGTTACTTCAACCCAGATAAAACCACCGTCTTTACGAATGTAGCGTTTCTCGCAGGAAAAGCTCGAACTTTTTCCGCTATATATCTCCTCAAATAGAGGAATTTCTAATTCTAAATCTTGCGGGTGTGTAATGTCTTCTATTTTTAGCTGGGTTAGTTCTTCAGCCGTGTAACCCAGAAGATCGGTCATTTTTTCATTGACCAAAAGCAACTTTCTACTCAGATCGGCTTTAGCTACGCCTAGTGTCGATCGCTCTAGCATATTAGATAAGTTTTCTCTAGTTTCTTGTAGGGCTGTCTGTACTTTTTCTATTTCTCTAGCACTTTTGACGGTCAGACGCAGCGATCGCTCTAGATCGGATAAGGTCAAACTATTTTTGTTAATATAGTCGGCTGCACCACAAGAAAGTGACTCCCTACCAGCTCGATCGCTATCTACTAAAACTATTACTGGTGTGGGTTTGAGTGAGGAGACTAACTTTTCTATGTTTGTCTCTAAATCAATTAGATAAGCATCTTTGGCTGCACGAGAGCTTATCAGTTGTCTTTCTGGTTCTATTTTTGTCCACTCTAAAACAAACTCAGATGTTTCTATCTGACTGAGGAGAGTTTTTAGAAGAAGGTAATTTTTTAGCTCGGAAGTAATTAAAACGACTTGGAAAACTTTTTTGCTCATAGCAGCTTTTAATCCCCCTCAGCTCTACTTTAACCTAGAGAACTGTCTAATAGATGTTGCTTGAGGAGAGAAATTTTCCACCTATCAATGTCGTCAACTCGATTTTAGATTTTAGATTTTAGATTTGGGAAAATAGAATTGTCCTCTCCCCTGCTCCCCACACTCCTCCACTCATCCCCTTTTAACCTCTAGGGGCTAGGACTGTTTTAGGAATTAACAATAGTCGATCGTCTAATTTAATTAGTTCCCCAATTCCGAGAAAAGTTCCATCTTCCTCTTGAACTCGTACCACCTCTTTACTTTTTTGCAGTTCTGTGTTAAAGGTATGTTTTCTTAATCTCTGACCTTGACACCAACGCTTAGCCTCTGTGGGGGATAGGTTGACTGGGGTGAGATTTGAGAGGGCGATCGCCACTGGAATCGGAGAAAAGGTTTGTTGTTGCAGTTGTTTTTCTATTTGCTCAAAAGTTAGGCTCGTAGATAGATTAAAACCACAGCTTTTGGTTCGAGTTAAAGTTGCTAAGGTTCCCCCTACTCCCAGAGTTTCTCCTAAGTCGCGGGCGATCGCTCTAATATAAGTTCCTGGCCCGCATTCTATATTTACCTCTAGTTCGGGAAATTCTCCTGAAATAAACTGTAACACTTCTATTTTATTCACTTCTACTGTTCGCAGGGGAACTTCTACTTTTTCCCCTTTTCTAGCTAATTCGTAAAGCCTTTTTCCGTCCCGTTGAATGGCACTGTAGGCTGGGGGAATTTGATCTATTATTCCTTGAAATTTGGGTAGTAAGGGTGTAATGTTGTCTAAAGTCAACTCTGGGGCTGGCTGAGTTGAAATTACCTCTCCTTCAAGGTCATCCGTAGTGGTTTTAGTTCCCAAACGGATTTTGGCACGGTAAGCCTTTTGAGAGGGTAAAAATGGCAGCAGTCTGGTAGCGTTTCCCACTGCGATCGGCAATACTCCCATGGCAGCAGGATCGAGAGTTCCTCCATGTCCTATGCGCTTGAGTTTTAATAGTCGTCGCATCTTGGCAACACAATCGTGTGATGTCAGTCCTGGAGGTTTGTTTAAGTTTACGAATCCTAACATTAGCAAAAAGTCAATAATTGTTTTCTAAAGTTTATAAAAATAAATATTATTTAAAATTTAATTAAGAATGATAATGGCAGGTCGGAACGAATAAAACTGGGATTGTCTGGGAATTTTCGCGATGTAACAACCTGAAATAAAAGAATTATATCTGAGACATTTATTGATTTTAATTGACATTTCCTAAGAAAAATTGGATTAATGATAGTATTTTAAAAGAAGAAATATTAACTAAAGGCTTTTCACCGAGAAGAGGCTATAAGAAGCTTTTTGCTTGTAGCAGTGGGATAAATTATTAACCTACTGACCTATTGTATTGCTTAAATTGAGAGCAAGAGTAACTCTTCTGCTCGTAAGTAATTGAGAAACAAACAGAAGGATATTTCTCCTTTTTTTTTGTTAACTACTAAGCAACAGCTCCCATAGAAGCCTTAACTGACAAAAAACTCTAACAAAATTCAGTAAGGAGCATCGATCGAAGTGGAAAACCACAAGGAAAAAATCCTAGTGGTAGACGACGAATCTGCTGTTCGTCGGATACTAAAAACACGCCTTTCCATGATTGGCTACAACGTAGTCACAGCTAGTGACGGTATTGGAGCAATCGAGGCTTTTGCAGAAGCTGAGCCCGATCTAATTATCTTAGACGTAATGATGCCTCAAGGGGACGGTTATTACGTTTGTAAAGAAATACGAAAAGAATCCCAGGTACCAATTATCATGTTGACTGCGTTGGGAGATGTAGCCGATCGTATTACGGGACTCCAATTTGGAGCCGATGATTATCTGATAAAGCCGTTTTCGCCTAAAGAACTCGAAGCTAGAATAAGATGTATTTTGCGACGAGTCAAGAAAAACAGTCCCACCCCTGTTTGCTCTGGCGTAATAAAAATAGGTTCCTTATCGATTGATACCAACAAAAGGCGAGTTAGTGTGGGAAACAGAAATCTCAGATTGACTGGTATTGAATTTGAATTACTCGAACTATTGCTAAGCAAATCTGGAACTGCTATTAGTCGGAGCGATATTTTAAAAGAAATTTGGGGTTACGATCCGCGACGGCACGGAGATCTGCGAGTCGTTGACGTTCACGTTTCAAGGCTGCGTTCTAAAATCGAAACAGACCCCAGACAACCAGAGTTTATTATCACTGAAAGGGGAACGGGTTATTTATTTCGCAGAATTGTAGATTTACCTAAAGCAGCAGGAGCTTGATTTTAGCTGTTGGCTGTTGGCTGCTGACTCTAATAGCGATAAAGTTCCATGACTTGTGTTAGGGGCAAGCGAGATTTTACTGATAGGGTTAGAGGGGACGTGTGACCTCGATCGAAATGTTCCACGGCCGCACAGCCAATCATAGCCGCGTTATCAGTACAAAGCTCGAGTGGGGGAAAATATACTTGGATGTCGTGAGGTAATGCAGCATCAATGAGATGTTTTCTCAGTCCGCTATTAGCTGCCACTCCCCCACCAACAGCTATTATTTTAATTTGGCGATCGACAGCACAGGCGATCGTTTTTTTAGCGAGCGATCGCCCTACTGTTTCTTGAAAACTTGCGGCTATGTCTTTTACTGGTATTGGTTTATTGTCTCTCTCTAGTTTTTGTACCAACCTAAGCACTGCTGTTTTTAAGCCGCTAAAACTGGAGTCATAAGGATGATAGCCACCTCCTGGGAGGGAAATTTTGCCTTCTGGAAGAGGAAATGCTTGGGGGTCGCCTATTTTTGCTAAGCGATCGATTATCGGTCCTCCTGGATATCCTAAATTTAACAACCGCGCTACTTTATCAAAAGCTTCTCCTGCAGCATCGTCGCGAGTTGTTCCCAAAATTTCGTATTCGCCGCAATCTTTGACATAGATCGAACTCGTGTGACCTCCAGAGACTAGTAAGCACAAAAAAGGCGGTTTTAAGTGGGGTTGGCTCAAATAAGTGGCATATATGTGCCCTTCTAGGTGATGAACCCCTAGAAAGGGTTTTTGCTGGAGTATAGCTAATGTTTTGGCTGCAACTGCTCCTACTAATAATGCCCCTACTAAACCAGGAGTAACAGTTGCCGCAATAGCGTCAATAGCATCCCAATCTAAACTGGCTTCTGTAAAGGCTTGGCTAATACAAGTGTTAATTATTTCTAGATGGCGACGGGACGCTACTTCTGGTACGACACCGCCGTATTTTTGGTGTATGGGAATTTGAGAAGCGACGACGCTGCTGAGAATTTTACGATTCTTTACAATTGCCGCCGCTGTTTCGTCACAACTGGTTTCGATCGCTAAAATAGTAGTCATATTTATCTTTTTTCTTAATTGAAAAACTGATTTTTATTTATTTAATCTTTACTCGATCGACCTATCAGAGTAAGATTGCTTGGGTGTACAAATGACTTCTTTATCTTTTGTACAAAAAACTTAACTATTTCTGTAACAAAAGGAAACAATTTTATGCGACGATTGTTTGCTTTGATTCTAGTATTTGCTCTGTGGTTTAACTTTGCTCCACCTGCTTCTGCTGCCGATGGAGTAGCTGGACTAACACCTTGCAGTGAATCTCAAGCTTATCAGCAACGCGCTCAGAGCTTCCGCAATACCACCGACGATCCAGAATCAGGTCAAAAAAGAGCTGAACTTTACTCTAAGGCACTATGCGGGGAAGAGGGTTTACCTCACTTAATCGTAGATGGCCGTTGGTCTCACATAGGTGACTTTTTCATTCCTAGTATTCTCTTTCTCTACATCGCTGGTTGGATTGGTTGGGTAGGTCGTGCCTACTTGATCGCAGTCAGAGACGACAAAGATGCCCAGATCAAAGAAATTGTCATAGACGTGCCTCTAGCCTTGAAATTTATGTTAGGCGGATTTGCTTGGCCATTACAAGCATTAGGTGAATTTCAATCTGGTAAATTGATTGCTCCGGATTCAGAAATTCCTGTTTCCCCTCGCTAATTAATTTATCCCTAGTTATTTTGGAGAATAGTTTATGGCTGATTTTCAGAAATTTCTTTCCACTGCCCCCGTTCTAATCATGGCTTTATTGACATTTACGGCTGGCATTTTGATTGAATTCAACCGCTTTTTCCCAGATCTACTTTTCCATCCCTAGATTTAAACGGGTGGTAATTTAGGATTTAGAAGTCTAGACTTATATAGATAAAATTTGAAGGTAACGGGATAGTTTGCTTTTAGTAAATTTATTAAAGGTAATCCCCTCGTTGCCTTCATCTTTTCCGCTTCGGTTTTTATTTAAGCAGTAGACCTCTTTCATAAATTTTTTATGTTATATCATAAAGCAGTTAAGTTAAAAACGAAGCAAATAAGTTATCGATAAGGACTTCCTTAATATAAATAATATTTTCCACAAGGAAAGAACTATTAGATCCAACTTTAAGGAATCGGGATGTTGTTGTTGATGTAATGGAGTGTTCTATCGAAAGACCATCTGATAATCAAAAAGATTTTTACAGTGGGAAACAAAAAGAACATACTTTAAAGATTCAAGTTGTAATTGAGCGATCGACAAAGAAAATAATATGTTTAAAGCATGGTAAAGGTAGAATTCATGATTTTAAGATTTTTAAGAATAGTAAAATAAAACTCGGTAAAACAATTAGAATCAGAGCCGATAAAGGCTATCAGGGAATAGATAAAATTCATCATTTAAGTGAAACTCCTATTAAAAAACCACGACGGGGCAAATTAACAAAAGAACAAAAAAAATATAACCGTGAATTAAATAGATTAAGAATTGTGGTCGAGCACGTTAATCGATGCTTAAAAATCTTTAAAATTTTATCCGATCGCTATAGAAATCGTCATAAAAGATTTGGCTTAAGAAGTAATTTAATTGCGGGAATTTATAATTACGAATTAGCCATATAGATTAAAAAAAAAGAATAAATTACTCAAAAAAATTCAGCAATTAATTAATAGCTGAATCAATTTTATATGTCAATTTTTCGACGGCGGCAATCAAAAACAGTTGCTGCTATGGCGATACGCAAGCGTATCGCCATAGCTCCCCCTTATCTACTAAACCGTTTAGTTTTGACGACAGGGGGCTATCACCATTTCCAGTCCTCGATCGCCATTTCCAGCTCTCGATCGCCATTTCCAGTCCTCGATCGCCATTTCCAACTCTCGATCGCCATTTCCAGCCCTCGATCGCTAACTCCAGCCCTCGATCGCCCTTCTACTTGAACGAAATAGTCTTCAATGATATCACAAAATATTTATGAAAGAGGTCTAGTCTAGACTCCAGGTTTAAGTAGTCGGACATAAATAAACGACTCTGTGTAAAAAACTGTTAGGCGTTGCTGAAACTCTTTTCTCTTCGCTGTTCCCCGTTCCCTGTTCCCTTATCTCACAGTTAACTTTAATTGTGTCCGACTACTTATATACTTAGCTATGTGCTAATTTTATTGGGATAAAACTGGTGAAGAATGCGCTCGAGCGTGAAGTATAAAAGCCAGTTATAGTAACTAGGAACGTGCATCCTGATGTGAAAAATGGGATCGAGTAACTGATACTCAAAGAGCCAATAGCACTCATCCGGTATCGTTGATTGCTCTAGTTTCTGTCGCTCAGAAAGCTTATGCTTTAGATAAACATCAATAAATAGGTAAATGGGCGCTCACATAGGAAAAATTGCATTAGTAACTGGTGCTACTCGCGGCATTGGGAAAGGGATCGCAATTGGTTTAGGAGAAGTGGGGGCGACAGTTTATATAACTGGTAGAACTCGAGAAAGTAGCGACGAAAATTCTGGAAGCTTGAATCAAACTAAATTAGCGGTTGAACAAGCAGGTGGTCGATGTATTCCGGTTCAAGTCGATCATAGCAATGATGAACAAGTTCGCTTACTTTTTCAACGAATTGATGACGAACAAAAAGGACAATTAGATTTGCTAGTAAATAATGCTTTTTCAGGAGTTTCTCTACTTTCTCAAACACAAGGAGAACCTTTTTGGAATTGTGATATTGGTCTTTGGGATGCAGTAAACAATGTTGGTCTTCGCAGTCATTACGTTGCGAGTATTTTTGCGACTCGAATCATGAAAAAACGTCAACAAGGTCTGATTTGCACCATTTCATCATGGGGGGGACTATCCTATATTTTTGGTGTAGCTTATGGGGCTGGGAAATCAGCTTGCGATCGCTTGGCTGCAGATATGGCTGTAGAATTAAAATCTCATAATATTGCCTCGCTTTCAATTTGGCCTGGTATTGTCGGTACGGAAACTTTTTTAACAATTGCACAGAAGATTCCAGAGGAAAATACTGAAAATCGCATCAGTCGAATTTTTGTTGAGCAGTATAATTGGGAAACTCCTTTATTAGCTGGAAGGGCGATTGCTGCTCTAGCACAAGAATCAGAAATCATGAAACTAAGCGGAAAAGTGATGATTGTTGCGGAAGTAGCTAAAAAATACGGCTTAGTCGATCGAGATGGAAATCTTCCAGTTTCGTTACGTTCTCTACGTTTTTTAGTTCCTCTTGGAGTACCTGGATTACAAAAATATGCCCATCTGATACCTGATATTAAGATTCCCTGGTTTTTCTTACTCTTAAGCAGACTTCAATCACCTAAGATTTAAATATCTTCTGAGAAGGGATATTATTTCGATTTACGCAAGAAACGAATATATGACCAATTTAGATCAAGCTGTTGTACTCATAACTGGAGCTGCTGGTGGCTTCGGTCAACAACTGACTCGACAATTATTAGAAGCTGGTAGCCGTTTAATTCTCACAGATCTTGATGAAGCTATTCTTAAGGAGCAAACCGACGCTATTTTAGACGAAGTAAAAACTGGAGAGATACTTGCGCTTTTGCCGAGCGATCTTAGCGAGCGCACTGGATGTGAAGTCCTTTATCGTCAAGTTAAAGCTCTAAAAATTCCCGTAGATATTCTCATAAACAATGCAGGTATGGGGCTTTTTGGACGCATGGATGAAGTCCCCTACCAGAAATGGGAAAGGCTAATGGAGGTAAATCTACTGGCACCAATGCGTTTGAGTTCTTTATTTGTTGCCGATATGATTGGGCGACGCTCTGGTCATATAGTGAATATTTCCTCTGTAGCTGGCTGGATTGCAACGGCTGGGATGTCTCATTATGCCACTAGTAAATTCGGCTTGCGAGGATTCAGCGAAGGGCTTTTAAATGAAGTTAAAATTTATGGTGTCAAGGTTACAGCAGTTTATCCGTTTTTTAGCCGTACTCCTATTCTCCAGTCGGAAAAATACGGAACTTTGGCTATAGAAAAAAGGGAATTACCAGAAAGTCTAGTAACCGATCCTGCTGATGTCATGCGGGAAACAATTAAAGGCATCATTAACAATAAACCGCAGGTTTTCCCCGATCGAATGGCCAAAATTCTCTGTGTACTCAAAAGATTTTTCCCTCCAGCATTAAATTGGATAGGTCTTTTATAAAGAAGAAATCTCATCAAAATTGTCTTTTTGACAAGCATTTCAGCAATTAGATGAGATTAACCTTGAGGCTAGTTGAATATTATCCAGTGAAAACCAAAACACCATCATTTATCGGCTCGTGGCGGAGCATTTTTCGCTCCTGTTGGTAATTTTGAGGATAGATCCAAGGTTGGCGATCGCCTTGCTTTGGAAATAAGTGCATTACTCGTCTTATATAGCCTGAAGATAAATTTTCGACGAAAGAATGGGGGAGCATATTACGGTCTTGGTCTCGTAGCTGTGGTGTACAGCGACAAAATCCTTTGCCATCCATATAATTTATAAGCTGGCAAACATATTCGGCGGTGAGATCGGTTCGTAAAGTCCAAGAGGTATTAGTGTAGCCAAAGGTTGAGACTAAGTTGGGCACATCTGAATACATCATGCCTTTGTAAGTATATGTTTTAGAGAAATCAACTTGTAGATTGTCTACGGTAAATTTGACACCGCCGAGTAAAAGACAATTTAGCCCTGTAGCAGTAACAATGATATCGGCTTCAAGTTCTTGTCCCGATTTGAGAAGAATACCCTTTTGAGTAAAAGTATCAATATGGTCGGTAACAACAATCACTTTGCCCGAAGAAATAGCCTTAAACAAATCGTTGTTGAGGACGAGACAAAGGCGTTGATCCCAGGGGTTGTATTTGGGTGTGAAATGGGTTTCTACATCATAGTCAGGACCTAGTTGCTGACGGACTTGTTCGATTAGTTTTTGCTTGACTTTTTCTGGTTGTCTACGGGCATTACGGTAAAAGGATTCTCTAAGTCTGATATAAATCCAACGCACTATTGCATAGGCGATCTTTTCGGGCAGAATTTTATGTAAGAAATTGGCCAACTCAAGCCGCTCGGAGCTAGAAATAACATAAGTTGGGGAACGCTGTAGCATCACTACCTGCAGAGCATCCTTAGCTATTTCGGGCACTAGGGTCATTGCTGTTGCTCCAGAACCGACTACAACCACTTTCTTATCTTGATAATTAAGATCTTGAGGCCATTGTTGTGGATGAACGATTTCACCTTCAAAGAAATCGCGACCTTTAAAGTCTGGGGTGTAGCCATTTTTATAGCTGTAGTAACCAGAACACATCAGAAGAAAATTGCAGCTAAAATTAATAGTCTCACCTGTATTTTGGTTTTCAGTTTCTATCGTCCATCGGTTATACTCACTTGACCAATGAGCTTGTTTGACAAGATATCCAAAACGAATGTGCCGCTCGATACCGTTTTCATGGGCCGTTTCTTCTATATATTTGAGAATCTCCGCTCCGTCAGCGATAGCATTATCTTTGCGCCAAGGCTTGAAATTGTAACCTAGGGTGTACATCTCGCTATCGGAGCGAATACCTGGATAACGAAAAAGATCCCAAGTTCCGCCGATTGCATTTCGGCCTTCTAAGATAACATAGCTTTTGTCGGGACAGTTGCTTTGTAGATGATAAGCCATGCCAATACCAGATAGACCCGCTCCGACAATTACAACATCGAAATATTCTACGGTCATAGCTTAATTTTTGTTATTTTGATGATTAGGACTTCGATCTTCATAATATTCCTGTGATTAAAGAGGGCATTCATATTTGACCCCTGTTAACCATCGAGCCCACCCCGCTCGATTAACAACGCCCAAGCCAAAAACCGTTCCGTATAATACAAAGCCACTTGATTACTGAGGCCAAAAAACACTGAGTCAAAAGCGTGTTCAGCCCAAGGTATGTTCAGAAAAACAGTAGAGTTGCCATAGGAGTGCAGTTTTTGATGTAAGCGTTGGCCAAACTTAGCTTGTACCACATGATCGTTGTCGGCATAAACTAACAGAGAAGGAGGAAGATTCCCTCTAACATAGCTCGCAGGAGAAGCTTTTTGATAAATTTCTGGGATTTCTTGGGGTCCTGCTCCTAAAAAATCATGAAGAATAGCATGAGTCTTAATGGGGTTGGGAAAAGGTGGTTCGTTGTATCCTTCAGTTAAATTAGACGGAGCATAATAACTGACCACTGCGCGAAAAGGAAGAGCATCGGGCTGATAGGCCGTCAACAACGCTAAATGACCACCAGCAGACCTTCCCATAATCGCCAGGCGCTCCCAATCTACTTCTAATTGCTCGGCGTGGGACTGAATGTATTGCAATGCTGTTTGCACATCTTCTAATTGGCTAGGAAATTTATATTGAGGTGCATGACGGTAATCAATGGCAATCACTGAATATCCTTGAGCTGCCATGTAGCGACTAAAGGTTTCATCAGAGTTGGCCGTACCATTTTGCCAAGCTCCACCATAAATAATAATAATCGTGGGATATTTGCCTGTAACTAAAGGTTGGTAAAGATTTAGTCGAAGAGCAACTCCTGATGGACTAGCAAAAACAACTCCTCTTTGAATACGCACCTCCTCAAGAGGAATACCTCGAAACACATCGAGTAACACAAACGGTTGAGGTCGCATCTGTTTCTGTAAAGAGGTGGGAATTTTATTTAAATAATCTCCTCCCAAAACTGCGGCCATTGATGACGCCAACTTATCGTTAGCAGCAGGTAACTGAATCAGTGGCAGGCCACTTAAAAGTAAACCTCCTAAGCTAGCTATTATTGCAACCTCCTCAACAACACCCACTTGTAGTTGAGAACTAGTTAGCACTAAGGCGATCGCATTGAGCAAAATCAACCAGGGACTTATTTCTGGGGCAACTACTCCCAAGGGTAATAGGGAAAAAGTAGGAGCAGGTATCATAATCCATAGACTACCGAATAATCCTATTCCACTAAAAAGTAAAAAAATAATCGGCAACACTTTTGATAAGTTTATTAGTAATACCATTTTTGGCATTTTTTTGGCTATTAAATTTTTTAGTATTATAAATATATTTGGTTCTCCCGAACTTTACTTGCAAAACTGATAGTAATTGCGAGTATGGCTCCGCAGGAGCTATACTCGCCCAACCTTTAACTAAACGGTTTAGTATATAAACTGCGTGACCGAGGCGAGAGAACGGCATCGGGGAACTACGCTGAGCGTAGCGCATACGGAGCTGCGAACTGCTTGCAGCAGCGCTTCGCTCCCGAGACAGGAAGCTACGATGGATACGGGAGAACAGGCAACCTCGATTGATTTTCAGCGGATTAATATGCTTTATTATTATTGATAAAAAACTGAATTTTTGTTGAATTAATAATAAAATGGCATCTAGTGCGGAACTTCATTTAATGAATCAACTTCTAAAATTAGAAGGAATGAAAGTTCTACAAGTATTTCATTTTTTATAGAAAAGCCCTTTTACGATAACTTACTTACTTCGTTTATAACTTAACTGCACGAGAAGGTTTCCTCATTTAAAATAAAAACATCTCTTTGATTTCACGTTATGAAACAAGTAACCAATAATTCATTTTTATAGAGGGAACCCTTCTATGCGATAAGTTATATGCGAAGGGACAACAGTTAAAATAAAAAGGGTTCCCTCTATAAAAATAATTTCCTTCCGTCACTGATGAATTAGATGCCGCTAGAAGGAAAATTAAAAGAGAAACAGAAAAAATTAAAAGCAAATCAAGAAAAGAAAAAATATTAGAGGGATTAAAAAAGAGTAAATATGTGTTATTGAAAAATGAAAAAGATTTAAAAGACCCCGAAAAAGAGAAATTAAAAGAACTTGAAAAACTCGCTCCTGTTTTAACCAAAATGCACAGTTTAAAAGAAGAACTGAGAGATATTTTTGAAACCAGTAGAGATTGGAGCGAGGGGCTATTAGAGATAGCAGATTGGTTAAAAGAGATATCTAAGTATTT
>JASJDA010000439.1 GCA_030065755.1 Prochloraceae cyanobacterium | reverse complement strand
CCCTGCACTCATTTTTTGCGACAAAACCGTTTTACACGCCACGGCGAGCGATCGCACTGTCGCGCTTGTTATCGCTGCTGGTTGACATCCTCCGCGCACTTCTAGGGCGCGGATTCCCCATCTATTTAAGCAATCTCATTGATAGAGAGTTGAATGAATTCTGGACGAGTTGACGTTTCACAGGGTGCTGCTTCTTTTACAGAAGTCTGACGCTTCCCTCCGCGTCCGTTTAAAGTATCGGAGTGTCCCCCCGCGACTAATATGTTTTTAGCAGCATTGATATCTCGGTCGTGAGTCGTTTCGCAGTTTAAACAGATCCATTCTCGAATAGAAAGATCTAACTTCCCTGCTCTCTTCCCGCAAAAGGAACATACTTTACTAGTCGGTTCCCATCTACTGATTACTTGAAACTCACGACCATATTTTGCTGCTTTTGCTTCTAACAAAGTCCTAAATTGTCTCCAACCTAAATCGCTTATAGCTCTAGACAATTTACGATTTTTCATCATTCCTGATACATTTAAATCTTCCAAAACAATCACTTGGTTTTCGTTAATTATTTGAGTTGAAAGTTTGTGCAGGAAATCACCTCTAGTGTCTTTTAATTTAGCTTGTAGTTTAGCTTTTCTGATTCTGGCACGCTCATAACGTTTGGAGCCTCGTGTTTTCTTCGATAAATTTTTGCTTAATCTGCGCAATCTCTGTATGCTTTTTTTAAGAGGCTTTGGAGCATCTATCTTCTCGCCATTGCTCAAAGTAGCAAAAGTCTTTATTCCTAAATCAATACCAACATTGCTATTAGTTTCTGGTAAAGAATCAAGAGCTATCTCAACTACAAAGCTAAGAAAATAACGTCCAGCAGAATCTCTAATAACTGTTACCGATGATGGTGCAACAGGTAATTCCCTAGACCAAACTATTTTTAATTTACCTACTTTAGCGAGATAAACACTATTTTCATGTACTTTAAAACCGCCTTGTCTAAATCTAGCTGACTGTTTAGCTCGACGTTTTTTAAACTTTGGCGGTCTAACTGGTTTTCCCTTTCTTTGTCCCTTACAAGACTTGAAAAAGTTCTGATAAGCTTGCTCTAAATCGTTTAATGATTGCTGTAATGGAATGTTTGATACTTCCTTTAACCACTCCCGATCTTTTGTTTTCTTGGCTTGAGTAATAAAACGTTTTTGTAGATCTGCGTTTTTGGGCTTTTTATTACCAACCTTATATTCCTCTATGCAATAAGCTAGGGTATCGTTCCACACTCTTCGCACGCATCCAAATAACTTACTTAGTGCAAGCTGCTGGCATTTCGTGGGATAGCATCTATAACGATAACGCGCTTTCATACATTTGAGATTTCTGAAGTATAATTGAATTGTACCCTAAATAGGACACAATGGCAAGAACTAATGTATTTAAAGTTAGATTAACTGATGAAGAATTAGAAATATTAAAAGCCTATGCAGAAGAAAAACAAATAACAACAGCAGAAGTAGTAAGGCAGTATATACAGCAATTAAAATTTAAAAAGCCGTCCTAGAAGGACGGGGCTTGTGACCCCTTTTTTTGGTCAAACTGTATAACCCTTAAAGATATAGGTTCGGGGGTTAACTACAGAAAAAGAGGACTTAACAAGTTATTGTCGTTACGCAACTGTTGCCAAGGCTAATCGATTGGTGCTAACCACAAAGGATAGATTGCTGAGGTAAGGCAAGCGAGTTGGTATTTTCTTTGTGCGAACTACATGGAGTAGAAGTAGTTATCCTCAATAAAGACCCAGATTCTAGTCCTGAAGAGGAATTGGTCAAAGATGTCTTAGAGATTATCACTGTCTTCTCAGCTAAACTGCACAGTTTGAGAAGTCGCAAAAATGTTGTCTCAATTCGCTTATTCTAAATTTGGTGATTTAGTTAAATCTAAAGCACAACTGGCAGCAATTGAAGTAGAACAAGTCAATCCAGCTTATTCGAGTTTGATAGGATTGACTAAATACATGAGTCTTTACGGGTTAAATAGTGGAACAGCAGCCGCATTAGTTTTAGCCCGTCGTTGTCTTCGATTTTCAGAGCGTTTGCCTAGAGTCCTGGTCGCCTTATTTAAGCCAGTGGATTTAAATAAGCACGTCTGGAGTTATTGGGCGCGTATTTCAAAGCTAGTTAAGGGTTGTCGTCGGCATAGCTACTTTGAAATGAAAATCAGGGTAGGGGACAAGCTTACTAACCAGAGTTCTCGGCAGAAAAGGAAGTTAGTGAGCAAATCTATTGATACTCCTATAAACCCTAGTGATATCAGTGCGCTTAATATCACGTCTACATAGATTTACCCTAGTTTACGTAGAAATTTTATTGCGCCTCCATTAATCAAAAATATCTTTTAAATCTAACTCAAACCCTGGTAAAATATTCCCACCAGAAATAACAATTAAATCTGACAAGGTTTGTGTAGAACCATCTGCTTCGTAGACATAGATTGTTTTATTATCAGGAACTATTAACCAGCCTAATTTCGCTCCATTATCCATATACTCCCTCATCTTAGTTTGCAAAGATTTTAAGCTGTCGCTAGGAGATTTAAGCTCAATTACAAAGTCAGGACATAATGGAGGAAAAGACTTTTGTTGTTCAACCGTTAATGCCTCCCATCTAGATTTTTCAACCCAAGAAGCATCGGGCGATCGTTTCGCACCGCTAGGTAACACAAACAAAGTAGAAGAATCGAAAGTATAACCTGAAAGAGTGTTTTTGTTCCAGAAGTAAAGCTGCGCGCTAATACTCATGTTTTTTCTGCCTGTATCACCTCCTGTCGGGGGCATAACAACTAATACTCCTTCTGATGTGGTTTCTAGCTTCAGTTCTTGATTGGCGATCGCTAATTGCTCGAACTGCTCGTCTGTAACAATAAAACGATCGGGTATGGCAATTAATTTAGTCATTTTCTTCCTTGTTTCTTTCAGTCAAAAGTCTTAAAATTTCTACAATTTTATTTTGTCGCTTGTCTACTTCTTCTAGTCTTTCATAGTATCCTGCTTGCGCTCTTGCTAAGTCTGCCATTGCTTCGTATAGCCTAGCTCGATCTCGATCTAATCTTTCTTCTGCTGCTTTTCTATCGGCGCTTAAAGCCTCTATTGATTTAGCATTAGAATTAATCCTTTTATCTGTTTGCTTACCCTGCTCGATTAATTCTTGTAATGCTTTTTCTATTTTTTCCCAGCGTTCGTTATTATTATTGTTTTCACTGTTGGCAGGCATGATAATAGTAAAAAATTTTTACCAATACTTATATTTTAGCAAAAATATTTTCACAAATAATTGATTATCAAAGCTAAAAAATTACTCGATCGGACTTAAGAAAACCCAAATAATTGGGGTTTTAGTGTCTATTAATTTATGCTGCTTTAAATTTTGTTTACTAGGTCTCGAATATATTTATATTAAGGAAGTCCTTTACGATAACTTATCTGCTTCATTTATAACTTAACTGCTTTATGAGGACTTACTTATTAAAATAATAGTTGATAGACTTTGTTTCTAAATTGTTGATTTTTTCGAAAAAATTTAGTCAAGATTCTTAATGATTAACCAATTCGATCTGATTATCTCGTCTTTTTTTACTTCTATTTGTGTGCATTAAAACATCTTTTAAAACTCAATTTACCTTCAGCATTCAACTTGTAACATAAGTGTGTAATATCGCCGCGATCGCATGAGTTGACTCGCGATCGCAATTTAGTCTAAAGTCCAGTTATTAGCGACTGTTAAATACCCTACCTCTTAGTATTTTATCATAGCTTGATTTTCAAGCTATGATAAAAGTAATTTTGTCATAATATATTGAAGATTACCATAGTAAATAAAAGTATGGCGGGAAAAGGTCAACCACAAGGTTTTGTCGGAAATCCAACTGGCAAAAATCAATATGTTAATGCCGCAGGTCAGGGAGAACGCAATGCTCAAATAACTCTGAGGCTCCCTACAGAATTAAAAACGCAAATTCAAATGGCAGCCAGTTTACAAAATCAATCTTTAACAGCATGGTTAGAAAAAGCGATCGCACAATACCTCGATTTTGAAATAATTAGAGATGCTTTACTAATAGCCTTAAAAGAGAAAAAAAAGTCCCTCGCTCGACAATTAAAACAAAAAAATCCCAATCCGCTTTTAATCTCTCAATTGCAAACTCAAATCAAGAAATTAGAACAAATTATTTTGTCTGCATAAAACTTTATTCAACCTCGCATTACAAGCTATAATGCAATTAAGATATTAAGGTCAAATGAGATGGCTAACGCCGCTGAGAATTTAGACAATACCCTGGCATCAGTTGTAGTTAATATCAAACAACTTGGGGAACAAGTTAACCAAAGGTTCGATCGTCTTGAAGCAGAAGTAACTCAAGTTAAAGGGGAACTCAAACAATTAAACGAAAAAGTCGAGAATCTTAGAGTTGATATCGCTTCAGTGGGAGGAGAATTAAAACAGATGGATAGCAGGCTAGGTCAAGTCGAAGGAAGATTAAACAATCAAACTAATTGGTTTATAACGATCCTAGCTATTTTAGTGACTGGTTTACTTGGCATTTTAAGTAAATTTGCCTTTTTCCAAAATGTGTGACAAACAAATAGAAAGGCTCGAACACCTTTGGAATGTTTACAACAAAAATTAGAAAAACTGCCTCAAATAATACACTCAGAAGCGCCTTTGGCCCAAGAATTCGATTGGGAGGCTCCTGAAACTAGCGCTCGCTTATGGTGAAACCAGAGAAAAAGTGCTTGCGTTAGCTTTAAGAGAAATGGCAAATTTCTAGCTTGCTTGTTTTAATAAGTTTTGCTTATCACCCCAGGTACGGGAGAGCCTTTTATTCTTTGTTGACTGAAAATAAGGACATTTTTGTTTGCAACAGACAATATAACTCTCCGGTTATTTAATTATTTAAGCAGCAACTTGAAATATTAGTAATGATAACGACATTGGACGATAACAATATAGTCGTCTTTAACCTGGTAAATCAGGCGATGTTCTTGGGTTATACGACGGGACCACAG
>JASJDA010000112.1 GCA_030065755.1 Prochloraceae cyanobacterium | reverse complement strand
GCGCGTTGGGATTTTCTGTATTTGAGATGGTCAGTTCGGTTGCAACCACAATAAAATTCTCCTTTTTGAATCTAGTTATTGTTCTTTCGACTTGAAAAATAAATACAAAAATCCCCCGTCAGAACAAACGCCTATCTGCACGTGCAGATAGATGGCTATTGTTGCTTAAAATTTTTGGTGGCGAGCACCTCCGAAGAACGAGCACTCCACTGTTCATTTTGTTGAATATTTAGTTAATTTTGTTAGTGGTTTTAATCACTAAGTTCTACTAGATCATATCTTCTAAATTAGTGAGCGACAATTTTTTTTATATTCTCTTTATATTATTTTAGCGTTAAAAAAAAGTCACAAAAAAGTCACATTTATCGAATCGATAAATGTGACAAGGGTTTCAAGGATTGACGCGAGCGACGACCTTGGTCGTCAGACATCTTTCTTAACAACTTTGCCTCCCATATTTGACCAAAGATGAATGGTTTGTTGACAGAGTTGAGGGTCGGGCTCGGCGATAAAAGAGTGACATTTTAAATCGTGAAAAATAATCAAAAGAATGGGGTCAGGAAAATTGACGACTACAATGGGTTGCCTGGGCTTAGTATGTAATTCTAAAGAATTTTGAATAAAATCTCCAAAAAGCTCTAGGTCTTTAATTTTAGAGCCCGTATAATGAGAAATGACAGATTGGGCTCTTTCCGCGATCGCGGCTGGCCAATAATCGCTGTATCGGGAAGGAAATGCTAAGAGCAAAGGAAAAATTTTGGGTAATTTCCTTTGAAATTGAGGAGAGAGAGAATCGCCACAGAAGAGAAAATGCTCTCCCAGTTGCCACATCGAACCTTTTTCTACAGTCAAATCTTGAGCCGATTTTTTTTGCTCGGAAGATTTACGGATAGCGATAATTTGTCCTTTTGACAAAGAGCTTCTTTTTTCAGGAGTCTGAGTCTTTGACTCAAAAGGGACGTCAGGCGTTGTGGGCTTTGGCTTTGCAGTAGTTACCAGCTCAGAGGAGCTTTTGGAAAGAAGAGTCGGTTGTTTTTTAGGCGGTACGTACTTTTGCTTGATTTCTTTAGCCGCAGCAATGTCGATTGTTTCTCCGGCTTGTGCTCGTTTTATTAGTTCATTTCTAGCTTCTTGAGGAACGTTAGAAGGAGCTAATATATCTAAAGCACTAGAAACTATATTAAGCTCACTGAAGTCCACGTCACCAAATTGGCTGGCAATCTTCATGAATTTACTACAAGTAGGCAAAGGAATATCCAATTCCTGCTTAACCCACTCTCTAAACAAGCCATATTTAAGTGATTTTTTGACCTCAAAAAGTAATTTGCCAATCATTATCGTTTCTTGGACGAGCTTTTTTCCGCGAGACTTGATTTCTAAGGTCCGAGAACGAACTAATTGAGCGGTTTCCGAGTCTAGTTGTGAATAATTAAAACCAAGGGGAGTCACCTCCAAATCGGGAAAAGTAGTAGCAATCACTTTTTTTAAATTTTCTAGCTGATCGTGCTTTTTGGGATAAAAACCTAAAAAGTTCTTATTCTTTATAATATACCGTTTTTGGGGGAAATTCTCTTGTGTTATATGTGCTGAAATAACTACAAATTTTTCAGGACTGTTAGGTTTTAGATGATTTTCTAGGAATTTAAACCCCTCTTGGGAAGGATCTCCTTCTTTAACCCGTAAAATAATATCTACTATAATTAGATCGTAATGCTGTGGCGATTCTTTTAGTTTAGCTTCGGCTTCTTCTCTGGAGCCGGTATAAATAACATTGCTATTACTTAAATTGAGTTCTTCTTGAAAATTAACTTGAAAGCTTTTTTTTTCCGCAAATTCGTCATCAACTACTAAAACATTAATGGGTTTCATTACTATCTGTCTAAAATCCTCTTATTATTTAAGTATATTTTAACACCTTCTTCTGAGCGGCCATTTGGCACCAGATTTATGTTGCTGTTAAATACAATGAAATTTTTTGGGTAATATTATGCTGAACTCAGTATATTCTCCCAAGGTGCTCTCAACAGAGATGGCTCCCTTGTGATTATTTTCAATATTGAAGCGAGCATAAAACAATCCTATTCCGGTTCCTTCTCCAGAAGGTTTATTAGTATTAAATGGGATAAAAATCTGCTTTAATTGTGTTTCTTCTATTCCAGTACCATTATCTTTAATTTTTATTTCGAGAGCTGAATCCTTATTTTGAGTCTCGAGCCAAATAGTAGGTTTCCAACCTTCTTTGAGTTCATCAGAAGAGATTGTTTGTTCCCGCTTTTTTTGTTTTTGATTGAGAGAATAATAAGCATTTTCTCCTAAAGCAATCAAGGAGCTTTCTATATCTTGTGAAATTATTTCAATTGATGTAATTGTTGGATCGTATTTAGTTTTTACTTCGACAACTAGATCTGGATATCTATCTCGGCCTTCTTTGGCAATTTGTTCAAAGCTTTTGTCTATTAATTTTGAGATAGAGCAACTAACAATTTTAGTTTCACTATTACTCATTCGCCCGTTTTCAAGGACTTCTTGTAGCATACAATCTAGTCTGACAGTCTCTTCATATGCCTCTTCTATATTGTTCGTCATTCTAGTAAGAAATTCTTCCTCATTATCAAATAGTTGTTCTAAAAACTCTCCGTAATAAAATTCTTCCAGCTTCATTGTCTCAACTGTTTCATTCAATTGAGAAGAAGCTCTCTTAATGCCTCTTAAATTGGCTAAGACGATATAAACTGGATTTTTCATAGCATGAGCCATTCCACTAGCTAAATAACCTAGGGCGGCCGATTTTTCCTTTCTGGCTAATTCTTCGAGAGTTATTTTCAATTCTTTTGTTTGAGTTTGAACTTTGGCTTCTAAATTTAAATTTAAATCCTGCGAATGGCGATCGTAAATGAGTCCGATTATGACAATTGAGCTAACTGCACTTCCCAAAAAAGCAGGTACTATTGGAATCCAAAGCCCGCTGGCTGCGAAAAATCCGTAGCTAACACCCCACAAGACGATCGCGCTAGTTACCCCACTCGCCATAACTACCCAGAAAAACTTTTTATTTTCCTTCTCCTTCTCCCGCCTATATTGCCTCCAACCAAAAAAACAGGGAATTCCTGAAAAAATAAAAATTAGTAGAACTTCGACAATTTCTTCAGGGAAAGGTACCCACGTAGGTAAGAAATATTTATTTAGGGAGTGGATTAAGGCGCGCTCGTCTAAAACGGCACTAATAATTTGGGAACAAATGTGAGCGTGATAGTGAACGCCGTAAGTATAGAAATGATTTAATTGCTTAGAATCTTTGCTGAAAGGAGTGACGAAGAGATCGTTGGAACTATCAGCGACAGAGCCTATTAAAACAATCTTATCTTTCAAATTATCGGGGTCAAAATCTTTTTTTAGTACGTCGTCAGATTCAATCTTCTTAAAAAATTGATAATCTGGTAGCTTACTCAACACTTCCGAGAAATGAATTTCGTCGAAACTTTGATCTAGAGGACGACGATAGTTAATCAAAATTTGATAGAAACCCGCTTGGGCACGAATGTATCCGCCACTGTAAGAATCTATAGGTTGAAATAAAGCTGATTTGAGCTTTAACCAGTTATTTTGGCCAGGTTGTTCCTTAATTCCCTGTTTTTCAAGATAGGAAAGAGCCACAGCTAAATTGAGACTCCGTAAAACAATTTCTTTCTGTTTTTCTTTTTCCTTAAGCCATACGTAAAGAAAGGAACGTCTGTGAACTCCGTCTCCATCACTAGGGGCATTAACAGCACTACGTTGGGTTAAGGGTATATTAGGAGGAGGGGCAATGTAAGTTGTAGAAGAACCACTTGGGACCTTTTCAACTCCTATTAAGGGAATATTCTTGTCTTGGAAAAGCTTTAATAATTCTTCGTTACTTTGTCGATTTTCTTTGGGAGTTAAAGAGGTTCTGGGGACGGGCAGATCTCGGATAAAATCTAGTCCAATTACAGCAGGTTGCCCCTCTTTTATTTTTTTTATTAAATCGACTAAGGTGCGATCGCTAACGATTGGCTCTTTAAGTTTTCTCAAGTTGTCTTCTGTTAAGCTAACGACAACAATTCTGTTGTCAGGGTCTTCAGGAGGAAGAAGTCTCGACATGGAATCGTATGCGGTCCACTCTAGGAATTGTAGTAATCCAAGATAGCGGCAAATAAATATTGCTGTAACTATTGCTCCCCAACAGAATAAGACCGAAGTTCCTAACGAAAATCTCTTGAACAACTTTTTATTTTTTCTATGGGCCTATACCACTATAAAACGCAAAGTGCTCAATTGATTTGATTTTAGGGGGTTCTTCGCTTTCTAGAGTGTAGAGGAACTCAACAAAAGGCAAGTCATCTCATCGTAATTAAGCTTGTATTTAGCGAATAGATCGCAATCAGTGTTTTTGTTGAGCTGAGTTTCAAGTTGGGGAGAAATCTTGGCGATTTTTAGCAAGGCATCTTTATAAATGTCTAAATCTCGCCGATTTCGATCGCAAATTAAAGTAATTGACCAACGGTATTCTTTTCCTGGCTCTAAGTTCAACTCAGGGAATTCAACTTGATTTAATCCTTTCTTAACGGAATTTAACTCTCGAATAATAATCGTTTCGCGAGCCCTTGGATTGACCAAGGAAAAAACTACAGGTTGAGAAGGCCGCTCAGACAAAGAAAACCAAAAAGTTGGAGCTGAGCGAAAACTCAGAGGAACAGCAGAAGTCTTCGGCTTTAGCAAAGTAAAAGAAATCGTTTTTTCTTCCAACGGGCATTCCGCTCTGGAACTCGCCGAACTCGAGTCGGGGGTGCTACTTTCTTGATTAGAAGGTGAGTAGGCACCTCCCCTCGTGCCTTCACTCTTGTCGCTTTTTTCAGCAAAAAGGTTCGTCGGAATTGCTAGTAAAAAGGCTAATAAAAATGTTGTTATTTGTACGCTCATAATAGTAGTATGTTAAAAATTTTCAGATAATATTCAATTTATATTAATAGATAATCTTTAATAAATCAACGGATATTTTTTGTTATTAAAATTAATATTTTTGCTACAATATTAGGGGATTCTTTTGAAAAAAAAATTTTAACTAAAAGCACGTAATAAAAAAAAGGAGATGCAGTAATCCGAGCGCGAGTGCTCGGATTACTGCGACCAAATATTATGACAAAAATAATGAAGATTTTAAGTTGGTCTTTTTTACTGATGACAACTTCTAGCCAGGCTGCATTTGCGGAGTTGAGTAATTTTTCTACTGACGAAAACTCCCTCAAACTTATTTCACAAGTAAAAAATAGAGAAAAGAGTATAATTCAATACAAGCCCCCAAAAGATGGCAAAAAACGAATTTCTACGAATCGGGGTGTGGATTCTAGAGATTGCGAGGGAGCCATCGACAATAAAATACTTCTGTTGACTCCAAAAGAACATATAGGATATACATTGAAAGAACGTCCTACCTTTTTATTCTACTTGTCAGAACGGCCTACTCAACCTGTAGTTTTTTCTTTAGTAATTCCTAGCTCCAGAAAAACGATTGGTGTAACTGAAATTGAAGTTGCTTCTGGAATTAATGCTGTGACTTTACCCCAGGAAATAGAGGGCTTAAAGCCAGGAGAGAGTTACCGCTGGAGTGTTTCAATTGTTTGTGATGAAAATCGTCGAGATTTAGACATTTATACTGATGCTTGGATTGAAAGAGAAGCAGTTTCTTCTGTCGTAGAGCAACAATTACAAGCTACGAAAAATAATACTGAGCGTGCTCGGATATTAGCTCTTGGCTCTTATTGGTACGACGCGCTCGAAACTTTGTATCGTTCCCCAGAAAACGAAGATTTATTTGCCGAGTTGCTCGAAACCGTAGGCATTAGTCTTCCTCAACCTACTACAGATAGGATTGGAGGATTGGCGGCTGGAGTCGGCTCAATAAGAAGTAACTAGAATATTACTCCCCCAGAAAAAAGGGTGTAAATCTTGAGATATAAATTCTATTTGCACTTGCCTTTTGGCTTCTGCTAGTGAAAGTTTTTCTGTGTAAGCTTTCTCGTAGAAATCTTTAATAAAGTCAATAGCTTTTTCGTCATTTATTGCCCAAAGTGTTCCCAGAACATTTTTGACACCGTTCCGCAGAGCAACACCTCCAAAACCAAGAGTGGCTTGTTCGCTCGTGGGTAGAGTGCTACAAGCACTCAGTGTAAGAAGTTGAATATTATTGGAACTATTCAATAATATGTTGTTGAATTGCTTGAGATTAATTTTTTCGTCTATTGCCAAAAGAAAAGAATTTTCTGCCGAGCCTCCAAAGACTCCGTGAGTAGCAATATGCAAAACGGAATATTCTTCTTTTTCGATATTTCGAGCCAATTGGGTTCCGGTAAAGTCTCGATCGACAAATGTTTTTCCACCTATTATTTTTTCCACTAAAGCCACTTCTTGCCTGACAAATGGAAGGGCAGAAAAATTCCTCACTTTCTCGCTGAGTCCAAAAATTAAGGCTTCCCTATTTTTAATTTTTGAAGTCTCGGTCAGATTGAGACCAGTTTGATAAATAATGGGATATTTCTCTACCAGAAATTTTCGGTCATCGAGAAGAACTTCCATAGGAATATTTCTTAAGATTCCATCGTGTACGAAAACCAAAAAATCTGGGTCAATTTCTTTTAAATCTCTTTCCAGGGGCGCTATCAATAATTTATAAAGAGATTGAGAACTAAATACATAATTTTGGTGACTGCGATTTTTGAGATTTTTGAGAAACAATAGGATTTCTTTGGAGAGTTTTTGTGAATCGAGCGCCACGGTATAAACTTGAAAAGAATTGTCAGGCTTTTTTACTATTAAATAGGTTCGCTTGTCAAGTATTAACGAATAAATTTCTAGCTCTTTTGATGCCAAGGAGCTAGAAATTTTGACCTGAGCAGTAACAACTTCGACAATATTTTCAAAGCAGGGATCGTTGAAAAATATTTGTAATTCCGAGATTTTGAGGAGAGAAATTGTTTCAATCGCTTTTTGGAGTTCCTTCTGTGTCGGCTCGCCTGATAAAAGTAACCCCGCATATTCTCGTAAAAAAGGGTTGACTTTTTTTCGGAGTTGGAAGAAAAGATTGCTTTTTCCGACTGTAAAATGGTCGCGATTCGATTGTAAATTCCATAATGCAGAATTATAGGATTTCATAGCATCAGTTTTTTCCCCCTTTGCTGCGTGGATTTTTCCTATTTGCCAAAATAGTAAAAATAGATTGTCTGAGGCGAGCGCTACTTCAGCAGCTATTATCCCTTTCAGGGTAAAATCTTCAGCTTGGTTATATTTCTTCTGTTGCAAGTAAATTTGTCCTATTTCTCTCAGGGCTATTGATTGAGAGCGTCTGTCGCTTATTTTGTCCGCCATTATTGAAGCTCTATTCAAAATAGGTAAAGCTTGTGCGTCGGACAAGACAATTGCAATTTGGATTAGTCTTTTTGCTTTAAAGGAAGAGTTGGGTACTTTATCTAAAAGTGCGAGTGCATCCAGAGTTAATTGAGATTTCTGAGCGTCAAGGTCGGAATTAGAGTTGGAGGCGTTGAGGTTTGGTATCTTTTCGTTTAAAAATTCTAGAAAATAAACTCTAGCATCTATTTGGGAAATTAATCCCTGTTCGTCGGCTAATTTTAGAGCTTTCTGTGCCGATTCAAAAGCTAGTCGGTAGTTTTTTTGTGCTATTTTTTCTAGGTTAGATGCTTCGCTTAAATTAAAGGCTGTTTCTCTTGCTGCTACAGCCAAATTTTGATTTTGAATTGCTAAAGCTTTGTAAGCCAGACTTAAATTAATCATTACCAAAGGATCTTTATTTAAATTCAAACTTAACTGGTATTGAGAAACTGCTTTTTCTAATTGCCCAGTTTGAGAATAAGCTTTTGCCAATACTCCTCTAGCTATAGCCAAAACATATCCTAATTGTGGTCGTTCTTCTATTAATGCGATTGCCCTCGTTAATCTAGGAATTGCTAAGCTACTTAAGCCCACATTCACGTAAGCTTGAGATAGTGAAATTGTAGCTTTAGTAATATGTTCGGCGGATTGAATTTTTTCAAATAGATCTAAGGCTTGATTCCAGTTGTCGATCGCCACGGGTGTATTTCCAATTTGGAAATAAGCAGCAGCCAAATTATTGTAGGCTTCTCCTCTAAGTAAATCGTCAGAAAGCTCGGGGATTGATTTCTCTAACTCGGCGATTGCGGAGCTATATTTTCCTTGCTGATAGTATTCGTTGGCAATGGAAAGAGAAGAAGTATTCTTTTGATAAAATGTTTGTGTTTCTGCTAGGACAGGAGCGGAATTATAGATCTCGCTCGACCCCATTATTAAGCCAGTTAAACAAGCAACTTGGAAACAATAATTTTTTAAGTTCATCTAGCTCTAATTATTCAACGCAATTGGGAGGATTATATCTTTTTTATTCTTCGATTTTCTTCGATGAAAAATAGCTTTACATTATTGAGTTTTCAGAGTGGAATATGAGTTATTCGATCGCGATATTCTGACATTTCTGATACTTCAGCAATAAGAATTAGATCGTCTATAATTTGACCGATCGTGGCTTTTGGGCGAAGAACAAATATTCCAGGTATGTGGTGATTTTGTGCTAGATGTTCAGCTAAATGAACTGGCATTGATGCACGGTTTTTTGTAACGAGAATAAAGTTATTTTGTTCGCACCAAAATAATATTTCTGGGTCTAAGGTTCCTCTAGAGGGAGCACCTGGAGCGCCGACCGCCCAGACAGTCAAATCCGAAGAGCGGCGCAATAATTGCTCTCGATACAAATTTGGCAAGTTTTCATCGATTAGATATCGAATGCTCATTCATGATTTGTTTTTCTAGCTTTCTCTGTGCTTTTATTTGTTTAAGTTTGAGAATATGAGAAGGGGGATTTTTATCTTGTTCTTTTGCTGAATTAAAGCAGTATTCTAACCAATCTGTCATATATTGACTAATTTTTTCTTGTTCGTGTAAATAATAAAGAATAGTAGCATAAACTTGTTCTAAGGTAAGACTCGTGTAAATTCCGGCAATTTCTTCTGGAGTTTTGGCGCGATAAATATATTCGTACAAAATAGTTTCGATTCCTATGCGCGAACCTTTAATACGAATATCATTGGGAGCCAGAAAATTGAAATAATCTTCTACTTGCATAGCACTAAATTCACTTACTTTTTTATTTTGATTCTATTGGCGATCGCTACCGTCTGCCGGACCTTTGCAGTTTCCATCGGGAAATTCCTTGGAAATGCGATTGGCTGCGGCTTTCAAAACTTGCTCTAAATCTACGGAACCGGATTGAATTTGCAAAACAACTTCGGCACTAATAAAGTTGGTGCCGCTCATAACCACCTGGAGACCGTTAGAACGCAAAACATCTTGAATAAGACTGGCTTTTTTTTCTAGTGGAAGCTCTTCAATAAGTGCTTTGATTTTTTCTACTTTGTCTTCGTTATTATTTGTCACAAATTTATTGTTAGTATTTATCAATGTTTTTACTTCTTCTTTAAGGTTATTATTCACGAATAACTCCCCTAAACCTCCTCAAAAAGTTAATTAAACTGATAAAATCTTTTCTGGTTTCTGATTCTTAATTTGAGTCCAACGAGCAGCACACGCCAAAAGAATTTCTTCCATATCTGCTGGAGTGGCATCAGCAATCAGTTGTTGCCAATCTATATTGGCTTCCAACTTCGATGACTTAGAAACAAGAGATTCCGAAATTGAAGAATTTTTGGCAATCTCTTGCTGATATCTAGCTATCAACATACCAAAATCTTTCATAGCACCTGGAGAAATTTGTTCCATAGCAACAATTAATTGCCAAAGCAAATCGGAAGAAAAATTGGTTTTTCCCGTCCTAAATTTACTAATGTGCTTCTCACTAATTTTAAGTCTCTGTGCGAGATCTTTACTTTTTATCTTTCGGTTGTCTTGTACTTGCTTTAGAAGCTCATTAATCACAGTCTATTGACCTCTAGGTTGTTTTTATGATTTAATATAGACCTAAGAGGTTAAATCTTTTAGATTATAGCTTTTGTGAACAAGCTCATTGTACCTCAAAAATTTCAAGAAAGCGAGGCAAGCAACGAAAAAAGACTAGAGGTGGAGATTTTGGAACTTAATTACTCCTTAGACTCTAATAGAGCTAAATTGCCCCCAAAATTAATTATCGATCCCGAATTTAAGTCCCTGATTCCGGCTCAAAAACCAGAAGAACGCCAACTTTTAGAAGAGAATCTTTTGCAGTACGGATGTAGAGAGGCAATAGTTGTCTGGAAACAAACTTCTCCAGAGGGGACAATAGAGCGAATTCTTCTCGACGGACACAACCGTTTGGAATTATGCACTTTTCATAATATTCCTTACCAAATCGCAGAGATTGAGTTGAGCGCTCGAGAAGCTGCTATTAATTGGATTCTTCGGAATCAGTTAGGACGTAGAAATTTAACTCCAGAATCGGCTAGCTACTACCGAGGAAAACTGTACAATCAACTAAAAAAACAAGGACAAAGGACAGATTTAACTTCTCGCCAAAGTGACGATAAGTTAGATACCGAACTTTTAACTTCTCGCCAAAGTGACGACAAGTTATCCAAACAGTTAGCTGCTCAATACAGAGTAGGAGCCAGAACGATCGAACGAGATGGTTCTTTTGCTATAGATATTGATAGCTTAGCAGAAATTTTAGGTAATGATGCCAGAAACGAGATCCTCTCTCGAAGAAAGAAACTTACGAAAAAAACAACAGCACATTTAGCTTCTGCCGCAATAGATTATCCAGAAGTAGTCCTTGAGGCGTTTACTGAAAACTCTCAAGGAAAAGAGATGGTGAAAACATTAAACGAAAAATTAAGACAAATTCCCACAGAACCTTTTCCTTTTCAGATTGGACAAGCAGTCTTGGTAACTGCTGTTGCCGAGCGCTCACTTCGTCCATACCAAGGCTACTGGGGGATTGTGCGGAAAATCTATGACTCTAATGAATGCGACGTGCAGATTTGGTCGAAAATTTTAAAAGTTCGACCTGAAAATCTGACTAGTTCTGAAATTCCAAGTGGGCAATGGCAAGCGGCAGAAGCTATTGTATCGAGATTGGCAAAATTGAAGGGAAAACAATTAGAATCAATCGCGATCGCCAATCTAATTGATATTAGCAAGCGCCCCGTAACCAAACTAACCGAGCTAGAAGAAAACATTTTGAATTTGTTGGAAAACAAATATAAAAGCGAATTTTAGATATTTTAAAAAAGAATTTAACTATTCATCTTTACAGGAATAGTTTAAGAATCTTAAGGTTAAATATCTCAAAAAAATACCCGACTATGATAAATTTTAATTCGGGCAAGTACAAAGCTTTTTATTTATTTTTTATTCTACCTTAATTGAGACATTGGCTCTAGTTTTATGTTTGACTACAAGTGCTTGCTCGCGGTTATTTCGCTCGGCAGTATTTTCGTACTTCCAACTTCTAGTATGGCTAAACACGTAGCAGAAATAGAAAAGATAGAAACAAAAAAAGATAACTTGAATTTCTCGCTACAGCTTCCAATACAAGAGTTAGTAAATACTCAATTGAACGAGGTAGCGGTTCCATTACTTCTCTCTCAAATTGTTGTCATTCAAAAAATTAAAATTACAGGCAATACAGTTTTCTCAGAGGAAAAATTACAAGAAATAATCCAACCTTTTCTTAATAAAGAATTGACGCTCGAAGAAGTATTTGACATAGCAGAAATAGTTAGTAATTTTTACAATAAAGAGGGATATACTACATCTTTTGCTACAATTGCTCCACAAAATTTCGCTGCTGGTACTGTAAACCTAGAAGTTACTGAGGGTTTCTTAGAAAATATTGATGTGGAAGTCGAAGGGTGGCTCAAACCCAAATACGTGCGCGATCGCATAATAAAAGTAGTGGGAAAATTGGGGTCAACTATTTACAACCAGAATCGCTTAAACAAAGCTCTACAACTACTTTTAATCGATCCCAATGTGAAAAATCTTGAAGTAGAGCAAGAATTTGAAAGAACCACTGGAGCAACTTCCCTGAAAGTCAAAGCGCTCGCCAGCAAACCTGTAGGATTTAAGCTGAGGACAGATAATGGGCGCTCGCCCTCAGTCGGAAGCGTTCAGCGTGTTGTTCAAATAGAAGTACGACCTACAACAAATGGCGATCGGCTAACTCTGGGTTATGTAAATACTGACGGCAGTAATGATATCGATCTTTTCTATTCGATTCGGGTAAATCCCAGTAATGGTCAATTTTTTGCCGCTTACGCTCAAAATAATTCCCAAGTAATCGAAACTCCTTTTCGGGTCAACGACATAGATTTCGATAGGGATATATACTTGCTAGGATATCGACAGCCTCTGATCGAAACTCCCCTCTCCGAATTAGCCTTGGGATTGGCTTTTTTTCATAGCGATGGCAACTCATCGATCGAAAATCGTCCTTTCCAACTAGTTCGAGGCGCAGACGAAGATGGTAATTTGAGAGTATCTACCATCAGCCCATTCGTAGAGTACTCAAACCGTTGGGGTAACAACTTTATTTCAGCACGCTCGTCTCTAAACTTTGGCGTAGATGTTTTTGATGCTACCAACACCGGAGAAATAAGCAGTCAATTTTTCTCAATGAGGCTGCAATCGCAATATGTTAATTTCATAGCACCAGATACTTTGGGGATCGCTAAATTTGCTGTCCAACTTACTCCCGATTTATTACCCGCACCAGAACAACTTAGCTTGGGTGGTAGGGAAACGGTAAGAGGATACAGGCAATCTCAAGTGGTAGCAGATAATGGAGTGTTTGCTTCTGTAGAAATGTGGTTGCCAATGTGGAGAGATGAGGATTTAGATATGGCGCTACAGATGGCACCCTTTTTCGATTTTGGATACGGTTCAAACAACGATGGCACTTTAGAAGAAGATAATACTCTATTTTCTGTGGGAGTTGGATTGCAGTATCGTGCTGGGGAACGGTTTTTTGTGCGGTTAGATTATGGTATTCCCATTGTTAAGGTTGAGTCTAATGTTATTGAACGTACTTTGCAAGATGACGGGTTTTATTTCTTAGTTGAGTTTAATTACTAGGCTGAAGTGCTATGAGTCATTGAAGCAGGAATCTCCCGTTAAACTGACGACAGGAAGTTAACGGGAGAGCGTCAAAAGTTACTCAAAAGAGCTAGCATCTGCACGAGATGCACAAACCAACCCGAAATAACGTCCGTTATCCGTGGTAATCAAGGCATTGGGAACAATCAAATCTTCCCAAGGTCTTCGTTGACCCAGTTTTGGGTTGGTGAAAACAAAGATGTTTAAGTTCCATGTACCACCACTAAGTAAGTCCTCTTTAGGAAACCGCTCTTGTACTCCAAAAGTCGCTCTACTTCCCCGTGTACGCCTGGCTCCTTTAGGATTGATACAAAAGTCGCTAATCTTTTGCTTTACATCTTCGTATTCTTTTCGCTCAAAAGTTATTAAATTGCGGCTGTATGACTCGACTTGTATCGTTACATTGCCGTCGATTCCCAATTCGGATACAGCCTCAATTTTTACATCAGGAGTCGTAAAAACCCCGATCGCCTTAATGAAAATATCACCTCCTCTGCCTCTTTGAGCATTAGCTCGGATGTTACTTCGATCGAGGGCGACAACCGTACCTCTGGGGGATGTAATACGAATACGGCCTCCATTTCCAGCTTCGTCAACTGAGGCAGATATGGCACTATCTTTGGGATTGGTAGAGCCATTGGCTAAACGTACCCTTCCCGCTTCGATCGTGACGTTACCTCCGTTGATTCTACCTTCTGGTCTGTTTTGTACCGACGCGGTAATTTCAGAAGTGCGATCGACATTGACTAACCCCGTTGCATTGATGTTGATGGTTCCGCCTACGATGTTTTCTGGATTGGCGATCGCAGCGTTACTATCGTCTACTGTAGCAGTAATAGAGCTACCGTTGTTGAGCAATAGATCGCGAGTGCGAATATCGATCGTTCCCCTATCTCCGCCCCTGGTTGTGGCGTTGTTGGTGGCAATCGTACTTCCGTTATCCAAGCTGATGGTGTGGGCACGATCTCTGTTGCTGTAGCCCCGAATGTTTATTTGTCCTCCTAAACCTGATGCAGAGGTGGCGGTAATTTCGGCGTTGTTGGTGAGGGAGAGGCGATCGATGTTTAGATTGAGGGAGCCTGCGTTGCCTCTGCCTTGACTACTATTCGAGATTTGTCCACCAATGATTTTCAAAACTGGAGTATTTATAGTGAGGTTGTTTGTATCTGCGACGGGGTTTTGACTTGACAGGTTTGGTCTTCCAGGAAATTCAAAGGTTATTGCTGATGACCTTATGCGAGCTCCAGACGATTCTGAAAAAGTTCTTTCTTCTAATCGAATTGATTGAGTAGCAGTAATATTGATTTTTCCTGTGTCGCCTGTTCCGATACTGCCTGCAGTTATCGCTCCATCATCACTTAAGGTTAATCGCTCTGTGTTAATTTCTATATTGCCTGCATTACCAGAACTACTCGGAAGCAATGCACCAGCTCCGATAAGTGAAGAAAAACCGCGAGAAAATCCACTGATATTGATATTTTTGGCGTTTATTAGTACATCTCCAGAATTGCCTCTACTAAATGTGTTGGTACCAATAGATCCACCATTTTGAATAAGCAATTGATTTGTAGTTAAAGTTACATTTCCACCTTTCCCGCTTGCGACTCCATTATTATTGCTAACAATGCTTAGAATCCCTCCCCCAGCAGGGAGAAGAGGGTTGGGTGAACCAATAATAGTAACAGAATCAGAAGAAAAAATTTCAATATTGCCAGCGGAAGTATCTCCAAAAGTTCTAGTAATAATAAGACCTGCATCTTTTAATCTCAAACTAGGAGATTGTATAGAAATATTTCCCCCACCGTTTTTAATGCTATCAGTAATTATAGCAGATGGAAAATCAGTATTGTTTTTTAACTCTAATAAGGCTCTAGCATTGATAAAAATATTTCCAGAGCGACTTGTATTGTTATTAGAAAGCCAAACAAAAGATCCTTCGTTAATATTTACATTATGCCCTTGTATGAGTAGAGAACCGCTCTGGCTGTTAATTAAAGCTTTATTTAGTAATTCAATATTGCCAAATTTTGATACTTCTTGATAGTTAATATTTAACTCAGGAGATAAAGTTACCAGTCCTGAGTTAATACTAGCCAATTCAATATTTCCCGATTCAGTTTTTAAAACTCCCCCTTCAAGCAAGATATTCCCACCAATTAGTGCTAAATTACCTGAGTTAACCTTTAATCCTTCTTGTGCGTTGGTTTCTCGAAAAAAACTTGCTGGAAACAAAAGTCTATCTCCCTCTACAGTATGTCCATTCCCCTGCACCACAATATCTCCAGGTTGCCCTCCAAATCCAAAACCCACGGGAAAATTTGTTTTAACGTCAATAGGAAAATTTCGAGGATTTCTAGCACTAAACTCGAATCCATTCTCGAAAATCAAGCTAGAAGCTGTAGTACCAACAAAAGATCCGTTGAGATCTAATCTTGCATTTTTCCCAAAAATGATGCCGTTGGGATTAATTAAAAATAAATTAGCATTTCCCAAGACTCCCAATGTTCCATTAATTCTGGAGGGATTATTTCCCGTAACTCTGTTGAAAATATTTTGTATACCTCTTGGATTTGTAAAGTACACGACTTGACCATTAGGTAGATTAAATTCCCGAAAACTGTGAAATAAATGTCTTCCTCTTCTAACTCCTCCGTTTATACGATGCCTCCTGAATCCGTCACGCATAACTCGCGAGCTTTCTCGACCCAATGTGCGATCGGGGATAATTTGTGCTTTTGCTAAACCAGGTGTAAGAAATATTCCTAAGACAAAAAAAGTAGTTACTGTGATTAGATTTTGCTTTAGTTTCATTTTTCCTCACACAAAATAAAGCGATATATGAATATTATTGATCGTATATTGCTACTTTTAAAAAATAAATTGTATTAAATAGACCTCTTGCATAATTAATTAACGCTATAATAATGGGCCTATTTATCTTGTTTTTATAGTTAATGAATTATATAAATATTGAATCTCTAGCCAATAAAAATTTAAGCGACGTTTTGGGGTCTGCAAACAAACTTATCAACTAATGACTGAAGTCGTTAAAGCTATATTTGACCGCGATCGAAAGCTCGAACGGCCTCGTGCATCGAGGACGACCACGAAATTAGTTTTTACTGACCAAATTTTAGCAACCTTAGAATATTGGCGAGAATATCGTACCTACTTTCATATTTCGACAAATTTCTAGCTGTAAACCCGATCGTTGATGGCGGAAGGCCAAGTTTATAAGGAATTGGAAGATCCGATAATCGATCGAGGTCACGATTTATTCCTGTTGAGGGTAAGAGCTCGAGCGTACGAATAAGCGATTGACTCCGTCAATCGCCAACGTAAATCCGTCATCAACGATCGGGTTTACACTTGGAAAAATTTTGAGTTTAAGGGTTTTATAACTAAATCATAAAAAAGAAGTATTTTCTGGAATAGGTATTGTTTCGCTAATGACATTTACGTTGGGATATTGTGCTGCCCCTGTCTCAAAAACATATTCTTTTGCATCTTTGTCATCAAGTACAGTTGCGCGCAAAAATAAAGCGCTCCAACGGGCGATTGTCTCTGTGGCTACTTCTTGTTCTAAAGTAGGTCTAATAGGATCGCGCAGACTATCATCATTAGTAATTCCATAATGATTTGCTCCAGAAACAGTAATCAAAGCTTTGGGAGGATCTTGAATTTGATTGTAAGTTTTTTGTTCGCTTTCAGCCAATGTTACTCCATCTAAACTTCCTCCCAATAAAGCAATAGGAATACCTTCATTATTAATGGGAATGAAATTATTGGACGAATCTCGTAAATTAGTAGCATAAAAAGCTCCACCTACAAGCGCATCAGGGCGTGTAAATTTATTGCTGCGTGAAGTCGCTAAACTAGTATTTACGATAGCCTTTAAGCCAGTATTTCCTCCAATAGAATGTCCCAATAAAACCATTTTTTCTGTGTTGATTATGTTATTGATGGGCAAATCGGGATTGGTATTTGCTTTCTCTACAAATTGTAAAACGTCGTTTATTTGTGATACTTCAGCTGCTAATACTTCACCAAAATTGGGAACAAATCGTCGGCGATTAGGAACAACAACTACAAAACCGTAACTAGCTACAATGTTTGCATAATTAGAGTAATCTGATTTGTCAACTAATCCTCCTTGCAAAAATAAGGCTATAGGGAAAGTTTCTGTATTTGAACTCGATAAAACAGGGTAGTAGATGTCAGTTTCATCGCTCCGACCGTTGCTGTTGGGTATATTTGTGTTGTAGCTAGCTGTATGTTTGTATAATTTATTGATTTTTTTTAACATTACTATTTAAATTCTTTTTTATTGAAAGACTCCCTACGCCGACAATCGCAAAAGTGAATATCCCTATTAAGGTAACAGGTTCGGAAACAGATTTACTGTCAATAATAACAGTAACATTGATATCTTGATTCCCATTAGTCTCAAAAACATATTCTTTTGCATTTTTGCCGTCAAGTACAGTTGCAGGCAAAAATAAGGCGCTCCAACGGGCGCTCGTCTTTGTGGCTATTTTTTATTCTAAAGTAGGTCTATTAATTTTTGACAATATTAGTTTATGATACGCTGATAGGGCCGACAAAAAAAACAAAATTTTGCCAGGTGTAAATTTCTCGTGTTCTGCGATCTCTTCGAGCGCCTTTCAATGCTCGAAAGGCGATGGAGACGGTTGTCTCCACGAGCCAGTATCGTCTTCCCAACAACTCTGCCTAGAAAGAGTACTAGTCGCAAGAGCGCTCGTGGCAATCGCCTTGCAGTTTGCCATTCCCAACTTTTAAGATGTTTTCAAGACTAAAGCAAATACCCAAAGAGCGCTCGCCTCTCCTTCCTAGTCAACTAATTATGGTGCGAGAAATTCCCTCATGCCTAAACTCCAGCTATAAGTTGTCGAGGAAAGCGAGCGCGTAAATGGTTGTAGAAAGAGCTGGTGCAAGGGTAGAAGTATGGTATTTTAAATTCCTGTAGAAAGACTAAACATATAAAAAATGTCTGCTGTTATTGAAAATACTATTGGCGCGCCTCTATACCAGCAAGTAAGCAACTATAACCTGATTATTTCCAGCAGTGGCGGTGGCGACCCCGCAGATGTTTATTTTCCAGTTATTCCTGCGGCTGAAACTAGTACCACCAAACTTCCGATCGCCTTATTATTACAAGGAGCCCTAGTAGATAAATCCGATTATTCTAATTACGCTTCTATTGTCGCCAGATACGGGTTTGTCGTAGTCGTTCCCAACAATGAAAGAACTGTGACAAATCCTAGTACGGGACAGCCAGTTACGGGTTTACTAGCCGAACAAAAGCAACTAAGTGAAGTTCTAGCCCAGATGGTACTAGAAAACTCCAATCCTCGATCGCCAGTAGCTGGTTTAGTGGATACGGAAACACTAGGATTGCTGGGTCACTCTTTTGGAGGATTTGTAGGGCTTGCTTCCATTCAAGATATATGTTTTCCAGGACTTTGTGAGGGAAGTTTTACCAAACCACCAGAATTAAAAGCAGGGATTGTTTTCGGTACTAGCTTTCAAACTTCTGAGAATAGTGGAGTATTTCCGATCGTAGATAATGGAGACATCCCTACAGGTTTGATTGCAGGAAGTCTCGATAGTGTAGCAGAATTATTTGAAGTTGAATCGACTTACCCTCAGATTCAAAATACCCCTAAAGCTTTAGTGACGATCGAAGGTGCCAACCATTACGCCATTACTAACGAAGATAATCCACAGCGCGAACCCGTTAGACCTACTATAGACCAAGGGGTAGCGACAGAAACTGTTGCTCGTTGGAGTGGACTTTTTCTGCGCGCTCACTTACTCAATGACTTCGATGCTTTTGAGTATTTTTACGAGGAGGGTGACGGGCTCGATCGTAATGTCACTGTAACTAGCGAAATTCCAGCCTCAGAGTTAGTTTTTGGCACTACTGCAAGCGATCGGCTAAACGCTCAAATTAATTCTAATTTTGACGGTTTCCGAGATTTAGTAATTACTGGAGAGGGAAGGGATCTAGTAGATAGCAGTCAAGGAGGAGGAAGAAACAGGGTATACACTGGTACAGGTTCTGACGAACTAGTTGCTAGCAGAAAAGATCGTCTTTTCGGTGGGGAAGATAATGATATTTTAGAGGCTTCTGCAGGTAGTGGAAACAATCGTCTCTACGGTGGTAACGGAAATGACGAGATTATTTTAGGAAGGCACGATCGCGCTTTTGCAGGACTAGGAAACGATACTCTGGATGCTTCTTCTGGGGGTGGTGGTAATCGTATTTATGGCAATGAAGGAAACGATCTATTTTTCCTCGGTAGTGGAGATCGTCTTCTCGGTGGTGCGGGAGAAGACAGCTTTTTTGTCAATTCAGGAGGAAATAATACTATTATTGGCGGGACCGAAGCTGACCAATTCTGGATAGCTAATGCTCAATTACCAGATTCTCCCAATACGATCGCTGATTTTGAAGTAGGAATTGACGTACTGAGAATAGGTGGAATAGGTTTACAATTTAGCGACTTACAACTACTTAGTGAGGGGGCAAATACTATTATTGTTAATGGTATTACTTCTCTAGCTATTTTACAGGGAATTGCACCTGCTAGTCTCAGCCCAACTGACTTCATTTTTACTTAACTTTTAAGAACTCGATCGAATGTAAATTGAGCGTGAATGCGTCCTTGTTGCAATCCTGCTTTGTCCGAGCGATCGGTAGTATTACCCGTGAGAATTGTAATTATCGATCGACGACTAGGAAAATATAATGGTTGAATAAACTTAGTACGACTACCATCCATTTTTACACAGAAGTCGCTAATTAAAACGCTGCAAAGAGCAGGATTCTCAAAAGTATATAGCGTGGTGGGCAATCTTGAGATTAATGCCTTGGCAATTAAAGGGGAACCGAACCAAATAACACGTGAGCTTTTCCGTCTTTCTGATGACTAAAGGCGAATGCCGTGCTCGTTTTGATGCGATCGCTTCGAACTAAAAAACGCTACAAAGTTTGCTATTCCTAGTATAACGAGGTAGATCTATGAGATTTCTAGTCTCTATTGCTTTTAAAAACCCAACTACCGACCCCGAAAATTAACAAAATTACAGTCAGCCAATCTCCCCAGCGAACGTATAAAGTCTTTGTCTGTCTTCGATAGATAGTATCTGCGTGCAACTCGTAAGTATTAATTCCAGATATCCATAGAGTTCTACCGCGAGGATCGACAATAGCCGAATAGCCTGTATTAGTCGCTCTAGCTGCCCATCTATCTGTCTCGATCGCTCGCATTACATCTTGAGCGTGGTGTTGAGCGGGCATGATATCGCTATAATGGGCATTATTAGAAGCAGTAATGATAAACTTTCCTCCTTCTGCTGCTTGACGGCGGAAATGCTCGGAAAACGCAGAATCGTAGCATATTCCTACCATAGCTCTACCGACAGGAGTATCGAATATCTGATTAGGATCTCCAGCAGCACGACGAGCATCTAATGGGGAAAGTATGTCTACAATATCTCCCAAAATTGATTCAAAAGGAATGAATTCCCCTAAAGGCACTAAAGTCACTTTATCGTAGCGGCTGAAAATATCTCCTGTACCAGTAATAGTAAATAGGGTATTGGATAAGCGATCGCCTTTTTTAGCAAATGTCCCTACCCAAGCAGGAACTTTCTTATCTAAAATTGCCTGATAAAAAGAAAGATATTGATAAGAAGAATCCCACAAATAAGGCAATGCTGTTTCAGGAGTTAGAATGATATCAACTCCTCGATCGGCTAAGGTTTCATAGCCTTTAGTATAGCCTGCCATTGCTTTGCGCCAACCAGAACTCTCTAACTTAATTTCATTAGGAATATTGCCCTGAATAATACCTACTTCGATCGCTGCTTCACTTTGTCGATCGACTGGACGAATGTACAGTAAAAATCCAGTTATATGTAAAATAATTAAACAGGTAAAACTAACAATAAAAAATTGCTTTTTCAGCTTAAAAATTTGCTTATTAAAAATTATAGCTTCAGCAAATAATCCGTTAATGGCAACAATTATTGCTGTAATTGTAGATGGCCCAGATATCTGACTTAGTTGTAAAATTGCCAAGTTATGAGGACTTTGAGTATAGGAAAGAGAAGTCCACCACAAAGGAGTTAAACTCCACAAATACTCCAAACCACACCACAAGGCTACACCGAAGACAATCGTCAATAAACTATCAATTAATTTTGACTTTCGTACGGATGCAAAGCGATCGCTATCTACTTGGATTTTTGACTTATTAAAAAAGCTCATTCCTACCGACCAGATAACGACTGTGGCTGCACCCCAAAGGGTAATAAATATCCAGCAGAAAAGAGCGATCGCTAAACTAGCTAACCAAGGTACTCCCATCCAGGTCATTGGATGAACCCCCGTAATCCAAAATAAAGCCAAACCATGATAGCCACAGCCCCAAGCTAAGCCGAGGAGAAGGGGAGAGGGGGAGAGGGGGAGAGGGGGAGAGGGGGGAGTGCTAGAGTTTCTAATTAGTATCCACAGGGGAATGAGAGCAAACCACGCTAGGGGCCAAAATTCTACGGGAGCAGGGGTTAATCCCATAAGCATACCCCCAATTAAAGCAATTACAATTTTTTTCATTAATTTTAGTTTTTGGCTGTTGATTGTTTGTTGTTTACTAACTGTTATTCTCCCCCTCTCCCTCCTTCCCATTGGCACAAAAAGCGAGCAATTTCCGTCTACAAAACGTAAACTACTAATAAATGTAAGTAATTTCCTAGATTGGGAAAGTTGTTTTAATAGGGATGGAATTTCAAGAAATTTTACCAGAACCAGAAAGCCGTTATGACAGACACAAATTAATTCAGTGGTGGGATCAGGACAGGCTCAGAAGTGCTAAGGTGCTGGT
>JASJDA010000438.1 GCA_030065755.1 Prochloraceae cyanobacterium | reverse complement strand
AAAGCTCAGCGAGTATCCGAAGGGTTGCCTGGAGTTGCTGAGAAGCCTACGTCCGTATTCTTTGAATCGGCGTAGGAGTATGTCACAGCTTTATTTGCTAAGTCGCACTCGTGCCAAATATCTTTCAATTAGTAGAATTGCAACAATATCATCTATCGGACGTGGAGGAAGGCGCATTCCTTGAGGAATTAGCCTAGTTATACCTTGAGGTGGGTACATTTGCCAGTAGCGATCGCGTGCTTCTAGAGAACTATTGCGCTCGTCTACCATCACTAGCTTCAACGATGGAGGTAAGTTAGGCTCGATATTTGCTTTCCAACTTTTAGCAGTAGTTCGATCGCCCATAACTAATAGCTCGATCGGAAACTGCTGACATAATTTAACGATAGTAGCGATCGCTACTGAAGAAACCACCACTTGATGGTAGTTTATTTTACGATCGCTCCCCATAACTGCTATTCCACACTTATCTTTTCCTGGATCGAAACCTAAAATCATCTGTTTTTACGATTCGCTACTAAAAATCACCTCTCCATTACGCACAGCAATCAAACGCAGTTTGAGCGGTCCAGCAGTGTAGGTAGTTTCGAGAACAACTGCTCGAATCTTTTCTGGAACTTCTTCGGATTGCTTTAAATTTCTCATAAAGTTAAACAGAACAATATTGCTACCATCTTCAACCTGTATTTTTCCTAATATTCCAGTACGACGAGCGCGGAAATGAGAGGCTGCTACGAGCCAATCGACCCGTTGTTCTATATCTTGTTGGCTTATTGTTTCGGCACTATCGAAAGATGTAGTAGCGATCGTCTGTCCTTTCCTGAAAATCTGGCGATTGGGTTCTATATCAGCATTAACCTGTATTCGGTTTTCTCCTTGGACGTAATTACCCGCGCTGAGAATTCGCACTACGTATTCTCTACCGTCGCGAATTTTTTTGACTAATTGCTGCAGTTTGCTTCGATCGTATATTACTACCATCTCCTTGAATTCGCTTTTCTCAGGATTAGTTTCTTCAATTGCTACTCGATTAGCTTGCTGTAATAGTCTTTCGATAGTCGGTATGGCAGTTTGAGGATCGACAATGCGAATAGTGTCAAATGCTAGAACTTGACCGCGCAATAGAGCTATCCTACTTCCCCTCAGTCCTAGATAACTCTGGTAATATTTTTCTAAGTTTTCCGCGTCCAGTTGCAAGGAGAGATTTATTGCTTCTAGTTTTTTGCGTTGTATTTCTAATCTTCGCAAATCTGCATCTCGCTTTTCGATTACTGCTTGTAGAGAGCTTTGTTGTCTTTCCAGTTGGGATAAACGCTTTTCTTTCTCTTTAATAATTTTGTCTCGCTGGGTAATTTTTTGTTCTTGGCTTGCTAATTGGCGATCCCTTTGTTGGATTTGTACTTTCAGTTGAGTAGTTTGTTTTTTGAGTTGTTCTCGTTGCTGTAATAGCTTTTGCTTTTCCTGTAATAAAGATTTAACATCGGCACGCAAGGCATTAGCTTGAGCAGAAACTGTTCTAAGCTTAGCTCGGGCTTGTTGAAATTTCTGGTTAATTTCTTCTAAACGTCGATCGACTTCTCCTTGTTTAACTCTCGTCTTTTCTAATTCTTGTTCGACTAGATTTTTTTGGTGTCTTACTTGTTCGAGGTCGGCTTTTAGGTGTCTGCGTCTTCTTTTAATTTCATCGAGTTCAAAAATCCCTTGGCGCAGGGATTCGCTTAAAGCAAAAAGAATCCCCAAAGTTAAAGCAGCGATGGTCGTTCCTGTCAACACAGTAATGAATGTTGCTGTTTGACGAGGACGCATATTAAATAACCTCAGTCTTGCTTTCCCTACTTTACTACCCAGACGATCGCCTAATGCTGCAATTAAGCCACCTAATAATAAAATTGCTGCAACTAGGATATATGCACTGGTCATTCGAGTCTTAAATTTGAGAGACTGAGTTTAATTAAACTGTTGAGATAAAGCAACTGGGTTGTGAACGGTAATTTTTTTCTTGTGAATTGAAATCATGTCTTCAGAGCGCAAATCTCCCAGAAGACGAGTAACTGTAACTCTGGTCGAACCAATAGCTTCAGCGATCGCCTGGTGAGATAGCTTCAAGTCAATTCTAATTCCTTCGGGAGTTGGCACGCCAAAATCGCGACAAAGAATCAATAAGAAACTCACTAAACGAGAACCCATATCTCGATGTGCAAGTGTTTCAATCATCATCTCTGTTTGTAAAATCCGAGATGATAAACCCCGCAACATTAACATCGATAGTTCTGGATTGTCTTTGAGAGCCATTTCAACTGACTCGATGGGAGCCGATAGCAACTCAACCGGAGTAAAAGCAACGGCGTGATAAAAGCGATCCGATCGCTGACCTGTGAGCAGAGAAAGTACGCCAAAAACACTATTTTCTCGCAATAGTGCTACGGTAATTTCTTCCCCAGCTTCGTATACTCTGGAGAGTTTTACTGCCCCTTTTAACAAGAAATATACTCTTTCTGCTGGATCTCCTGGGAAAAATATAGTTTTACTGCGCTCGAAGTTTTCTACAACAGGAGGAAAACCTCTGCTGCTGATTTTATGAAAAACAGATGCTAGGGATGTATCTTCTTGAGTCACTGGGAATTTCATTGGGTTGACAATTTTGAGGAAATATTGTGCTTTTGAATTCAAATTGCGCCAAATTTTGGGTTATTGCTTTAAATTTAATCTATCAACTCAAATTGCGATCGCTTTCATATTTTTTGAGACATAATGGCTTTTAAGCAGAACAGGGCAATATTGTTGTTTGGGTCGCTCAATATACTAACTATCCCAGCTCTTGATACTGTGCTTTCTCAATGCTTCCAGAGCTTCCCAAGCAAGAGAGAGAAAATACTACCAGTTTAACGTATTATTGGAATACTCGATCGTTATGAAGTGCTTTGGGAGTTTTTCTTTAGAAGATTATGTTGGATTTAACTGGAAAAAATGCTCTTGTCACTGGAATTGCCAACAATCGCTCGATCGCCTGGGGAATTGCCCAGCAGCTACACAAAGCTGGAGCCAATATCGGCGTGACCTATTTGCCCGATCCTAAGGGTCGTTTTGAGAAAAAGGTTGGAGAATTGGTAAAACCCTTAAATCCCAGCCTATTTTTGCCCTGTGACGTGCAAAATGAATCTCAAATTGAGGCTGTATTCGAGACTATTGGTCAGAAATGGAACAAGCTAGATATCTTAATCCACTGTCTCGCTTTTGCTGACAAGAACGATTTATCTGGGGAATTTACTAACCTATCGAGAGAAGGTTTTACTAAAGCGTTAGACATTAGTGCTTATTCTCTAACTCGCTTAGCAAAGGGAGCAAAACCTTTAATGACTGATGGAGGAAGTATTGTCACTCTTACCTATCTTGGTGGAGTCAAAGTAGTTCCCAACTACAACGTCATGGGAGTTGCTAAGTCGGCATTGGATATGAGCGTTCGCTATTTAGCAGCAGAATTGGGATCTAACAATATTCGGGTAAATGCTATTTCTGCGGGGCCAATTCGCACCCTTGCCTCTTCAGCAGTTGGCGGTATCTTGGATATGATACATCACGTAGAGAAAATTGCTCCTCTACGGCGAACAGTTACCCAAACCGAAGTAGGTAACGCTGCAGCTTTTTTGTGTAGCGATCTTTCTAGCGGAATTACCGGACAAGTTCTTTACGTTGATGCAGGCTATGAAATTATGGGCATGGCGGGATTCGTTAGCTAGAAATCAAGTTCCGTAAGGGGGTAGAGGGATGAGCGGCAAGGTAAATATTGAAGTGCCTCAATCTTCCGCGTTCTTTGACAACTTAAATTAGCTTGATGGCGAGGTTGGTATTAGAGTTATACAGCTACAATTGAGAAATTGAAGAAGTGTAACAGAAATACCATTGCTTAATAATTCTTGAAGGATTAATAAGAGACAAAGCAAGTCCATCTCTCCAGGTGCAAGAAAAAAATCTACTCGCCCTGATTGTGATTAAAAATTTCTACTTTAGTATTTGATTTAACATAGCCAAATCGGAAAAGCTAAGTTGTTTTTCTAAAATTCTCATAACTATAGAGCGATTTAGATGGGCTATCTTATTTTGGGAATCTAAAACTAGAGTATTTTCATAGTCAGCAAAAGCTAATTCATATTTTTTTTCTGTGTGATACAATAAACCTCTATAAAGATAGGCTTCAGCATCTCGATAATTAATATTAATTGCTGAGGTAAAATCTGAGACAGCTAAATCGTTTTCTCCTAACAACGCATAGGTTTGCCCTCTCTTTTTATAAGCAGGTGCATATTCAGATTTTATTTCAATTGCTTTAGTTAAATTTTCTATAGCTTTCCGGCATTCTTTTAAGCCTAGATAGCCTAATCCCTTATAGTAATAAATTAAAGGGCTTTCTTTTCTTAATTGAATTATTCGCTGGCAATCGATTATTACTTGTTTGTATTGATGTAAGTCAATCCATTTTTGCAGTCGTTTGTGATTGGTTAGTCTATCTGGTAGCATAGTTTCTAGTTCTTTTGCCCCAGGTAGAGGGGTTCTTTTTTCTAAAAATTTCATTTTTTAGCTTTTAATAGAAAGAGTGCTAAAGAATGCCTTCTTATAATTATAAACGAATTGACAACGAAGAAAGATAAAGTTAAGCTATAGTTGTAGTATTATATGTTTAAAAAATCCACCTCGAGACTAACTCGATCGCAACAGGCATTATCATTAACTAGGGTCAAAAAATCCTTCCGTATCTTAAAAAAACAACGGGGGGATTAGTTCGTAAAAGGCTCAACACTAACTACTATCTAGAATTCCTTCCACTTTATTTAGCCAGCCTTAGGTAATGATTCGCCTAATTGTTCATCCCCTGATTAATCCAACGTCTAATGATTAATCCAGATTCAGTTTTCTCTATTACTCAATAGAGTCAGTTTTTCGTAACTTATTTTAATATGAATTTTAATTCAATAAAATTGTACTCATTCCGATCGCCCTTGCAGCGTGCGGGCTAAATTTTCTC
>JASJDA010000437.1 GCA_030065755.1 Prochloraceae cyanobacterium | reverse complement strand
GAGAGGTCCAATTTGGATAAATTTTGTCAAGCCGATTAGATTTAGTATAGCCATCGCCGACAAGAAGAAACCCGCAAGGATTAAAAAGACATTCTCTCGACGACGAAGCAATGCAATATCGGAAAGTATAGAATTGGAGGGCAATGTCTTCCTCATGATTCTTAACTGTTTTAGTGGGAACTAAGGTATTGAAAATATCGATACAAATTGGTGGGAACTGAACTAGATCCTCAATTTGCTGCCCAACTAAAATGTTGTCTAAGTTACGCAGCGTAGCGTAATTATGTTTAATAGCTACCAGTAGGCAACGTGATAGATGGCGTATATTTCAGTTCGGCTTTCATCTGGCGCTTAACTCAAAAAGCAATTACCCAGAGGGCGCGCCTGCACTCGGCTTTCGGGATCGCGGAGGGATTGGGTTGTCCCCAGAGTTGGATCTCCAAACAATTTGGGGGTAAAACCCAAGGCTTGGACTACTTTTCGGCAAATATTCCGCTCCCTATATAATCACATTATAGGGGATAGAATATTTTCTCCAGACGATATTCAACATACTGATTTAAGGGAGTGGGCGCGAATTACCGCCTATAGAAGTGCTGAAAGTATGTGAGCGAACACGCTAAAACGCAGGGTTGGAAGGAGAAGCGTGGAGATTTTATCCACGGCTGCTCCTGAAGTGATAGCTGGTTTCTTAGGTGTCTTGGCTGCAGCAACTGGTATGGATCTATTAGATGATTGGCTACCCAGTTTTGCACCCGATGGTTGAGTATAAATTGAGAGTAGCTCGCCTGCACTCGAACTTTAAGATCGCATTTAAAAATTAAAGAACTATCGATGAGACGTTAGATGGGCGATCGTTTGTGGGTCAGATTCGAGTAAGTGTGGATGTCGCGCGAGGAGTTTTTTAAAGTTGTATTATAAGTTTTTGGAAAAGATAATGAGGTTGGCATAGAAAGCCCTTAAATTTAAGGGCAACAATCGACCATTATGTTCTGTTTGACTTTTTATTATAACTTATTGATTTAATTTGTTTTACTCTTCAACCAATTCTGCCAGGCTGTCTCAAAATAAACTTAATTTGTGTCGAATTAGATCTGCCTCACTGGTTAGTCGTGGCGGTTCTGCTAGAGCTGATTCTATTTTATTAGTTATCTTGTTGACTGGATATCGAGCGAATTTGAGTCTCTCGATATCTTGTCGATGGGCCTTGAAAATAAGATAAGTTTTTCTTATTAACTCTAATAGTAATGTGTTGTTAAAACGATTATAACGAATCTTAAATTGACATGGTGTTGACGAACAATTTAGAACAATTATGAACTCTATTAAAATTTTTAATTGTTATTGATTTGGTGATACAGCCCTATTTTTTTCGACCTCTTTTCCATCTATTCAAAGACCAAAATCGCTTCAACTTAATTCCCAACAGCTTTAGTGATTATAATCACTAGTAGTTAGTGATTTAGTTACCACATTGTCACCAAAAGTTGTTCTAATGGGAAAGGCAGGGTAAGATACTGAAAATTTGACCATGAATATAAATACTCAAAAGAAGCCCAATCCTTTAGCTGCCATTTTGTTGGTCTTTGGAGCACTACACGGCTATAATTTAGCCAAAAAACAGAAAATAACTAGCTTTAAGCTGATTAAAAAGGGAATTCAAATTCTTAGTCCTCTATTTTTGAAAATATTTATAGGTATCTGCATAGGTACTACTTTGCTCGAAGCGGGCGAAAGTTGGGAGACTTCTTTACAGTAAAAAAAGTTGCTCTTCTACGATCGAACAAGTAATTTTCAATAATTATTGTTAAGTAATTTAACATTTGACTCCTAACACAAGTCAAATGTTTTAAATTATTAATAATTTAAAAAAACTGCTTTTCTTAACTTAAATAAGAAATTTAAAAAATGCCAAATATTAATAGCCAAAAAAATTTAAAAACATTACAATTAAGAGATTCATCAAGTATTTTGAATCAGTCTCAAGTTGAAATTAAAACATTTAGCCATGAGGACGAAGGCCATTTCAAATATTCTTGGGAAGACATAATTAAACCAAATGCAAATGCTAGTTACTTTTCAGGATTAGAAAATGAGTATTTCAAATAAATTATGAAATACATTAATATTGTTCATTAATCACAAAAACGAGCCGGCTATATTCGGTTTTAAACAATACGCAGAGGCTCTTAAATTAGATGGATGGTTTTTCGGTAACTCCAGAGGTTCTAATGACTTTGATGGATGTCTTACCTTGGTTAGCTTTGGAACTCCTCAGATTAATCTAGGGGCAGCAAGCGATCGATACCTCACTCTCTTCGGGAGCTTAGATGGATTTGAAGATTATTACCGAAGTCTGACCCAAAACGAATTTATTCAACTGCTGGGAAGGATGCGTACACATAGATATCCAGAAGAACAATTTAGCTTCTATCTGGTGGGAACGGGACTAGATCCTCAATTTTTAGCAGAACTAGGGTGTGAAATTGAGTTACGAAACGTAGCGGAATTGTGTCCTGAAGCTGCTACCAGCAGGCAACGTGACAGGTGGCGTATATTTCAGTTCTGCCTTCATCTGGCTAAAACTCAAAAAGCAATTACCCAAAGAGCGCGCCGCTACGCGGATCCCTTCGGGATCGCCGAAGGATTGGGTTGTACCCAGAGCTGGATCTCCAAACAATTTGGGGGTGAAACGCTTGGCTGGACTACTTTTCGGCAAATATTCCAATGCCTATATAACCACACTATAGGGGATGGAATATTTTCTCCAGACGATATTGAACACACCGATTTGAGGGAGTGGTTGGAGTTGCCGCCCATAGAAGTGCTGAAAGTATGTTTTGACCACGCTAAAGCACAGGGCTGGTTTGACTTGGTAGAGATTTTATCCACGGCGCATCCAGAAGTTATCACTGGATTTTTAGGTATTTTGGCTGCGGCTACTGGTATCGATTTGTGGTCTGATTTGCCATCACTATTTACTGAAGATGGATAATTTGTCATTCAGTTCAGACAAGTAAAATTATTTGAAATAATGATAAGAACCTCAATATAATTGAGTCTGTCTTGAGGAAGTTTATCGTCCAGTGACAGTATCGGCTAATGCCTTAAAGCGTATAATTTTGAATTCCCCAAGGCTGCTATCTTGGCCACGATTGAGTGGGGGGGAGCGATGCAACTCGTTGATGGTGGCATAAATATAATTTCTTGGGCCAACAGCAAATCCATCCGGCCAAGAAAGATCGTCGCGCTGATCTAAAATTTGATAAGCGCCATCAGCTCGTGTGACGCCAATGGCATCCTCTGTAATGGAAGTTATATAGACGTTGCCAGCCAGATCAATAGTGATGCCATCAGAGATGGGTTTATCACCATAGCGTTCGACCCGTTGAGCTAGTGCTGCATCATCTAAGCTAGTATCGCGGAGATATTGAGTCCGAATGCGATAGAGACTCGTGCTACTCATTGGTGCAAAGTAAACCCATTCATTAGTCGGATCGATAGTAATTGGGTTGACACCAATTCTGACTGGCTTACCGTTGTTGGTGATAACTCGATTATCGATTTTCAGATCAAGATCTTCGGCTTGGGTGAAAACAGAACCTTCGAGCAAGCGTCTGGCCTGACCTGTTTTGAGATTAACCACAATCAGTGCGGCTGTATTGGAAGAAGCGGTATCGGCAATATAAATAAATTCATGTTCTCGATCGACGGCTAGATCGTTTAAGAAACTGTCAGGGCGGGTCACAGGTGGTGCTAGAGTAATAATTTGATGTAAAGATTCTTTATTGGTATTCCAAGCAACAATTCTTCCCGCATGACCTTGACGCTGACCATCTAGCATCCAGAGAATGCCGTTGCGATCGGCACGCAAACCCAACACCCCATTCAAACCCATTCCGTTACTTTGAGGAGCTTTTGCCCAAGCTTGATTAGGATAAGGAATAGTCTCTCCATTGTTTTTGACCTCGACAACACGCACATCTTGACCAAAAAATTCATGTAGGCTCATAAAAATCCGACCCTTAGGAGTAATGGCAATATTCCCTGGAGGCGTAGCAGCATTAAAGCGATGTACAATCTCAATGTTGTTTTTTCGGGCCTCAAGAGGAGCAGCTAAGAACAAGATCGCGATCGTTGTGACAAGAAAAAAGTGTTTGACAAGAGAAAAACGCTTCATAATTACCCTAGTTGCAAGCGGGAGCGACGCGAAAGCTGGGAACTAAAAATCGACGCTATCAGCGTATCACACTATGAAAATTACTATTTTGACGATTGGAACACGTGGTGACGTTCAACCTTTTGTGGCTCTGGGTATCGGTTTAAAACAGTCAGGATACGAAGTAAAAAGGGTGCAATCAAAAACAGTTGCTGGGGCTATAGGGATGCGCTGGCGTATCCCTATAGCCCCTCTTGCAGACTAAACCGTTTAGTTTGTAAGAGGGTGGGGGTGAGAGAACTGCGTCCTCTCACCCGTATATTATGTTTAGGAGCGAGCGCTAAAAGTCAAAAAAAAGGCAATGTATTAAAAGACGTTAATTAATGACATTGCCATGAATCAAAAATATACCGATTGTATCGAAAAAATGGCATGGAGCAAACCAGGGTTACAAAATAAATAGCGTTGATGATTCAAGCTTATAAGGCGTACTACAAGAAAGGGGAACCTGGCGATCCGGCTCGCCGTCAAGTGCAGGCGCGAGGAAGCCAACAAGCGATCGAGACAGTCAACAGGCGAGCGAAGAAGTCAGCAGGCGATCGAGGAAGCCAACAAGCGATCGAGACAGTCAACAGGTGATCGAGGAAGTTAACAAGCGATCGAGACAGTCAACAGGCGATCGAGGAAGTTAACAGGCGATCGAGACAGTCAACAGGCGATCGAGGAAGTTAACAGGCGATCGAGGAAGTCAACAAGCGATCGAGGAAGTCAACAAGCGATCGAGACAGTCAACAAGCGATCGAGGAAGCCAACAAGCGATCGAGGGAGAGACTCAGTTCTCTCCCTCTTCAGTTGTTCGCGAAG
>JASJDA010000111.1 GCA_030065755.1 Prochloraceae cyanobacterium | reverse complement strand
CGAAGAGATATAACTCTAAGAATAAGGACTCCCTCATTAAAAATAAAGACATCCTTCGGGGAGGGGGAAGAGGATATGTAGCAATCATTTAGGAATTTGGTATCAGAGGTGTAAATAGCCCGAAAATGGTATAAAGCCTCTTCCTTCACTTCGGTAAAAAAATTAATATCGAATCAATTGCAAAAAGTCTGCGGAGGGGCATCTCCTGGACTATAAAAAAGCTCGCTTAATATCCGAAGGGTTGGCTGGAGCTGGCGAGAAGCCTACACTGTATACATTCAGTATCAGTGTAGGAGTATGTCACTTATCCTGCTTATCTGGCAAGTCTGAGTCCACCTGGTTACTGAGAATAGCAATTCGACCGAGTTTTTGTCTAACTTCCTCTACCAATTCACTTTGATTGCTGACGTTTTGTTTCCTAACTTCTATGGTTGCCAGCAATTCATAAGCTTCTGCTTCTATTTGAGAAATTAAAGGTTGAACTTCTGCTGTTGCTGTCGATAATTTTTGCGTCCAGGAATGCACTATCTTAGCTAGAGAAACAATTGACTCTTGAGTAGTGTTTTGTGCTTTACCTGCTTCAATAGTCACGTTAATCGCCTTGTTTTTCATATCCACTGCTAGATCGTTAATGTGGCCGATCAGCTCTGATATCGTATGGGAAGATTGACCGAAATGTTTGACCTTATCAGCAGCTTGGGAGATCGTTTTGTCAATAGCTCCAAGATTCTCCGAAAAACTTTCCATGACTATTTCGCTATCTTGAAATAGAGTTGAAAGTTCTTGTATTGTTTTTGTGTCTCCATTCCATTGCTTATTCCCGTTTTGAGAAGTTTTAGCGAAAGATACGCCCATTCTACTATCTTCGAGAGCAAAACCTATGTGGGTGGCAATCTGTTGGAAACATCTAATTTCATAGTTTTGCCAAGCACGAGGTCCAGAACATTGGTGGGCAATTAATAAGCCTTCTAGCACCCCTAAGCTGACTATAGGTACTACCAGGCTAGCTTTAACTGCAAAGGGTTCTAGTTGACTTAGGTAGCAAGGAGTAAGGTGGGCTTCGTAGACATTTTCAATAGCTTGAACGCGGCCCTTTTGATAGAGTTCTATGTAACGAGTGCTAAAGCAGGGATCGTCAACGGTTACTCCTAAAGTTTTAGGCCACCCAGGTGCGACTGATTCAGCAATTATCAGACCTTCAGATTTATTATTGAGGCTGTAAATGACGACGCGATCGGCTTCTATTACTCGTCGGGCTTCTTCAACTGCGGCATGAGTCAGCTCTTTTTCTTCTGTCGAGGCGCGAATGTTGCCCACAGCATCGGTAAAAAATTTCGTCCACTGAGCTTCTGTTTCCGCTTGTTGTTTCCCGATCGTCACATCTGCCAAAAGTTTGGCTTTATTTAGCGCGAAGCCTCCTTGAGTCGCAATTTGGCAGAACAGATCGATTTCTGATTGTTGCCAATTACGAGGTGCAGAACATTGGTGAGCAATCAGTAAACCTTCTAGCTTGTCTTGGCTGATTATGGGAACAATCAGACTGGCTTTAACTGCAAAGGGTTCTAGTTGACTCAGATAACAGGGAGTGAGGTTGGCTTCGTAGATGTTTGTAATGGCTTTAATTCTACCATTTCGGTATTCTTCCATGTAGCGGCTGCTCAGACAGGGATCGTCGATGTTCGATCCTAGGGCTTTAGGCCAATCAGAAGCAACAGATTCTGCTACTATGGTGCCCTGGGATTCCTGGTTGAGACTGTATATGACTACTCGATCGGCCTCGATCGCTCGACGGGCTTGTTTGACCACAGCTTTGAGAATATCTTGCTTGCTAACAGATGCGTGAATGCTCTCAGTTGCGTCGGTCAATAGTTTTGTCCACTGAGCTTCTGTTTGGGCTTGCTGTTGCAAGCGAGGAAAATCTGCCAAAAGCCTGGCTTTATGCAAGGCTAAACCTGTTTGGGCGGCTATTTGAGCAAAGGTATTGACTTCCGATCGCTGCCAAATACGAGGACCAGAACATTGATGAGCTATTAGTAAACCTAATAGCTTGCCTTGGCTCAGTATGGGAACTACTGCACTAGCTTTTACCGCTAAAGGTTCTAATTGACCTAAGTGGCAAGGGGTTAGGTGTGCTTCGTAGATGTCGTTCATCACTTGTATGCGACCATTTTGATATTTCTCAAAATAGTGAGACTTAAAACAAGGATCGTTCATCTTAGTTCCCAAAGCTCTCGGCCAGTCGGAAGCAACAGATTCTGCTACTATGGTTCCCCACAGGTCGTCGTCTAAGCTATAAACTATTACTCGATCTGCCCCAATTACTCGTCTGGCTTCTTCTACACTTGCTTTGAGAATTTCTTTTTCTTCAAGTTGATGGTGAATTTGATAGATAGATTCTTTGAATAACTGCTCCCGCTTTATCGATTCTTCATCAATCTCTTGTTTTCTCTTGGCAGTTACTGTTGGAGAGCCAATAAGGCGATTGCTCAAAATTAGGGCCATTGCCCCTGTTATCCCTGCTAGCATACCTGTGGCTCCAGTTCCAATCAATGGCATTGGCAGTATGCGTTTGTGTGCGTCAGGATCTTCTCCTGTAGTGTGGTGGCTAGCAAAGTAAAAGGAGGCTATACCCACTGCTAACACTGGAATCGTACAGATTATTGCGGCCAGTGCTATGTTTCTTTTCTTAAACCTAGGTGTTGCCTCTCCTGAACTCAGAAAATTTTCTGATTTTCCTGAGTTAGCTCTTTGTCTGTCTTCTGTGTTATTATTTGATTCAACAAATTCCCTTGTTTTTCCAAAAGATGAAGTCGATTGGCGAGGTGAGAAAGACAAAGAACTTGCCTCTTGTGTTTGAGGTCGATCGCCGCTGCGATCGACTGAGGCTTTTTTAGGCTTAGGTTCGTTACTGTCTGGCTGAGAAGGAGAATTTTGAGTCATGGATATTACTTGAAGAATAAGGTGAATTTACTGCCGATCGCGTACCGAGATTTACAATAGGAATGGTTTGGGCTAAAATTTAAGCAAACTTAATATCTAACTCAGTAAATGCTCTTATATCTCTTTACATTTTATTAATATTTTTCTAAAATTTTAATGGACAAATACCTAATAGAAAATATTCATTTGGGAGAAACTAATTAGTCAGAGCGGGGGCTATTATATATCTTCGTTACACCTTTGTCTATGTTAAAAATTTATTAAATCAGATAAATTTCCCGAAAAAATTTCCAGATAAATAGAGATAATCCTTCTCATGATTGGATACGTTCTCTTGAACGTTTATGCAAAGTTAAGAGCGATTATTGAAATATCTCAGAATTCTCTATGTTTGTGTGGTTTGCTGTAGCCCATTTTTAAATCGCCACCCCCGAAAAAATTCTGACTTATTAACGTAGCTCCCTACTACATATAGGAGTAAGTTTATGACTCTGGCTACTAAGATTAGCGATCGAGCTTATGAATTTTTTATTCCAGAAGCTCTAGAGCTACTAGAGCAGATGGAGAAAGACTTGCATCAGCTTTCGCAAGGATCGAGTATCACAAAAATTCAAAACCTTGTGAGAGCGGCTCACACGATAAAAGGTGGAGCAGCACAAGTAGAATTAACAGAAATAAGCGATTTAGCCTGTCGTCTGGAGAAGATTTTCTCTTCTTTGAAACAGGAATGTGTTGAAATTGACAGCGAGCTAATCAAACTGTTAATAAACGCCTATAAGAGCCTACGCATAAATATCATAGTTAAAATCGAAAGTAGAGGGAGCGATCGCGATCGCCAAAAACCAGAATCTTCCCAACACGGTGATGGTGACGAGAAGACTATTCTAGATAACACCGAAACAGTTTTTGCTCAACTTGAAGAGAAATTAGGCGATCGCCTAATGGAACAAGTAGCAATACCTACAGCAAGCGATTTGGGTATAGATGTTAATAAATTTATTCTGGCAACCCAAGTAGTTCCAGCAATAGAAGAGTTCAAAACGATTTTAGTTAATTCAAACCCTGAACAATTATTAGAAGAACTTGAAATCCATTTAGAATTGTTAGAAAGCTTTGGGCAAATGTTACAAATAGATCGATTTGTAGACATAGCTCAAAAAGCTCAATCTAATCTAAAATCAAGTCCTCAAGAGGCTAAAAGCATTGGAAAGGAAGTTATAGCTAGCTTTAGTGAAATAATTAAGGTAATTTTGCCCGAATATTCTCCAGTAGAGAGCAGCGAGTCCGAATTTTTTGAGTTAGAGGAAACTATAGAAGATACAGAAATTGGTGCTGTTTGCGATCTTGAAGATATTTTTGGCGAGGAGGTGCCATTACCAGAAATAACCTCTATCTCAGCCATGTTAGCAACTAAGCAAATATCTCTAGATAGACAGGAAAGGGAAGAAACATTAGCAAGCCGTGCATCATTAGAAAATGTCAAACAAATAAAGCTCAAAACAGCCAACTTATTCGTTTGGCAGGCAAATTCGGCTATATTTACCGTACCATACAAAAATATAGAAGAACACCTGATCCCCCAATCCGGCCAAACGATCGACTTAAAAGACCAAAGATTTCTAAGCTGGGAAGAAAAAATAATCCCAGTTTATCAATTGTCTGAATTGGTCAGCTTCGAGTCTCAGCTACTAGAGAAGGACGATCGAAAAGCAAAAGATAATTTTCCCGATTGTCAAAATAGCGATCGGTCAATACTGGTGATCGACCAAGACCAGCAAATTATTGCCTTAGAAATAGAGATAGACTCTTTAGTAGCAGACTCAGAAATAGAAATTAAACCTTTTAATCCGACTCAAACCCCTCCTACCTATTTACACGGCTATGCCACCTCAAAAAATGGCTGCTCGGTTTTGGCGATCGATATTGCAGCTGTGCTGAGTACGACTATTGAACCAAAAGACTCAACGGCTCCATTGTCTAAAGCAGATTTATTAGAATATTTAAACCCCAAGTCGCAAACGGCAAAAGTCGAGGGAAGCCGATCGCAACCAAATAATCTAGAAACTACTCTTCTGGTTGTAGATGATTCTCCAATGTGGCGAAATATTATATCTTCGACTCTAAAAAAAGCAGGTTACAAAGTTGTCTGTGCAGAGGACGGAAAAAAAGCTCTACAGCAGCTACAGCAAAATCGAAACATAAAACTCGTTATAACTGATGTAGAAATGCCTAACTGTAGCGGGTTTGAGTTTCTCTGTAGTTGCCGCCAAAACCCCCAATTAGCTAAAGTACCTGTGATGATGCTCAGTAGTTGCAATACCGACAAACATCGGCAACTAGCCAGTAAATTGGGAGCTTCTGCCTATTTAACTAAACCTTACAAAGAAATAGAATTTTTAGAAACTGTCAAAATACATTTGCCCATAAATTTATCTCTCTTCCGCGAGAAGACCCACGGCTCCGTCGTGGTACGAACGCGCGGCTAGGACTTACTGTTTTTGCCATAGCTTGACTCGCAAAGAATCAAATAAAGTTAGCGTAACGGCTTATAAATAAATAATTTACCACCTCTCTACCCACTAACCAACTAACAAAAGATGCAATATCGACGCTTTGGTCGTACGGAATTACAAATACCTGTCTTCTCCTGTGGTGGTATGCGCTATCAACACAAATGGCAAGATGTCCCAGCATGGCAAATTCCCCAGGAGAATCAACGGAATTTAGAAGCAACTATTCGTCGAGCGTTTGAAGTGGGTATTAACCACGTTGAAACAGCTAGGGGTTATGGCACTTCTGAAATGCAACTGGGGTCAATTTTGCCCAAATTACCGCGAGAACAACTAATAGTACAAACTAAAGTAGGCCCCAAACCAGATCCTAGAGAATTTCGACGGCAATTTAATCAGTCCCTTGCTTTCTTGAAATTGGACTACGTAGACTTGTTAGGGATACACGGGATAAATAATGCCGAAACCTTACACAACAGTATTAGACCAGGAGGCTGTCTCGACGAAGCTAGGAAATTACAAGAACAAGGAAAAGTAAGATTTGTTGGCTTTTCTACTCACGGATCCACAGAAACTATCGTTAAAACTATAGAAACTGGTGAATTTGACTACGTAAATCTACACTGGTACTATATCAACCAATTTAACTGGCCGGCCATAGAAGCCGCTCGCAGCCAGGATATGGGAGTATTTATTATCAGTCCCTCTGATAAAGGCGGGAAACTCTACGATCCCCCTCAGAAGTTAGTAGAGCTTTGTCAGCCATTGAGTCCCATGGTGTTTAATGACTTGTTCTGTTTGTCTCATTCCCAAGTGCATACTCTCAGTTTAGGGGCTGCACGACCCACAGATTTTGACGAACATTTAAAAGTATTGCCTTTGTTAGATCGGGCTGACGAGATTTTACCGCCAATTTTAGAACGTTTAGAAAGAGAAGCGATCGCCATTTTAGGAGAAGATTGGTATAAAACTTGGCATGTAGGTTTACCATCACCAGAAGAAACGCCCGATGGGGTCAATATTAAAGTGATTCTCTGGTTGAGAAATCTAGCACTTGCATATAACATGATCGACTATGCCAAAATGCGCTACAACCTTTTAGGCAATGGCGGTCACTGGTTTCCTGGCAATAAAGCCCAAAAAGTAAAGCAACTCGATCTGCGCAGCTGTTTAGTTAATAGCCCCCATGCAGATAAAATTCCTAACCTCCTCTTGGATGCCGATCGCTTGCTTGGAGGTGAAGTAGTTAAGCGTCTTTCCCAAACTTAATTTAGAAAAAAATTCTTAAAAATTCAGCCAAATTAATAGTTTTAGTTGATAACCACTAGGGATTTTCACTAATAGAAATAGTTAATCCATAAGAGTAATATAAAGATGTAGTCTTTTTATGCCAATATGGATTTAGCTTTATTTGATATTTTCCAACTAAAAAGAAATATTGGTATATTTGCTCGTCTTAAATATTTATTTTTCTTTAAAAAGGCATTATTAAGATTCTTCTCAATTTTCATTAATTAATACTAACAAGTCTTGTCATAGTTTAAAAAATTTAGTTAATAAAACTGCCACTAACAATGATACTTTCAGATTTGCCTATTTCTTCCTCACCTATTGAAGCTGTTATTAATCGATCGCCACTAACAGTTTCACCAGAAGCGTTACTGAGAGAAGCGATCGAATTAATGACTCGTAAATCTGTCGATTTGTCAAATCCAATTTTTCAGCACCAGAAAGAAAATAGTAGTTGCGTGTTGGTAATCGAGCAAAAAAAGCTGGTTGGATTGATAACAGAACGAGACATTGTCAAACTTACCGCTCGCCAGATGAATCTAGAGGGAATAACAGTCGCCGAGGTGATGACTAGAAATTTAATTACCCTCCAAGAATCAGAAATTAAAGATACTTTAACCATTCTCAGTTTATTACGATCGCATCGCATTCGCCATTTACCCGTACTAACCACTGAAAATAAGTTAGTAGGTTTAATCGACCACTACAACATTCGTCAAGCACTGCAACCATTTGACCTCCTTAGAGTCAAGCAAGTAGCAGACGTAATGACAACTTCAGTAATTTATATCTCTCCCGATGCTTCTTTGCGGGATGTAGTGAACCTCATGAATGAGCGTGGAATAAGTTGTGTCGTCATTGCCAAACAGACTAGGGAAGGGATTTGTCAGCCAGCAGGCATCGTTACAGAAAGGGATATAGTCAAGTTTCAGTCCCTAGAGTTAGATCTCGACGAACTCAAAGCCGAAACCGTAATGAGCTATCCCTTATATTGCATAAATCCTCAAGATTCTTTGTGGGCTGCTAGCCAGGCAATGGAACAGCGACGAGTGCGACACTTAATAGTTCGGGGAAACTCAGGGGAATTAATAGGAATTGTGACTCAAACTACTTTGCTGCGTGCAGTAGATCCAATGGAATTGCATAAATTAATTCAGATATTGAAACAAAGAGTTAATCAACTGCAAAATCAAACAGTTCAACTGCTAGAAGAGCGCAATGTAGAATTAGAAAAACAAGTTGGCGATCGCACCGCAGAAATTGAGGAAAGAACTAAACGAGAGCGAGAAGCGAACCAGAGAGAGAGTCTGATATCTAAAATGGCTTTGCGAGTTCGCTGTTCTTTAAATATCAAAGAAATTCTCAATACTACTGTTTCCGAAGTGCGACAACTGCTAAAAGCCGATCGCGCGATCGTCTACAAATTCAAATCGGACTGGAGTGGGGGAATAGTAGTAGAGTCAGTCAAAGAAGGCTTCCCGAAAATGCAGGGAATAAAAATTTACGACCACTGCTTTGCTAATGACTGGGTTGAAGTGTATAGAAATGGTCACATTCAAGCCACAACAGATATCGATCGCGCTGGATTAAGTCAGTGTCACGTGGACATATTGAGTCCGTTTGAGATTAAAGCTAACCTAGTACTACCGATCTTACAAGGAGAGAAACTTTGGGGTTTGTTGGGGGTACATCAATGTTCGGCAACCCGCGAGTGGGAGCAAGAAGAGATAGAATTCCTAGAAAAATTGTCTACTCAAGTAGGAATTGCTATTCAACAGGCAGAACTTCATCAAGAAGCCATAAATGAACTCAAACAACGTCAAAAAGCCGAAGCAGAAATTCGTCAACTCAACGCCGAACTAGAAAAACGAGTAAAAGAGCGCACTCTTCAACTAGAAAGCACCAACCGAGAACTACAAAAAGAAATTAGCGATCGCAATTTGCTTCAAAACAAGTTGCAACAGAGCGAAGCAAAAATGAGAGCGATATTAGAGGCAATGACGGACACTATACTCGTTCTCGCTCCCCACGAAGAAAGTATCAAAGTCGTACCAACTAATGCCGCTTCCTTATACCGAGAAGGTATGGATCCAGTTGGCAAGATAATTGAAGAATTTTTTAAAAGTTCTCAATTAAGGGAGATAGCTGTTTGTAAAGTAAAACAGGCTTTAGAACAAAAGCAGACAGTCAATTTAGAATACAGCTTGTCTCTTGGCGACTCTCAAGTTTGGTTTGCCGCCTCTATCTCCCCTATGTCAGAAGATTCAGTTATCTGGGTTGCTCGCGATATAACCTTCCGCAAGAAAGCAGAAAGTAAAGTGCAACAAGTTAACCTGCAATTAGCCACCAAGATCGCCGAACTAGAACAACGTCACGGGGAGATGAATCTGCTATATGAAATGAGCCAATTTCTTCAAGCTTGCTCTCAACTCTCAGAAGCATATGACGCGATCGCGGGGTTGATACAACCCTTATTTCCCAATAGTTGTGGAGCTATTTTCCTCACCGACGATCGCCAAAAATCGATTAAACCTATTGCTATGTGGGGAGAAAATATGAACAGCGAGACTCGATTGCCGATCCGCTACGCGGATCCCGCAGGGCGCGATAAATTGAAGGATTTGCAAGAGAAAAACTGTCATCGAACAAAAAACGTCGATGTCGACGTGTTGTGCAAGCACATACCCCCCTCTCCACACGCTGCTCAATCTCTATGCATCCCCATGCTATCTGAAGGAAAACCACTGGGAATACTTTATTTGGGTTGGCAAGAGTTGGGACAATTAAATTCCACTAAAGAAAAACTAGGGGCGATCGTCGCCGAACAAATTAGTTCTGCCATAGCCAATTTAAAACTGCGGGAAACTCTCAAGCAGCAAACTATTCGCGATCCTCTCACTAACCTTTTCAACCGCCGCTACCTAGAAGAATCTTTAGAACGAGAAATTGACCGCGCTCGTCGCCAAAAACAAACGTTAGGAATTATTATGGTCGATATAGACCACTTTAAGCGTTTTAACGATACCTTCGGCCATCAAGCAGGAGACGAAGTCTTGAGGCGAGTAGGTCAATTCTTGCAGAAAAATATTCGTCACTCAGATATTGCTTGTCGCTACGGAGGAGAAGAGATGACCCTAATGTTACCAGGAGCTTCTCTAAAAAATACTTGGCAGCGAGCCGAACAAATGCGCCAGGGAATTAAGCGTCTCAATTTAGAATACGAGGGGGAGTCTTTGGGTAATATCTCAGTATCTATAGGAGTAGCTTGTTTCCCACAACACGGAAGAGACCAGAAGGGAATTTTGCAGGCGGCTGACGAAGCATTATATATTGCTAAGGAAAAAGGGCGCAATCGGGTAATAGCAGCCGATTAACTCTCTATTGCTTTCTCTAATTCAACCAAAGGCATCAACCAAACCACGTTATAAGGTTGTAAAGTTACCTCCAAGTTTCCATCTTGAACTCTCCAACCTCTTCTGCCAACTAGATCGTACCAATAATTTTCCTCAGGAGTAGCGCAGAATGGTGCTGTATCTGTAGGTTGCAATTCAGATAAATTCTCGCTGCTGTAGGTTCCCTCTACTCCAAGTTCAAATAGAGGAACCTTGAGGTGGCAAACTCTAGAGGTGATGTTGGTTAAAGTAAGAATGTGCTCGTCGCACTCAGGGGATATGCGCAACACCGTAAAAACATCCGGTGACAGCATTAATATTCGTTGTTCCCCGTTAGGATGAAATGCACTTTGGCGCACTCGGATTTCTAAAAGTCTAGCCAATTGGCTGACAATATTGTAAAGTGTAGAATTGCGATCTTTAAGCGCTTCTAGTAAATCTCTTTGGTCAATAGCTTGACGATTAATATCTCGCTTTGATTTGGTTTTGAGAACCGTTTCCACATCGTTGCGAGTACCTATTAATCCGTGAATGTAAATTCCTGGGACCCCTCGCAAAACTAGAGCAATACTCCTAGAAGCAATAAAGCGTTTCACCTGAAATGTAACATCTTCGCGATCGTTATCTCGATCGAGAGCGCTAAACCAAGTAGTATTGATTTCGTAAGGTTCTTCTTTGCCATCGTCTCCTGTTTTGTAGGAAATAAATGCACCTCGTTCCTTTGCTTTTTGAATGATAAAGGCAATCTCTTCCTTAGAGAGAATATTTTTTACCCCCATTAATCCCACCCCGTCGTGGCTGTCGAGAATATTGAAGAAAGTTGCACTCGAAGATGGGTATTGCAAATCTTTCGCCCACTGAGAAAGGGCAGCAGCATCTTCTTTGTAAAATGTATAGAGAACCAATGGAGGTAAGGCAAAATTATAGACCATCTGTGCTTCGTCGAAGCCACTCCCAAAGTAAGAGACATTGTCCTTGTGGGGTATGTTAGTTTCGGTGATTAGAGCAACGCTAGGTGCGACAACATTCAAAATGTCACGAAAAAGCTTGATAATTTCATGAGTTTGTGCTAGGTTTGCTCCAGTTGTTCCTGGTTCGTCCCATAAATAAGTTACTGCATCGAGACGAATAATATTGGCGCCGTGACGAATGTAGAGAAGTAGAGTTTCAATAGCTCCAATCAGAACGCTAGGATTGCGATAGTTGAGGTCTATTTGATCGGGAGAAAAAGTAGTCCAGACCCAAATTGGTCCGTCAATCGATTGGTATTTGCTGAGAATATCTGAGGTTCGAGGACGGACTATTATTTGACGTTGTTCGGTAGTTAGTTCGTCAGGAGAGGTATATACAGTAAAAACATCTTTATAGTCAGGGTTGCCATTTAACAATTCTTGAAACGACATACTCTGGGCTGAGACGTGATTGAAAACTGCATCAAACATGAGCTGAAAATTTTGTCCCAGTCCTTCTATATCTTTCCAAGAGCCTAATTTGGGATTGACGATATTAAAGTCTAGAATCGAAAATCCTCGATCGCTAGAGTAAGGGAAGAAGGGCAGAATGTGTATAGTATTAATTAGGTTTTTCAAACCAGGTAGGTTATCGATAACCTCAGTTAAAGTAGCCAGAGTCGAGCGGTTTTCTTCACCCCGCAGCATATCTCCATAAGTAATTAAAACGATATCTTTTTGAGTAAAGCGCTCGCTCGGGTCGAAATTTTTCTCTGCTTCGATCGCTTCAGTAGGTTTGTAAGCGTAGTGAACTTTGAGGACTCTTTCCAGTTCGATGATATGTTTTTTGGCTTCGCTTTCACCGTATAGGAAACAAAGTCGCTTCAAAATTTTTTCCCTAGCATCGGGAGGAATTTCTAAACGAGGTTGCGTGTAGTCTGGTTCGCTTTTATAGGAAATTCTGTTTGTGCCATTGAATCGTCCCAATTTTTCCCTTCCTCCTAAGTTGGCTGTTGGCTGTTGGCTATTTGCTGTTTGTTGTTGGCTGTTTGTTATTTGCTATTTTGGCTGTTAATTCCTCCTCTTCCCGAAGGATGTATTTATTTTTAATGAGGAACCCCTATCGGCAGCATTCCCTGGATTGCAGATTATACTTTCCATTATGCTTTGAAACCCAGTATTCTCATTAGGAAGCTTAATGGATTGACAAAAAAGCGTGAGATGCTCCTACCGATTAACTACCTGGTAAACTCCGCAATTCTTCTGGTAAATGATAGCGATCGCCTAAAAATTCTAATAATGGACCGCGATCGCCGAATTTAATAGCACTAACTGAGGCTACTGGCATGTGTATGCGATCGCGGTAACGTCCTAAATCTATTCCCAATAGACTGCAAATAATAATTCTAATTGTTGCTTTGTGGGAAACTACCAAAACGTTACCATCTTTATATGTCTGCTCGATCTCAGAGATTACTAGAGATGCTCTACTAGCAATCTCTGTTGCTGTTTCTCCACCAGTAGGAGGATTCCAAGCTGGTTCGGTCAACCAACTGACGTAGTCTTCTGAATATTCCCGTTTAACTTCTTCAGAGGATTTGCCTTCCCACTTTCCATATCTGATTTCTTTGAGCCCGTCTCGAAGCTGCATTTCTAGGTTCGCCGCTTGACAAAGTGGTTTGGCTGTGGCGATCGTCCTTCGCATCGGGCTAGCAAAGACAGCTTTCCAGGGTTGGGAACTATATGCTGCTGCAAATGCTTCTGCCATTTTAGTCCCCGCAGAAGTTAATTCTGGATCCAGTTCGCCGCAGTAACCACCAGTACGGCTAGAAGTGGTTTCCCCATGTCGTAGAAGATAGATTATTAGACTCACGATCGAACTGATAAAAATTTGCATTTACTAGTATATTAATCTTTTTGTGTTTTTTGTGGTAAATAATCCTTATCTGGACGAAATCTGTCTTCTTTAGAGCGATCTAAATTTAAGTGTTTTTATCTTTTTTTCACGAGAAAATCTTAAATATTTTTGAAAAAAAATATTATTAAGGCTGAGTTTAGATAAGATGTAGGTTTATTTTAAATCAAAAAATATTAAATAAATAATCCTACCAATTAGCTGGTAAAATAAGCCAAATAAGAATTGCTTTAAGCTATTCAATTAAAGATAAATAAATAATTAATATCAAAAATTAATCGGACAAAAGAAAGTAGAAAAGAAAAGGGATATGTGAGAAATAAAAAAATAACAAATAAACAAGGTACTAAAGCAAAAAATAAGGAGAGTCAATTATGGCGATAAAAGTAGCAATCAATGGATTTGGTCGTATTGGAAGGCTGGTATTTAGAGCCGGAATTGACAATCCAGAAATTGAATTTGTCTGCATCAACGACTTAGTATCATCTGAGGCGATCGCCTATTTACTAAAGTACGACTCAGTTCACGGTCGTTTTCCTGGTCTAGTTGAAGCGCGAGAAGAAGGAATTGAAGTGAACGGTAAGTTAATTCCCTGCGTTTCGGTCAAAGATCCAGAACAACTACCTTGGCAACAATACGGCGTAGACTATGTAGTTGAAGCAACTGGTCTTTTTACCAAACACGAAGGAGCATCCAAGCACCTCAAAGCGGGAGCCAAACGAGTAGTAATCTCCGCTCCCAGTAAAGATCCCGACAAAATACCTACCCTATTAGTAGGAGTCAACCACCACACCTACAACCCCAGCAAAGACACCATTGTCTCTAACGCTAGTTGTACGACCAACTGTCTTGCACCTGTAGCCAAAGTAATTAACGAAAACTTCGGACTTGCAGAAGGTCTAATGACCACCGTCCACTCCATGACAGCCACTCAGCCTACTGTAGACGGACCGAGTAAAAAAGACTTCCGAGGCGGACGCAGTGCGGGTCTAAACATTATTCCAGCCTCTACTGGGGCAGCTAAAGCAGTAACTTTAGTACTCCCCGAATTAAAAGGCAAACTAACAGGAATGGCCTTGCGAGTGCCAACTGCAGATGTATCGGTAGTAGATTTGACCTTTCGCACCGAAAAAGGAACCACCTATCAAGAAATATGCGAGGCAATGAAAAAAGCCTCCGAAGGCGAACTAAAAGGCATTCTCGGTTATACAGAAGAGCCAGTTGTCTCCACTGACTTTACTGGCGATCCCCACTCCAGTATTTTCGATGCAGGAGCAGGTATCGAGCTAAATTCTAACTTCTTTAAAATAGTTGCCTGGTATGACAACGAGTGGGGATACTCCAACCGCATGATAGACTTGATGCTCTCAATGGCAGCTAAAGAAGCATCAATGACAGCTGCAGTTTGACAATTTTAATAAATAGGTTGGGTTGGGGGCAGAAAAATATAGATAGAAGTTATGTTTTAATGGCTCAACTCAACCTAAACTTAACTAGAAAATATATTCTCCACAGCTAGCCTAGAGTAGTCGGTAAAACGGAGTAATTCGTAGTTAATCCGAGTAATTAGGTTAACTGGCTACGCCAGACTAAGTACCTCGCGTACTACGCTTTTTAGGTCATGACCTTAATAGAGTTCGCTAGCTTTAAGCGGTCAGAGTCGGAACATTAACTGATTTACCCAGAAGAAAAACCGACCTCAGTGCCAAGCCTATTAAGCATTGTCGAAGCAAACATTACCCCTGATGGGGAAAGCTCAAACGAGCAAATAATAAAACGGTAGTTAAATAATTGCCGTTTTATTATCAATAAAACCTCTTTACTCATATTTATTGGTATTAAGTTGCGAGACGTGAGTGCTAATACCCTACCTGGTCAGAGTTTTCCTTTGGGGGCTACTATATACCCCAATGGCGTTAATTTTTGCATATTTTCCGAACACGCAGAAGCAATAGAGTTGCTCCTATTTGACGAACCCAACTCCCCCCAACCATCGCGAATCATTAAACTAGACCCCCAACAAAACAAAACCTTTTACTACTGGCACGTTTACGTACCAGGAATTGGTGCGGGACAAATTTATGCTTACCGCGCTCGCGGGCCATTTGCTCCTGAGTTGGGTCATCGTTTCGATGCTACTAAGGTATTGCTCGACCCTTACGCGCGGGCGATCGTCGGAGATGAAATTTACAGCCGAGAAGCAGCGATTCACCCAGGAGATAATTGTTCTCAAGCATTGAGGGGTGTAGTTGTCGATCCCATGACCTACGACTGGGAAGGCGATCGACCCTTGGAACTGCCTTATTCGAGCAGTGTTATTTACGAATTACACGTAGGCGGCTTTACTAGCCATCCCAACTCTGGCGTATCCCCAGAAAAACGAGGTACTTTTGCTGGATTAATTGAGAAGATCCCCTATCTCAAGGAATTAGGGGTTACAGCGGTAGAATTGCTGCCAGTACACTATTTCGATCCCGAAGATGCCCCACTAGGACATCCAAATTATTGGGGCTACAGTACCATTGGCTTTTTTGCACCCTATCGGGGTTACAGTTCTCGTAAAGATGTTTTAGGCCCTGTAGACGAATTTCGCGACATGGTCAAGGCGCTGCATCGGGCTGGAATAGAAGTAATTCTCGACGTGGTGTTCAATCATACAGCAGAAGGCAATCATAAAGGGCCTACTTTATCATTCCGAGGTCTGGCCAACAAAATTTATTACATATTAGAAGAGGACAGAACTTACTACAGTAACTATACAGGTTGCGGCAATACCTTTAGAGGCAATCACCCGATCGTCGGTCATCTGATTTTGGACTCTTTACGTTATTGGGTGTCGGAAATGCACGTAGATGGCTTCCGCTTCGATCTGGCTTCAGTGTTACAAAGAGATGCTACTGGTCGTCCCCTAGACGATCGCATTACTTTTACTCCCGATATTCTCTGGACGATCGAATCCGATCCCATCTTGGCAGGAACTAAACTAATTGCGGAAGCTTGGGACGCAGCAGGACTGTATCACGTAGGTAAATTCGTCGAACTTGCCGATTGGTTTGCCGAGTGGAATGGCCCTTTTCGAGACGACGTGCGACGTTTTGTCAAAAGCGATTTAGGTACGGTAGGCTCTATAGCAGCGCGAGTTTTAGGCAGTCCCGATATCTATCGGCGGCGAGATACAGATATTAACCGCAGTATCAACTTTATCACCTGTCACGATGGCTTTACCCTTAATGACCTAGTTTCCTACAACAAAAAGCACAATGAAGCCAACGGAGAAAAAAACCGCGACGGCTCTAACGACAACTTTAGCTGGAACTGTGGCGAAGAAGGAAAGACAGAAGAAAAAGAAATTGAGACGCTACGACTGCGACAGATTAAAAATCTGTTGACCGTGCTATTTATCTCTCAAGGAACCCCCATGTTATTAATGGGGGATGAAGTGAGGCGAACTCAACAGGGCAATAATAATGCCTACTGTCAGGATAACGAGTTGAGTTGGTTTGATTGGAGTCTGGTAGAGAAGAACTACGATTTGTTGTGCTTTGTCAAACAATTGATTCACTTCGTTCAAGGACTAGAACTATTTCGCCAAGAAAGCCTTTTAGAAGTGACCGATCGCAGCAACAAGCCCCATTTAAGCTGGCAGGGAGTCAGACTCGGACAACCAGATTGGTCTTATTATTCCCACACTTTAGCCTTTACACTTTGTCATCCAGAAGCAAAAGAGCATTTGCACGTTATGCTCAATGCCTATTGGGAACCTCTGACCTTTGAGTTACCACTTCCAGAAGAGGGACAATGCTGGCATAGAATCGTGGATACTTCTTTGTCTTTAGCAGAGACTGTCTGCGAAATAAATGCAGCCCACCCATTTAAAGGTGAAGCATATCAAGTAGAAGCGCGATCGTGCGTGGTGCTAATGGAAAAAACTAAAGCTTAAAAGCAAATGGCTGTTTGCTATTTCCTCGGACTCTAGTAGAGAGGTTCTATGGAACCTCTCTACTAAATAGAGATAAATTAAAAAATTTTGGAGCATAAAACAGATGTTAAACAAAGCCGAAGTACTAATTGAAGCAATTGATGCCAGAGAGATTTTAGATTCTCGCGGACGACCCACCATAGAAGCAGAAGTACGCCTCGAAAGTGGTTTTGTAGGGATTGCCCAAGTTCCCAGTGGAGCTTCAACAGGAACCTTTGAAGCCCACGAACTTCGGGACGGAGAAAAAGATCGCTACGGTGGTAAAGGCGTAACGATGGCGGTGAGAAACGTAAGAGAAAAAATCAGCCGCGAATTATTAGATATGGATGCCTTCGATCAAGTAGGGATCGATCGCGCCATGATTTTAAGGGACGGTTCCACTAATAAAGCTAACTTAGGTGCTAATGCGATTCTCGCTGTCTCCTTAGCTACAGCTAAAGCAGCCGCAGCAGATTTGGATTTGCCTCTATACCGCTATCTCGGCAGCCCACTATCCAACGTGCTGCCAGTACCCATGATGAACGTAATTAACGGTGGCTCTCATGCTAATAATAACGTCGATTTTCAGGAGTTCATGATCGTCCCTGTAGGTGCAGAGACCTTTAAGGAGGCGTTGCGTTGGGGTGCGGAGGTTTTCTCGGCTTTAAGCAAGGTTTTAGGGGAGAGAAAATTGCTCTCTGGTGTAGGGGATGAAGGGGGTTATGCGCCCAATTTAGGATCGAATCAAGAAGCTTTAGATATACTCATCCAAGCAATAGAAATGTCTGGATACAAGCCAGGGGAGCAAATAGGCTTAGCTATGGATGTAGCCGCCAGCGAGTTTTATAAAGACGGTCAATATATATATGAGGGTGCGGCTCACAGTTCAGAAGAGTTAATCGATTATTTGGATAAGTTGGTAGGACAATATCCGATCGTTTCTATTGAGGACGGACTGCAAGAAGAAGATTGGAATAGTTGGAAGTTGCTCAACGATAAGTTAGGGTCTCGCATTCAGTTAGTTGGAGACGACTTATTTGTGACTAATCCCAGCCGACTGCAAAAAGGAATCGAGTTGGGTGCGGCTAATGCAATTTTGATTAAATTAAATCAAATTGGTACTTTAACCGAAACCCTGGAAACCATCGACTTAGCTACCCGCAGTGGTTTGCGTTCCGTAATCAGCCATCGTTCTGGAGAAACAGAAGATACCACGATCGCCGATTTAGCGGTAGCAACTCGTGCAGGTCAAATTAAAACTGGTTCTTTGTGTCGCAGCGAACGAGTTGCTAAATATAATCGACTTTTGAGAATAGAAGACGAACTAGGCGATCGAGCTGTGTATGCTGCCAAAATTGGTTTAGGGCCAGGTTGCTAAGTTTGGCTGTTGGATGTTAGCTGTTAGCTATTAATTGTTGCCACAAATAGCTAACAGCCGATAACACTTATTTTGGGCTTACCTATTATACGTAACTTTTTCTTTTTCTTTCTGTTTTTCTCGTTTGCGACCGAAAAGAAAATTCCACCCGTCATCCAAAAGAGTATAAACTATTGGAACTATAATCAAGCTTAAAAGGGTAGAGGTTATCAATCCGCCAATAATTGCTACTGCCATTGGCTGTCGCAATTCCGACCCAGCTCCCAAACCCAAAGCAATTGGCGTCATTCCCAGAATAGTTGAAGTAGTGGTCATTAAGATCGGACGCAGACGAGCCTTTCCAGTTTCTAAAATTGCTTCTGTGCGACTTAAGCCCTCTCGACGAAGCAGAGTAGCATAGTCAATGAGCAAGATCGAAATTTTTTGCACCAAACCCATCAAGAAGATTAAACCGATCACGGAAATCATACCGAAATCGCTGCGAGTAATGAGAAGGGCCAACATTGCTCCTACGATCGATAAAGGTATAGATATGCCGATCGCTATCGGTTCTAATAATCTGCCAAAAAGAGAGTACAGCACTACTAAAATACAAATTACTGACAGCCCCGCAGTGAAAGCAAACGATCCCAAAACTTCACCCATACGGGCTGAGTCCCCTGCCAACTGCAGCTCAACCCCTTCAGGTATCAGAGGTGTAGCCAGTGCCACTACTCGTTCAGTAGCATCCCCCAAAGCTGTATCTTTACTGAGGTTAGCGCTAACATAGACAACTCGCTGCCTATTTTGGCGTTCAATTTTAAGGATGATGTTTTTATTTTCTTTGCCCGAAGCGTCTACATCTAATAATCCTGGCAACTTTTCTATTTCTGTTTTGATTTTTTGCGCAGTCTCATTTAAAATGTCTAGATTGTCGCCGATTAAAGCAATTTTGAGAGGTTTTTCATCTCCAGTATCTACAAACTTTACATCTTCAACGCTGACACTGACTCCACGAAGTTCGGGTAAAGCAGAGCGGACATCTTCTTGAACTTCAGCAGTGTGCTTGGTGCGATCGCCGTTGAGTCTTACATACATCTGTCCTTTGTAGAGTTCCCCTCGCGCTCCCGCAACGTCATAAACCGATCCAACATCTGGGGATTCTAAAACAGATTCTTCTAGTTTTTCTCCTCGCGTAATAGTTCTATAGAGCAAAAACCTTCTCGGATCGATCGAGAACATTCCAGAAGAGGACTCTGTTTTTTGCGAGTCTGTTGTGGTTTGCATCTGCCGATCTAAGTTTTCTTGGGTTACCAATCTACTCGGCAAAGTGGTTGTATAGATTATATTGAACTCGCCTCGATCGAGTTTGGGAATAAATCCGGTCGGGACAAAGGGAATTAGAGCAATTCCAGCTATAAAGCTCAATAGGGCTATTCCTACTACGATTTTTCGATGATTTAGCGACCACTTAAGTAGTTGGTAATAGGGTTTAACTATTAAGGAGCGAAGATCGGGAATGGGAAAGTTATTTTGGTTATTATTATTTTGCTTATTAGTTTTTGTTGGCTTAGCTTTGAGCCAATATACCGACAAAACTGGAGATAAGGTTCTAGCAACTAACAGTGAAGTTAAAACCGCTGCAGAAACAGTTATTCCAAAGGGTTTAAAAAACTTGCCGACCGAACCACCCATCAAGGCTACAGGCAGAAACACCGCCACAATTGTCAAAGTTGAGATAATAACTGTGATTCCAATTTCATTAGTAGCTGCAATAGCTGCGCTGCGAGGATTTTCTCCTTGTTCGATGTGCCGAGAAATATTTTCAACGTCAACGATCGCGTCGTCTACAACTATTCCAATTGTTAGTGCAATAGCGAGCAGGGTAATTGTTTCTAAGTTAAACCCAAATATTGCCATAACAATACAGGTTCCTAACATAGAAATCGGAATAGCTAGGGCTGTAATGAAAGTTGCCCGTAAATTTCCCAAAAATGGATAAATTACGAGAACAGCTAAGATAATCGCTAAAATTAGGTCTCTAACCGTAGCTTCAACCGCTTCAGTAATATAGTCTGCTTTGGTTTGTGCTAAGGTTATCTCCACGTCTGAAAGAGACGATCGCAATTCATCGACCTTCTCCTCAACCTCCCCTACCACTTCCAAGATATTGGCATCGCCCTGTTTTATTACCTCAAAAGCTACCGCTTGCTTGCCATTAATGCGAACTAGTGTTGCTGGGCGATCGCTAGGTAAGAGGCTATTTTCAGGTTCCTCTGGAGTATCGTTTCCTAAAAGATTTACCCTGAGAACTCCTGGTAATTCTTGTATTTGGGGGATAATTTGCTGTTGGGCAATTTGAATTAACTCTTGAATTTTCTCTCTGTCGCTTTTGCCTTCACTATCTTTAGTAATTGCATAGCTAACAACACCTGACTCGTTTAAGTTAAATGGTATTACCTCAAGGGTAGCTTCTTCTGGAAGAGAAAGTTCTTCAACTGCTGTTCTTACTTTCTCTGTTGATGACTTCAGATTTTCTCCCGCTTCTAATAAGAGACTAACTGCGGCTTGTCCTGGAAAACTAACTGAGTATAGTTCTTGTAATCCCTTGAAAGATTCAACAGAGTTTTCTATTGGTTTGGTTAAACTTGTTTCTGTTTCTACTGCACTAGCTATTGGCGCTTCGGCACGTACTAATACCACAGGAAATGTGACATCAGGAAACAAATCGTATTTGAGCGAACTAAAAGCAAATAACCCAGCTACACTAACAGCCAGCCAAAAGCAGACGGTCAGCCAGGAATATTTTATTGCTATACGAGATATATTAAGACGCTCCCTAAGGGAGATCTTTTTGCGCGATTTTTCCATCAAAAACCTCCGAGGGTACTGCAGATAATGAACATATTTTTATTAAAGTAGCCCGAATATCGCAAGGAGCGTTGGACGGAGCATATAAGTTATTGGCTATGGGCTAATTTTAATAAAAAATATCTTTTGCGATCGAACAAAGGCGATCTAAGATTTCTGCGGCATCACACCTGAAGTTTTTACCTGTAAACTAATCGGAAGGCAAGATATAACAAATCTAAGAGGTATCTTCATGAGAATTTCAATATAATTGATAGATAGACTGTTGTATTATTTATTTAGACACCGAACAGCGCTTGCTGCTAGTCAGCCAGAAACTCCTGCTCGACACTTGAATTAACAAGATTTTCAGGAATTATTCCTATAGCTGGGAATCTAAATCGACTGAAATCCAGTAGTGGTAAAGTTACTGGCTGTATGAAATTAAAATCAATCTCGAACCATCCTTCGGGCATAGTTTTTCAATTTAATCTTAAGCATATAAGAAAAACAAGGGAGACGTAGCAGAAAATTATATTTCTACGTCTCCCTCGATAGTATTAAGCCAATTACCAGAACATTAGAAGAGCGATCGCTCCTCTGTTCTTAACTATTCAGAATCTAATACTTTGTTAGAGCAATATAAGCCTACGTCTTGTTGTTCTGCTGAAGATAGTTTTTGATATTGTTCGTAGCTAT
>JASJDA010000110.1 GCA_030065755.1 Prochloraceae cyanobacterium | reverse complement strand
GAGGGAGTCCTCACTGCCGATAACTTAATTGCGAAGAGATATAACTCTAAGAATAAGGACTCCCTCATTAAAAATAAAGACATCCTTCGGGGAGGGGGAAGAGGATATGTAGCAATCATTTAGGAATTTGGTATTAGATTTACCAAAGTTCTGGTAAAAGAATTCAAAATATTAGCTACTTTATTTTTTAAATATTCCAAGTAAATCAATATTTGATATATTGCCAAAATCGATCTCTAATTGTTTGAGGCAATACCCAAAATTATGGGAATACTATACTTATGAATTTATTAATAATAAAATCGATCGGTATTAATATATGTTTGTTATTGTTTTGGTTTGTGTAATCTCCTTTTTAATTGGTGGCTTGTTCGGAAAAAAATTAGCAGAACGAGGAATAACAACAGACATTAATCTGGAAAAATATCACGGACAGATTCTGTTGGGATTAATAGCGATCGCTATTCTTATCTTATCGATGTATCTATTGTCTGTATTTAATCTAATGCATCGATTAATATTTATAATCCCCACATTTATTAGACTTTATCTACAAGCATATTTTGACAAAATAATTCTCGGATTGGGGTGTTTAGTTTTGGGTTTATTAGTGTTTCTAGAGCTATCTGGTAAAAGTTCTCCTCGGCGAATGTTTCAGTTATCTATTGCTGTGGGAATTGTAACTGTACCTTTGGTAATATTCCTAAATTTTTCCCTCCCTCTTACTAATTCCCTAGATAAACCCAAAGTAAAGGATCAATTAGTAGTTTTACAAACTACTAATTACACTTGCGCTCCTTCTAGTATTGCTACTTTAGGTAGATTTACAGGTAAACATCCCAATTTATCCGAGCGAGATGTAGTTAAACTAGCTAACACAAATAAATTTGGGACTAGCACTTTAGCAGAAATACGAGCGATGGAAAAGCTGGGTTTAAACCCAAAATACGAATATGGATTGACCGTACGAGATTTGGTTAAAATCGATCGACCTGCACTGCTTCACGTTAGATTAAAAATTTCAGGAACAGTAATCAGTCATGCGGTGGCACTTTTATCTGTCAATTCCCAGCAACAAGTTTTAATTATTGCGGATCCTCTTTCTGGACTTCAGAAGATAAAATTCGATCGGTTGAAAGGATACTGGTTAGGTGAAGCAATTTTTGTTAACACATAAACTCCATTACTATCACGATCGAGTTTTGGGGTCTAAAGCATCCCGCAAACCATCACCAATATAATTAATGCTCAGCACCGTCAAAAAAATTGCCAAACCTGGAAATAGTGCCATATGAGGTGCTGTTGTAATATAATTTTGGGCATCGTAGAGCATTCTTCCCCAAGTGGGTACGTCGGGAGGAAAACCCAAACCTAAAAAGCTCAGCGTAGACTCAGTTATGATGGCGTTACCAACAGCGAGAGTAGCAGCAACAATGGTCACGCTGAGGACATTAGGTAGAATGTGAATCCAGATTAACCTAGCAGGTCTAGCACCGAGAGACTTAGCAGCAGTAACAAATTCCATTTCCCGTATTTTGAGAAAATTGGCTCTTACCAGTCGCGCTACTGACATCCAGTTAAGTCCGCCAATTACCAGCACTACTAAGACAAATATACCCAATTCTGGGCCAGCGATCGCCCTCACAGCATCTCTGAATAAATATACTACTAACAAGAGTAAAGGTAATTGAGGTAAAGCCAGAAACAAGTCGGTTAGACGCATCAATAAACTGTCGACTATACCTCCATAAAAACCCGAAATCGCTCCTATAAGAGTACCGAGAAATATGGAAACTAGCATTGCTGCTACTCCCACAGTCAGAGAGATTCTTCCCCCAGCTAGGACCCTCGCTAATTGATCTTGACCCAGATCGTTTGTACCGAAAAGATGTTCCCAACTAGGAGGTAAAGTAGACTTGCTAAAGTCTATGTCGTCAATTGGGATGGTATAGAATAAAGGTCCAAAAATAATAAATACAATTATAATACTTATAATTACAATTCCTAAAATTGCCATGCGATCGCGGCGAAATCTTCGCCAAGCATCACCCCAAAGGCTAGTTGAGGCACTTTCGAGGGTCTGAATTTGGTTTGGCGTTGATATACTCATTTGTGGTCGGCGATCGTCAGGGGGAGAGGGGTTTTATTGATTTTTAGCGTGAAAGTACTCTTGAATACAAGTCAAAAAATATGGTAGTGAAGCTAGAAAAGATAGTCCCTCTTGGACGTTCTTTTGACGAATATAGCAGAATGTTTAATTTCTCCCAAGAAGATTTTAACAAAACCATTCTCGGTGTTGGCGATGGGCCAGCTAGTTTTAATGCAGAGGCTACAGAAATTGGGGTAAAAGTAACTTCGATCGATCCTATTTATCAATTTAATGGAGAACAAATTCAAAAACGATTTAATGAAGTAGTCGATGGAATTATTTCTCAAGTTAAAGAAACTCCGAATGATTGGGTGTGGAAGTATCATAAATCTCCTGAAGATTTACGGAGAAATAGAGTAGAAGCTATGGAGAAATTCTTGAAGGATTACAATCGAGGAAAACAAGAAAAAAGATATCAAGTAGAAGAATTGCCTGAGTTGAGTTTTTCTGACGATCGATACGATCTAGGATTGTGTTCTCACTTTTTATTTCTGTATTCGGAGCATTTAGACTATCAATTTCATTACGATTCTATTAGGGAGATGCTGAGAGTGTGTAAAGAGGTGCGTATTTTTCCCTTATTAACTTTGATGTTAGAAAGATCGCCACATCTCGATCGAATTGTAGAAGAAATTAGCGCTTTGGGACATACAGTTTCAATAGTACCCGTAGAGTACGAATTGCAAAAAGGTGGCGATCGAATGCTATCTATTTGTTAATTGAAACCATAAAATAATTCTCAAGAGAGATTGATACGAGTTTTCATATCCTCGGCAAAATCCTCATAACGTCGCAGGGGAGTTACTTCTATTTCCACGTGTTGACCGTGCTTTTTAACTATAGGCAAATCCATTAAAATGCGATCGAGCGCGTCGGGAGATTCTACATCGATAATTGCGATAATTCGGGGAGTACCAACGCATTTCCACAGATCTATAATTGTTCCTTGGTGTTTAGCTTTCAGTGCGGCATTAGCTTCTTCTATCGAGATAACAAACAGTTCAAACTGAGACATATTTGTAGGATAGCTGACAATAAAATCAAGATGGTAAAGCATATAAACCTCTGCTATTTGTTAACTTCGATCGCGCTGGAAAACTACCGAAAGATTATTAGCTGGCATTTGGACAGTTTCCAATAACTTTAAACCCTCCTCTTTTGCTGTCGTCACTACTTCATCTAAGTCTCTAACTCCCCATTCTGGGTTTTGTAAGCGCAAAGACTCGTCAAAGGCTAAATTACTAGGAGCGGTATTTTTTCCCAGTTTAAAAGGCCCGTATAAGTAGAGGATACCTCCAGGGGGTAAAATACGACCAGCACCAGCCATTAATCCCGTACAAGCCGATCGAGGAGAAATGTGTATCATATTGATGTTTACGATCGCGCTGATGGGAGTAGCAGGGTTATTTTTCTCTACAGACCAAACCGACTCTCGCACGTCTATATCTAAAGGTGCGTGTAGATTATCAGCAGGAAAATGTTCGCGCCAAGCGTCTATACTATCTCGTAAGAGAGGGTTTGGCTCTGAAGGGAACCACTGACGAGGAGCGAGACTGGGAGCAAAAAATACAGCATGTTCCCCTGTACCGCTAGCTATTTCTAAAATAGTATCCTTAGCAGGGAGTATCTTTAAAAGCACTTCTAGAATAGCTTCGCGGTTGCGCTGAGTTGCTGGCGCGTATTGGCGTGCGTCATTCATATTTCAATCCCTCTTAGGATTTAATCACCTTACTCCTTGCTAACCGCTTTTATACGATATGACAATCTAAGTAAAAAGATTTACAAATCTACTAATCTGTCGATCGATTGCTATAAGAGCAGTATGTTGATTTCTATGAATAATTTACCAGCAGATGGCGATCGAAGGATAGAAAAAGCACTTCTCTCCTTAGAGGGTTTATCTCTTGGAGACTCCTTTTATGTTCTTTTTGGGAATGCTTCTGTAGCTTTGCTTTTGAGTATCCAGACAAGCAGGGAAAAATACAAAAGTTAAGGAAGTTTAATATTAAGAAAGTAGGACTTAACTGACAATCTTAGATTATTGTCAATTAGTAGTCCTACTTTTAACATCATTAACTCAGATTTTATTCGGCATTGCCGACGAAGTGAAACGAAATCAAGTTTTTAGTTGGTTGTAATCTTAAACCCCTACACGATATTGCCTCCTATAGTAAGAGAAGAAGCAGGAGTGTCCACAAATGCAGCGACTAAATTTAATCGATTTCCAGGACCTCTGAAAAACAGTCCAGTATCTGCAAGTCTTGGAGAACCACCAAAGCTAGCCCTGAGAGGTCTTAAAGTGTAGGCACCTCGGCCTATAACTGTAGCTCGATCTTGACGAGGATTGAAGCCAACAATTCTGGCGAAGCCTGCCCTTCGATACTGAGCTCCTAAAACAATAGTATCTGCGCCAGCACCTCCAGCCAAAACGTCAAAACCGCCTCCACCATTGAGAACATCATTACCAGCATCGCCACGGAGAACATCATTGCCAGCACCGCCAGATAGAAAATCCCTACCAGTGCCGCCACGGAGAACATCATTGCCAGCACCGCCATTTAGCCTATCAACGCCAGACCCGCCAAATAATCTGTCGTTGCCTAAACCACCGACCAGTACGTCTCTGTCAGCACCGCCAACAAGAAAATCATTGCCTCGACCGCCGCTTATGAAGTCTCTGCCGTTACCGCCGAAAATTCGGTCATTGCCAGCATCGCCGCTCAAATTGTCTTCGCCATCACCGCCTATTATAAGGTCATTGCCAAAACCACCAAATACTCTGTCCCTACCGTCGCCAGCGTTAATTACATCATTGCCAAGACCGCCTAATATAAATTCATCGCCATCACCGCCAAGAACTCGGTCATTGCCACCACCAGCAAATATTCTGTCGTCGCCATCAAAGCCTTGAATCACGTCAGCAAATCTAGTACCACGGAGTACATCTGCGTTTTCAGTGCCACGTATATTTGCCATTTAAATTTCTCCTTGTTGTTTTTAATTTATTGAAATCTTTCTTTCACTCACCTAGAGATAAATAAATCTCAAAGCTCGCTTTTCTCTACGATTAAAGACTTAGGTAAGATTATTTTCGTTTTTTGTAATCAGGCAAGTTTTTTTGATTTTCTGGTGTTAATATTCAATTTTAAGTTTCCCAATCGTCGATTTTTAAACAACTTGACATCATTGTTTTCAACTTAAAATTTTTCTTGAAAAATCTATTTTCCTGCCTTTAAGCTGAGTTTTAACTGGATCTAAATCATTTTACCTCTTTGACTATTTATATAAAACTTTTTTATTTCAGGTATTTTATTAGATTGCCTCAAATATAAAGAGACTTAATGCTAATAAAAAGAAATCTGCTGCATCCCATGTATTGGATTTCTATTTCATATTAATAAGATATATCTTGGAAGCAAACCTTTTTTGTCATTTTTTAACAAATTGACTTAAATTTTCAAAAAGTTAAAGTCAGTAAAATAACAAACTATTATTAAAAGAGTTTATGATTTAGATGAGAATTTTCTCATCTAGTTTCAAACAAAGCTCATCAACACTAGGAATAGCTTTACTGAGGCTATTTGGTAAGGCGGTGAGTGCTTTTAGGGATAGACATATAATTTGCGCTTTGCGTTGGTAGTATATTAGCTTTAGAGGTAAGTAGAAAAAATTTGCCTCAAACTTAGCTCTATTTTCGGGAGTCATTAGGGCGTATTTTCTAATATTGGATAGCAGATTATGGCAACTCCTCTAGAATCAAAAGAAGAACAAATAGCTGTTATAGAAGCTAACGCAACTAAATTTGGAGCGATCGCCTATAGAGGTTACAAGGAATTTAAGGAAAAAGGGACTCTAATTATATTGAGACAGTTGGAAAATAACAGCGCTGTCTTAGAAGACTGGCAAATTAAGTTTAAACCCATGCATCTCATTGACACAATGGTCAGCGATTGGAAAGAGGCGGGTTTGCAAGATTTAATTATTAAATACAATCCAGAATTCTCAGTAATTTGTACTTTTTTGTATCCTAATGGCGCACACGCCAGTTATCATTTTTCTCCCGATCCTCCACCTAAATTAAGCGATTTAGAAACTGAAGAGAAGGATAAAGGATGAAAGTAGAAATATGTCCGAACGGGATGAAGCAAGAATTCAAAAAGTCAGATGTCAGATGTCAGAAGTCAGAAGTTAGACAGTATCCCATCTAATAAAGTTAAACTTGTGGCTAAGCGATCGAACCGTGAAATAAGATGAATAGACCTCTTGCAAAAGTACCAATTGCTGCGAGAGAGTAACGAGTAACGAGTAATAAGTAGAATTTACCCTTCTTAATACGAAGTAAATTAGCTTGCTCTGTTATTATCTTACCTAACAAACTAGTAAATCAAACTCGTTACTCGTTACTTGTTACTCGTTACTCTAGACTTCTGCAAGAAGTCTAATTTACTCGTCTTTCTAATTTCATCCTTCATCCTTTAAAAAAAAAATTATTGATTTTCTTTGCCTGTATTTTAGATGAGTCAACAACGAATTATTATCTGGTATCGCAACGATTTGCGCCTGCACGACCACGAACCAATATATGATGCGATCGAACAAAAAGCACAAATAATTCCCGTTTATTGTTTCGACGATCGACAATTTATCACTACTTCTTTTGGCTTTCCCAAAACGGGTGCTTTTCGCGCTCAGTTTTTGCTTGAAAGTGTTAGAGACTTGCGTAATTGTCTACAAAAATTAGGCAGTGATTTAATAGTACGCAAAGGGTTACCAGAGGAAATTATCCCCTCTCTAGCTAAAGAATATAATGTCTCTGCTGTCTATTTTCATAGAGAAGTCACTTCCGAAGAATTAGCAGTAGAAAAGAAACTGAAAAAAGCACTTTCAGAAATCAAAGTAAAAGTTAATACTTTTTGGGGTGCTACCCTTTACCATCTAGAAGATTTGCCTTTCCGCATTCCCCAAATTCCCGAATTATTTACTAATTTTCGCAAACAAGTAGAGAAAAAGTCGGAGATAGAACTAACTTTCCCTACTCCCAAACAACTTTCCAAATTGCCAGATATGGAGGTGGGAGAAATACCGCAATTAAAAGATTTGGGATTAGAAGAACCGCAATACGATCGAAGATGCGTATTGAAATTCAAAGGAGGCGAAACGGCTGGAATAGCTAGATTAGAAGACTACTTTTGGAAAAAAAACTGCCTCAAAGAATATAAAGAAACCAGAAACGGAATGCTTGGCTCCGACTATTCTTCTAAGTTTTCTGCTTGGTTGGCAAATGGCTGTCTTTCCCCTCGCTATATTTACGAACAAGTTCAAAAATACGAAGAAGAAAGAATTAAAAATGATTCTACTTACTGGTTAATATTTGAGTTGATTTGGCGCGACTTTTTCCGTTTTATTTGTCTCAAACACGGCAATAAAATCTTTTATCGATCGGGTTTGCAAGGAATAAGTATTCCCTGGAAAGAAGATTGGAAAAGATTTGAACTTTGGCAAGAAGGAAAAACAGGTTATCCCTTAGTAGATGCTAATATGCGGGAACTAGCAGCTACAGGTTTTATGTCTAATAGAGGGAGACAAAATGTAGCTAGTTTTTTGACTAAAAATTTGGGTATTAATTGGCAAATGGGTGCGGAATGGTTCGAGTCATTACTAATTGACTACGATGTTTGCAGTAATTGGGGAAATTGGAATTACACTGCTGGAGTAGGAAATGACGCGCGCGGGTTTCGTTACTTTAATATACCCAAACAGTCAAAAGATTACGATCGCAAAGGAAATTACGTCAGACATTGGTTGCCAGAATTAGAATCAATTCCAGGAAGTAAAGTACACGAACCTTGGAAATTAACCCCAGAAGAACAGAAACAATATCAAGTTAGACTGGGTGTAGACTATCCTCGTCCAGTAGTAGATTTCTTTAAGTCAGTAAAAGCAAACGAAAGAGAATACAATGCTGCTATTTCTCGCAGTAAGTAAATTCGATCTTTTTACAGGAGAAATGCGATCGTGACCGCTAACAAAACATCTTCTTTACCTTTACCCCCAGGAAGCTTAGGGTTACCTTTTCTTGGCGAGTCTATCGCCTTCTTCAACGATCCAGATTTCGTCGATAAGCGTCAAAAAAAGTACGGAAGGACTTTCAAAACTAATATTTTTGCTCGTCCCACTATAGTCATGTCTGGTGCAGAAGCCAACCGCTTTTTATTTAGTAACGAAAATAAATATTTTTCTGCTACTTGGCCTGCTAGTACTAAGATTTTGTTAGGGAAAAATGCTCTATCCGTAATAGGAGGAGGCATTCACACCCAGCGTCGCAAGCTAATGTTTCAAGCTTTCCAACCTAGAGCATTAGCTAGTTATTTACCGACTATAGAAAGCATTACAACTACTTATCTCGAAAAATGGAACCGCATGGGGACTTTAACCTGGTATCCAGAATTGAGAAATTATACTTTTGATATTGCTGCTAAGTTATTCGTAGGTAAAGATGGGGGTTCGCAAACATTAGGAGAACTTTTTGAACAGTATAGCAAAGGCTTATTTACCCTTCCCATACGCCTTCCTTGGACGAAATTTAGCAAAGCTTTGCGCTGTCGCACCCTGATGCTAGAAGAAATAGAAAAAATAGTCTTGAAGCGTCAGAAAGAGAAAGATTTAGGGGAAGATGCTTTAGGAATATTATTGCAAGCCAAAGACGAAGAAGAAAATAGTTTATCTTTAGACGAACTCAAAGACCAAGTGCTTTTGTTGTTATTTGCAGGTCACGAAACTCTCACGTCTGCTTTGGTTTCTTTTTGTCTGTTGATGGCGCAACATAAAGAAATATTCGATCGCATTCGTACAGAACAAAATCAGCTGGGAATAGACGAACCACTAACCACTGATAAGTTAAAAGAAATGGTGTATCTAGAGCAAGTTCTCAAAGAAGTCTTGCGTTTCATTCCTGCAGTTGGCGGTGGTTTTCGCGATGTAATAGAAGATTGCGAGTTTAATGGTTATTCCATTCCTAAAGGCTGGGTAGTACAGTATGCAGTGGGACAAACTCATCAAGATGAAGAAGTTTATCAACTTCCAGAAAAATTCGACCCCGATCGCTTCAGTCCAGAAAGAGGAGAAGATAAAAACAAAGTCTTTAGTTATATACCCTTTGGCGGTGGTGCAAGAGAGTGTTTGGGAAAAGAGTTTGCTCGCTTAGAAATGAAAGTTTTTGCCGCTATGTTGGCGCGCAATTATGAATGGGAACTTTTACCAGATCAAGACTTAAGAATGAGTTCTAGTTTAACCCCTCCTCATCCCCGCGACGGTTTGCAAGTAAATTTTCGAAAGATAGTTTCTTCTTGAATAAATAAATGACAACTAAAAGACGCACCCCTAGCTACACGAATCATAATGGATTTTTGATGCCTGCTGGTTTTCCTGCAGAAAATTTTATATCTGGACTCAGTTATCAAGCTCAATCTGGAGATACTTTTATTACTACTTATCCTAAATGCGGAACTACCTGGACGCAACATATAGTTTGGCTTCTACAAAATGATGGAAAACCTTTACCTTTGGGAAAAACCATCGGAAACAAAATTCCTTTTTTAGAGTTGGTTGGAAAAGAAGTAATTACTGCTTTACCTAGTCCGCGATTTATCAAAACACACCTTCCTTTTTCTATGAACCCCTATCACCCAGAGGCAAAATATATTTATGTGGCGCGCAATCCTTTTGATTGTGTAGTGTCTTTTTATCACCACACTAGAGGTTTTGTTGAACTGTATAATTTTGCTGACGGTACTTTTGATGATTTTTTTGAAGGCTTCATCACAGGAAAAGTTGATTTTGGAGATTATTTCGATAATTTATTGTCTTGGTACGAACATAAAAACGATAGTAATGTTCTATTTTTAACCTATGAATATTTGAAAGAAAATACGAGAGAAGGAATTATCAAAATTGCTTATTTTTTAGGAGATAAATGTCTAAATACTGCGAACAATCCAGAAAATTTAAACAATATTATCCTTCAAAGTAGTTTTGAAAACATGAGTAAAAATCAGAGTCGGTGGCACTCTACAAAAAGACCAGAAAATATGCCCCCTTTTATCCGCAAAGGACAAGTAGGAGATTGGAAAAATCATTTTTCTTCAGAACAAATAAAAAGATTGACAGAGAAATTTATTACTAGGACAAAGGGAACTGAGATAAGCAATTTATGGAAAGATATAATTCCTACTTAATAGAAAACGACGGCATTAGGTTTTGTTATTCTTTAAATAGCTTTACATCTGATATAAAATATTTACAGTACAACAGATAAAATCCAACTAAAGAGACCTCCACCTAAAACTAACCAAACTGGATTAACTTTAAATTTAATGACTAAAATACTAGCAACGACAGCCAGCGTTAAATAAATTAGATTAAAAGAAGGTTGAACGATCGTACTTTGTGCCAATCTTAAGACAACTACAGCCATTAATGCTAAAGCACTGGTATTAACTGCATCTAAAAAAGCCGATGTTATCTGAGAATTTCGCATTTTAGGAATGAGAGGATTGAGAGCAAAAACAAAGCAAAAAGAAGGTAAAAATATTCCTATTGTGGCCACAATCGCCCCTGGAGTTCCCAATATAACATAGCCGATAAAAGTAGATGTAGAAAGTACTGGTCCTGGAGTCAATTGACCGATCGCGATCGCGTCTAATAGTTGCTGTTGAGTTAACCAAACGTATTTATCGACTAATTCTTCTTGCAAAAAAGCTATTAATACGTAACCGCTACCAAATAAAATACTGCCAACTTTCAGGAAAAATAAACCTAATTGCCACAAACTCGGAGTAACTGCTGTAGTTGCACTAACAGAAGCAGTTTTAATAGCACTACTGATACTCAAACCACCTACAAACATCCCCATAGATTTATTTTTTGCAGTTAAAAGTAATAAAACTGCTCCCAATAATCCTCCCAATAATAAAGCGATAATTTGGTTAAGACCCAGAAATAATAAGATTACTACACCTACAGCGATCGTCCATAAAATTGGCGATCGATCGTGTTTGAAAATAGCTTTTTTCCCCAAACGATACAAAGCACCGATAATGATGGCTATTACTATTGGCTTAATCCCAGCTAAAATCGGAGCTATTTGCGGTAAACTACCGTATTGAATATAAATCCAGCCTAAAACCGCTGTCATCAAGACTGCGGGTAAAATAAAACAAAATCCAGCTAAAAATAAACCAGCTATTCCACCATAAAGATAGCCGACGTGAATAGCTATTTCTGTGGAATTTGGTCCAGGAATTAAATTAGTGGCACCGATAAGATCTAAAAATTGCGATCGCTCTAACCAATGACGGCGATTAACAATTTCATCTTCCATCATGGCTATATGAGCTGCTGGACCTCCAAAGCCAATTATACCAAGTCGCAAGAATACTTTTGCTATCTCTAGCAGACGTTTATTCTTCATCAGTATGCAACCTAACTCTCAAACAATCTTACGATCGTAAGCATCTCTCCTGACGATCTGTTGCACTTTGGGTCTCGAAGGTGTGAGCTCCCCCTCTCCCCCTCTCCCCACACTCCCCACACTCCCCACACTCCCCACACTCCCTCTTCAACCCTCAAAAACCTCCTCACCTTTGTGCAATCGCTCCGCCATCTGATAAGTTTGTTCTTGAGATCGTCTAGTAGGAACGTGAGCCGCTAGATACCTTGCAGCAGCTACGAGGACGTGAATTCCTGCTTTTGTTGCCTTCAGTCGGGAATATTGTCTAAATGCTGCTTCTATCTCCTGGATAGTGTGGAAATCTCGGTCTTCCCGCAATAATAACTGTCCTAGCACAGCTAAAAGTCGATCGCTATTACCGCCACTGTACAGATAATTAGCAACTAATTTCCCTGTTTCATTTACCTGTTGCTGTTTATTTAACAATTCTGGCAGTTGTTTTAATAACTCCTCTGGATCGGCAACTGTTTCTGGCTGGGGTAAACGCACGGGTGGCACGTTTAAAAAGCGGTTGAGATATACTGTCATAGCAGCATCAAAAACGCCCCTTAATAATAACTTTGAAGGAACCCTTACCAATCCTTGATGCACCGCATTGGCAAAAGTAAAAGAATGATGGGCTGTATCCCAATCTCGAAAGTCATTATTAGTATGGAATTGAGCAATTCGCAAAGCAGCAGCATAAGCAACTGTTCCCCCTAATTCCTCTTCTGTTGCACCATCTCGCAAAGCGGCTAATAATGAAGTCGCGATCGCAGTTGGATCTTCTCCTAATAATACTGGCACCAATTGCTCTTCACCCTTCCAACTTCCCCGTTTTTCTCTTCCTTCTGCTAAAGCTGCATCCAATTGTTCAAAAGCACCTTCTAAAATTTTCACTAAATCTATAGGATAGCGCCAAGAATTAGACTCTTCCATGCGATCGGCATTAGCATAACCTCTCACTAAGCTAGTTAAAACTAATTCAGCATTTTCCCAACCAGCAGCATCGAGAGCTTCTAGCGCTTTATTAGTGAAATCAAGGGAATGACCTACATCTATATACCGATGGTCGGTGACAGCAGCAAAAAGCATTTCCGCAATTTGAGCGGGTTTTACCCCCGTCCGAATAGCCGATACCAAACATCTTTCCGCTCCTTGTGCGTCTCGTACTTCGATAAATTGGCGAAACCACTTCTGCAGTAAAGAAATATCCGTATTTTCAGAAGAAGTAGGTAAAGGCTGTATGGCAAATCTTGGCGGTTTCCCCGCACATTCTCTTGACACGGCAGCAATTCCGTGGTATAAAGCACGAGCTTTTTGTTTGTCATCGAGGTAAGGCAGTATATTCATCATACTTGTATGAATAGTTAAACCTGCGCCCCAGCCTTCTTTTCGATAACGAACTCCAAAGTCTAGTCCTGTTTGGAAAGGTTCGGTAGGATCGACTCCTTCTGAGAGCAAGCCGAGAATGGACTTGGCAACTACTAGGGATATATTTTGTTCTAAACCATCAATTAGGCGCTGTTTGGCATGAGTTTTAGCATCGAGGTGAGGAGTTACATTTATCCATACTTCTCCATCTCGAACCTCAACTGGAAATGTCGGCACGTCATCTGCCCAGAGGTCAAATGTGCCTCCGGTGTTTAGGTCAAAACGAGCGTGATGCCAATGGCAAGTGAGAATACAATCATTGACGGAACCGCGATGTAAAGGAAAGCCCATGTGAGGACAACGGTTGTCGATCGCGTAAATCTTATCTTTGTGATGGAAAAGGGCGATCGTTTCTCCTTGAACTTTAGTAACTAAATAACCTTTTGTTTCAACATCGCTTTGGCTAGCAACGCGAATATAATTTTGATTTTGTTCGGACATGGTTCGAGTTTAATTGAGGTTTTAAGGGAACAGGGAATAGGGAATAGGGAATAGGGAATAGGGAATAGGGAATAGGGAATAGGGAACAGGGAATAGGGAACAGGGAACAGGGAATAGGGAACAGGGAATAGCCGAGGATAAAATCTAATCGAGCAGGTGCTTAAAATCTTCACTCCAGGATTCAAAATCTGCGATATAGTTGTACCCGCAAACAGTTTTAAGAGACCGTCCTGCGATCGCTTCGAGTATTCTCGATGCGCGATCGCGAGTTTCTTCTTTTGGTCCAAAAGGATTGAATCGCATCTTAGATCCTGGAGGAAATGCATAGTCGCAGACAAACAACACTTCCTCAAATAAGTAAATAGTGAATCCTGGGGTGTGTCCGCCAATATGATAAGCTTCAATGCCGCGTTCTGCGAAGTCACCAGTAAATTTTCGATCGACTGGGAATTTTTTTACTAGGGGATGTTTCGCGTCAAAAGCGTGCAAATAAACTTTTGCATTCCAAAGCTCTCGATATTGGTTCGATGCACCCATAAAATGGAGATGAGTAAAATAGATAGCCTGCACCGATTCCAAGTTTCGGTTGAAGGCTGAAGGACAATCAATCCAAACAGATCCTTCATCTGTTTCAACTCTATAAGCAGCGTGTTCTAAACCAAGACGAGGGACAGAAATCAACTGCGTTACTCGCTCATTTACCTGGTGCGGTGTTACTCGGTAGGTCTGTTCAGCTTGTTCCCAAGTAAGGAATTTGTCCCGATCTACCCCACAAAATGGACATACATCGGGCAGATCGTCGATCGTGTTATAGCCACAAACAGTACAAACCCACTGTTTCTGCTTCATGGTTAACTCCTTGTCAGATTTTATATGCGGTATTTTTTAAACTAATTGCTCGCTTTCGAGGGTCAATTGTAGTTCTTGTCCATAGGAAATTTCTAGGGTATGACCGTCAGGATCGCGGATATAAGCCCAGTAACCAACTGGAAAACCCCAGTCATTTGGCCCTTTTAGGAGCAGTCCCTCCGATCGAGCCAAATAGCAGAGGCGATCGACTTCATCTCGGCTTTTGCAAGCTACTCCGAGATGAGACTCAGGTGAAAGCTTACCTTTCACTTTAACCGATTGAATCAGCACGATTGCAAAAGGACAATTTAGATCGCTTATCCAAACTACATCGACATTACTTATTTTATCGACGCGGCGATGCACGACTTTCATTTGAGCGTACTTCTCATAAAACAAAATGCTTTTGTTGATGTTGCTGACTTCCAATGCGATATGGGTTAAGCCAAGATCTGACATGAAAATATTTCCTCCATGACTGCGATCTTTTCTAAAGAAAAAACTTTATAAAATAATGGTAATCAACTCTACTTGACTTTGTAAAGAATTTTCTTTAGTTTTGTAAATATGAAAGTACCACCATCAGCCCCAAAGAAAACCAGACGAGCGATCGTCAATATACTAAAACAAGTTGGCGCATCAGATGCTCAAACATTAGCCGATCGCCTGGCGCTGTCAGGGATGGCGATCCGCCAGCACTTATATGCTTTGCAAAAAGAAGGTTTAGTTAGCTATACTCAAGAAACGCGTCCCCAAGGGCGACCAGCTAAAATGTGGCAATTAACCCCACAAGCCGATCGTTTCTTTCCCCACGGTTATGCAGATTTAACTCTCAGCTTAATTAATTCCATGTCCGAGGCGTTTGGCGACGAAGGATTAGAGCGTTTGTTAGACGTGAGGACAAAACAACAAAAAGAGTCTTATAAGGCACAAATGCCTAGAAGTGGTTCTTTAAAAAAGCAAGTTGAAGCCCTCGCAGACTTGCGCACTAATGAAGGGTACATGGCAGAAATAGAAAAAAAAGAAGATGGATCTTGGTTATTGATTGAAAACCACTGTCCTATCTGCGCTGCAGCTAAAGCTTGCACCGGATTGTGCAGTCGAGAGTTAGAATTATTTCAAAGTGTTTTAGGAGAGGAAGTCGAAGTTAAACGTACCGAGCATATTGTTGCAGGCGATCGACGTTGCGCTTATGAGATTTGTCCTCACCCTCATATCGAATCTAGTTAAGAAACTATCGCTCTATTTATAATTGAGATTAATCCTAGATTGGCGATCGCCTATTACAATCGAGGGAATGCTCGCTATAGCTCTGGCAATACAGAAGAAGCACTTCAAGATTACAATATAGCTATTAATCTCGCTCCTAAATATGCTAAAGCCTACAATAATAGAGGCATCGCTCGCTCGAGTATGAAAGATTATGAAAAAGCGATCGCAGACTATGACGAAGCTATTCGTCTCGATTCTAATTACGCTAATGCTTACTACAATCGAGGGGTTGCTCGCTTCAACTTAGGAAACAGAGATGAAGCTTTGGCAGATTGGAAGCAAGCCGCCAAAATATATCAACAACTCGAACAAGAAAAAGATTATCAAGATGTAGATAAGCTGATTAAAAAATATCAGTAAGAGAAAATTACCTCCCTTTCTTCCCCCTCTCCCCACACTCCCCACACTCCCCCCTCTCCCCACACTCCCCACACCCCTGCTAAAATTATCTTTTTTTAGGGCGACCGAGAGTAGTAATATAAATTACTGCTTCGTCATCTGGAATGCCCAAAACTTGATTGACCCGATCGTCAAAGAAACCAGCAATTCCACTTACTCCCAAACCGAGGTGAATAGCAGCTAAATTTAGTCTTTGTCCTAGATGACCAGCATCCATATGCAGATAGCGGTAGACGCGATCGCCCCAAGCTGCTACAGCTCGATTTAAATCTGCAGTATGAAACACTACAGCCCCCGCATCTCTACCTAAATCTTGTCCTAAACACAAGAAATGCAGATCGCTGCGAAAGTTGTTAAAACGAATCTGTCGCAATTCCTGAGCTTTGGGGGCATAATAATAACAACCTTCTTCTAAGTCTGTTACTCCTGAGACTGCGACAAAAGTTTGAATTAAATTTAGATCGAAATAATCTGGATAACCGTTCAAACCCTGAGCAATATAATCTTCGGGTTGGTAGGTAAAATTCAGTAGCGCTTTGAGTTCCTCTAGAGTTAAATTTTCACTAGTGTAAGCACGAGTAGATCGTCGCTTCAAGATTGTATCTTGCAAACCAGAAAGATTTTCTCCCCAGTCGATCGCGGTTGTCTGGGTAGAAATTTTCAAGCAAAAAGGAAAGTTATATTTATCTTCTAAAGATATTTCCTCTGTTTTATTTTCTGGGGAGGTTGAAAGTTCCGAATTAATCCGCGTGGCTCGGTGAAAGTAGTATAATAACTCCCCATCTGGCACGACAGGATATTCAGTGTGAATATCAGAAGGTAAAGCCGCGATCGACTGGGACACATTTTGTTTAGTGTCGAACAAATCTGCTAGAGCAATAACTGTAATAACCCCTTCCTCATCTGGGTTGAGATAAAGCAACTTATCGATCGCCTCGTCAAAAAACCCCCCAATCAGATGGGGTTGATAATTATTTATGGCGCTGGCTAACTCGATATTGCCCAATAAATGGCCAGTATCCAAAAAAATGCGCCGATAGGCTCGATCTTCATAACGCCACGCCGAGCGATAAAAAACGGCAGTTGTTACTATTGCTAGTTGGGTGTTTTCTAAAGCTGGGTGAAAAAAACAGGCTTGTTGTAAATTAGACCAAACAGAATCTTCCCAAAAATTTACTAACGAATGAGTTTGGGGTTGATAATTATATAAACCCCTTGGCAGTAGGGGAGTGCCGCGAGAAATCAGATATAATTCTGCTGGATACAATCCTCCTGCTGAGGGTGCCGATCGCAGATATATTGGCACGCCAAACATGGTAGGGATTTTTGCGGTTAAACCATAGCTGCACAATAATAACTTCGACAGCCTTCGCCAATTACCAATCTCAGGGTCGCTAGATGCTTCAAATTTCTCTGATAGATAGGGTTTTAGATCGAAAGTATTGCCTATTTTATATTCTTTGAATGGTACTGGCTGTTCGTTCCAGTCTAGGTTTCTATTTTTTTGAGCGATCGTTTCTGGATGGTATTTGGTGCGATCGTGGTAGTGTCGAGCGATCGATTTTTGTAAGTTTGACATAGAGACTTTTACGTTGATTATTTCCTTGTTTTAATTTTGTTAGTTATCTAGAACTAATCTACGTTCTGCTAATTTGCGATACTGTTCTTGGTTCGAGTAACGGCACGATCTTGACTCCATATTCTTCTTCAAAGACAACTTTTTTATAATTTAAATTCCATAATTCTAAGCTGCAATCATCTTCTGGATCCCTAGGAATTAGGTGTAAATATAGTCTTCTTCGAGGGCTATCGTATTCGCATTTTAATTCTTTAATTGCCCCTATTTGTCTTCGATCTAAAGCTACTGCTACTCGTAAAATAGCACTCAATTGACTGACTAACTGGCGATATTTTTTATTAGGCAGGTTGCGATAACTTTCGTGTTTTTTCTTAGGTTTGCTTTTGCGATGGTAGCGAGCTATATTAGCAATTACTTCCAACTCTACTTCGGTAAAACCTAATAGTTCGGCGTTACGAATTAAATAGTAAGAGTGTTTGTGATGAGCTGCGTGAGAGACATATACGCCACAGTTATGTAAAATAGTAGCCGCCCAAAGCAGTTGCTTTTCCCGATCTCCCCAATAATGCAATTTTCCTTGGATTTGGTCAAATATATCCAAAGCAAAAGCAACTATTTTCTTACTATAATCTAAATCTACCTGGTATTTATTAGCAATTTTCATTACGCTGCGCTGGCGTACCTCACTCTGGTAGCACAGGCGACTTTCAATAAAACCCTGAGAGAGCATCCAGTCTACAATTATGCCTTCTCGCAGCGCTCGCTCGCAAATGGTTATTGAATCGATATCCAGCATTGTCATTGTTTGTGCAAGAATAGTTGCACCTGCTAGAATAATTTCGGCTCGCTTGTCAGAAATTCCAGGAATGGCAAAGCGTCGCTCGTAGTCCATTGAGGCAAAGCGATCGACCATTTCCAACACGTCTTGACGGCTCATTTGGTAGCCATTGAGCGGATTGGGAATTGCACCTAATTTTTCTATAGCGTTAATTGTGGCTAAAGTCTCGATCGTGCCAGAAGTTCCCACCATCCGAGGCGCTTCTCTTGCTTGTAAAGCTAGGCGTACTTGGTCTATAGGACGTTCGAGCATTCCGCGCACGTGAGCCTTTAGGTCGCCAAACTCTCGATCGCTAATGGGATCTGTGGTAATTAATTCCTTTGTCAGCCGTACTGCTCCTATTTTAGTACTGCTCAAGAAACGAGCCTCTTTACTATCGGCGAGAATTAATTCTGTCGAACCCCCACCTATATCTACGATGACGTGAGGTCGCTCGTCAAACTCCATCCCCGACAACACCCCTAGATAAATTCGTCGCGCTTCTTCAACTCCAGAGATCAAATCGACAACTAAGCCTAGCTCTGATTCGATTTGTTCTAAAAACTCTTTACCGTTGGGGGCTTCTCTGGTAGCACTAGTCGCTACAGCTACAATGCGATTTACACCGAGACTTCTGGCTAAATCTTGGCACCGTTGCAGTGCTGCTAACGATCTTTGCATTGCTTCAGGAGTCAGATTTCCCGTTTCTGGGTCGCGATCGCCCAACCTGACAGTATCTTTTTCTCTAGCAATAATAGTAAAAGCAGGTAATGTGGGATCGATTTCTACTACTACCATGTGAATGGAGTTAGTACCAATATCAATAGCTCCAAGAATACAAGATTTTGAGCTATTGGAGTTTTTATTAGTTGCTTCCTCTATTTTGAATCGGTTAATAGGATTGATTGTCATTGTTTCTTCACGCAAAACTAAAAATAACGATATAACTTAAACGGAACGATCGATAAATTGTCTCTCAAAATTATGGTGACTCAATATCAAGAACAAGAACCTACCTGGCTTAGTATTATTAAACTACTACGATGGCATAAACCAGAAGGAAGGCTTATTTTAATGATTCCTGCCTTGTGGGCGGTATTTTTAGCTGCTGAAGGGACGCCCCCACTACCTTTGGTATTGATTATTGTTTTAGGAAGTATTGTCACCAGTGCTGCAGGTTGCGTCATTAACGATCTGTGGGATCGCAATATCGATCCGGAAGTTGAAAGAACTCGCAACCGTCCTTTGGCTTCCCGCGCTCTTTCTATTAGAACAGGTGTTATTGTTTTTCTTTTGACTTTTTTAGGGGCTGCTGTTTTAGCTTTTTATCTCAATCCTGTTAGTTTCTGGTTGTGTTTTGCGGCAGTTCCAGTCATTGTCTGCTATCCTTTGGCAAAACGAGTATTTCCCGTACCCCAACTCGTCCTCTCCATCGCTTGGGGTTTTGCTGTTTTGATTAGTTGGAGCGCGGTAACAGCTAATTTAGTCACTTCTACCTGGTTACTTTGGGGGGCAACTGTTCTGTGGACTCTAGGATTTGATACAGTTTATGCTATGTCCGATCGCGAAGACGACCAAAAAGTTGGTGTAAATTCTAGTGCTTTGTTTTTTGGCGATCGCTGTGCTGATGCTGTGGGGATTTTTTTTGCTGGTACCTCAGTACTATTGGCTGTTCTTTCTCTATTCATGCAGCTAGGATATGGTTTTTGGTTGGCGTGGTCAATTGCAGTTAGTGTCTGGATCTGGCAGTATAGTCGCTTGCGTCAAAAAGAAATTCCTAAAGTAGTTTACGGTCAAATTTTCCGCCAGAATGTTTGGCTGGGATTGATTTTACTGGCTGGGATGATTGTTGGGAAGACGTTTAGTATTTAACTTTTGAGGGTTCTGTTGCCAAAAGTATTCTCCTTCTTGCTATTGACAACCTATCGGAGTGACCGTAATGGGAGTAAAACTCGATCGTGGGCAAGTTTTTACATTTTACTGCCTCAAGAAGATCAAAAAACTTCAAAAAAGCAGAAAAATATCATCCCCTAGTTGAGGACGATATTATCCCAATTTTCAGGCATTGGCTAGATATATGGCCAATTTATTTCTTATTTAAAAATAATTGCTCAACACTTTGCTAATTTTGACTTTTGACTTTAACCACATTTCTTAAATCTCCAGTTACTTTTGAGAATTGGTATTATTTTGTCAAAAGACCGTGCTAGTGCAAATAAACTTGTATGCCAACAACAATACAAATAAGTAATACTACTGGAATAGCGATCGCTGCCATACCATTGTGACCTTTAACGACGCGAGATTCGTGGCTAATAACAGCTTGTTTAATAGTTTGATGCATTTCCTCCCGTAGTTTAGTAATTTCTGCATCTAGACTATCCGTGCTGTAAAGTTGGCGCAACCGATCGAAAATATCTCTGGCTAAAATTAGACTATTTTCTGGGCGATCGAAGAGCATTTCCAGAATTTCTTCGTAAGTAAAAACTGTTATTTTTGCATCTTCTCTGGCTTTTGCGGTTGACCCTCGCGGTCTTTTGTCAATCAATTCTACTTCGCCAAAAACTTTGCCCCAACCGATTATTTTAGCAACCACTTCACCAGTTTCTGGATAGGTATCAATCAGCTCGACTTTACCAGACTTGATTAAATAGATAAATTTGCTGTCATCCCCTTCTTGATAGATAACTTCTCCCGATCTATAAGTACGCTTTTCCATAATTTCAATTTGCCAAAGATGAGTTTTCAATGAGAGAGTACTTATTAAATAAATATTAATAAGCTTTTTGAATCTCTCTTTAAAGAAAGCAAAATGTGCTTGGTGCGTCCTGATGCCGAGGTAGAGATGTTTTTATTTTTATGAGGGAAGTTCTTATACCAAATTCCTAAATGATTGCTACATATCCTCTTCCCCCTCCCCGAAGGATGTCTTTATTTTTAATGAGGGAGTCCTTATTCTTAGAGTTATATCTCTTCGCAATTAAGTTATCGGCAGTGAGG
>JASJDA010000109.1 GCA_030065755.1 Prochloraceae cyanobacterium | reverse complement strand
GCATCCGCTTTTTTCAATTATTTTGGGGCGCGAGTATACACCTTTTTTTATTAAAAAGTAAGTTATCGTTACAACAAAATGTGATAACTATATGTTAAAATAGCAATATGCTAACACTCAACTACACTTACCGAATTGAGCCAACAGCCGACCAAAAACAACAAATGTTGTCTTGGCTAGAGACTTGTAGACGTTTATATAATAGATGTCTGCGAGACCTAAAAGATTGGCTAAATTCACGAAAATGTAGTGTTGACTATTGCTCGATAAACAAGGAATATATTATGTCACCTGACATACCATTTCCTAGTTATATAGAGCAAAAAAAGCAGCTTACCCAATGGAAAAAGACAAATCCTTATCTTAAAGAGGTATATTCTCAAGTAAACCAAGATGTAGTGAAAAGAATGCATAATACTTGGTCAGCATTTAAAAGAAGAGGTTTTGGTTTTCCTAGATTCAAAAAGTATGGTCAGTATCGTTCTTTTTACTATCCGCAGTTCAAGAAAAATCCACTAACTGGATATCAAATAAAACTTCCAATGATAGGCAATGTGAAGATTAATCAGCATAGACCTATCCCAGAAGGATTTAAAATTAAGGCTGTGCGAATAGTTTCAAGAGCAAGAAATACCAAGTGGTATGCTGTTATTACTATACAATCAAATGTATCTGTTCCTGATGTTATTCCTTATGGTAGAGCGATAGGAATTGACATCGGTCTTGAAAACTTTCTCTCAACTTCTGACGGTTTCAAAGTAAGACCTGCTCGTTTTTTCCTCGACTTACAAAGTGAGCTGAAATCGCTACAACGTAAAGCTAGTAGAAAAAAGCGGAGCGCCCGCTCGGAGGTTTCCTCCGAGTTAGGACGCACCAAGCAGAAGAGGTCTAAAAACTATGAAAAAGCACAGATTAAAGTTGCTAAATTACATCACAAAATAGCTAATACTCGGAAAAATTTTCATCTACAGGTAGCTCATGAATTATGCGACCATGCAGATATGATATTTGTAGAAGATCTAGTATTCAGCGTCAGTGCTAAAGGGTTTTTGGGTAAGAATATGCACAGATCTTCTTTTGGGCAATTCAGAACTTTATTATCCTGGGTATGTTGGAAAAGAGGTAAGTATTTTGCAGAAGTTGACCACAAATATACTTCTCAAATATGTCCTCATTGTGGAGCGCATACAGGTAAAAAAGAACTCAAGTACCGAGTGCATAATTGCCCTGAATGTGGTTATTCTACCAGCAGGGATATCGCTTCAGCCCAAGTAATTAAACAGCGTGGTCTCGAATATATTTATATTAAGGGAAGTCCGAATCTCGCAGAAAAGTTATAGTCACCAACAGATAAGTTATCGATAAGGACTTCCCTTAATATAAATAGTACTTTCCGTGAAAACAATGTAGTACCGCGCTCTCGTGCGGGAACGGAAACTGCCTGCTGACTGCGTACTATCGGGGGCAAATCGCCTAGATAAGTGCAACGCAGGAATGCTCAATCGAGAGGTTGAGAAGCCCACACTGTAATCGAAGAATTCAGTGTGGGAGTACGTCACGCAATCCCCCCGTATATTCTCTAATCTTTTGTTTTCGCGTCCCGTATCGCTGCAGCAAATGTACCGAAAGTGCGATCGCCATCGATTCTGCATATAATTTACTATCTGCACCGATCGCTTCTAGTTCCCTTTTCAATGCAAGTCCTATTTCTTGTATTAAAGGATCCCGTAACTTTAACTGGGGTATTAATTCGATTTTATCTGCGTCTGCAGATTCACCTACAGCGCGATCGAGGGTGGCTGGTTCGAGAGACAATCCGATTAATTTAAACTGGCGATCGACTCTTGTTTTTGGTAACAATTCATAAGCTGGAATAATAGCAATATCCCCTTCTGTATAATCTCGATCGTGCCAATTTCCATCGGTCATAAAACTTGCTCGAACATCTTCTAAAAAGACGAGCAACATATGTCGATCTAACCGACTTTCAGGAACCTCACCAGCAGATTCTAATTGGTAAATAAATCGATACCATTCCATCCTGCTTTATCACTTGTAAGGGTATAAAAATCTTGTCTTTACGATCGCCTCTTAATTGATTTCTTGTTTTAAATATCTTATTAGTTCGGAGTGACTGTAGCGTTTTTGTAATGAGTGTTGAGCTTCTGAAATCGAGCGTCCACATCCGAAAAATTTTAGTTCCGATCGCATCTCTCCAGGCTGAGTAAATAAGGCTATTATAACAGTATCTTCAAATTGTTTAACTATTAATTTTCTGATATCTTTCTGAATTGGTTTTGAACTGTTTCGCTGACAACAGAGACAGTAAAAATCTCGATCGACAATCCCCTTACTTTCTTTACTGGCACCATAGAATAGTATCCGACCCCATTGGCACAACTCACAGTAAAAGCCAGACATATAAAAACCAGTTTGTTCTGCGAGAATAGATTTTAAATCTATTGACATTTACTCGATCGATACCTCTTTTAAAGACTATTTATAAAATCAAGAGTGGAAATTATTTCAATAATATCTTAGTAATAAGCTAAGATATGTTATTTTTAGATTGTTTTTACAAACAGTTGATGCAAATATTATTTTTTCCTATTAATAAACATCGCTATCTAAAACCGATCGTCTTTCTTTACGATCGACTTCATAGATCTGACAGTAAGATTTAAATAATAGAATTTCAACACTAAAATCCGTGCCATGAAAGGGATTGAGACCCAGCAGCAAACTGTATTCCGAATGGAAGAAGTTAGCAAAACTTATCAAATGGGTGAAGTAAAAGTTAGAGCGCTCAAGTCGATTAATTTGGAACTAGAAGAGGGAGAATTAATCGTGTTGTTGGGTCCTTCTGGAAGTGGGAAATCAACCTTATTAAATATTTTGGGAGGATTAGATGTTCCCACTGAAGGTAGGGTATGGTTTAAAGGACGGAATTTAACTAAAGCCAGTGATGCAGACTTAACTCGCTTTCGTCGCGAATGCGTCGGTTTCGTTTTTCAATTTTATAACCTCATTCCCAGTCTCACAGCTAGAGAAAATGTGGCTTTAGTTACAGAAATTGCAGTCCATCCCATGCGTCCGCGAGAAGCTTTGGGGTTAGTAGGTTTAGACGAGCGCCTAGATCATTTTCCTGCACAACTTTCAGGAGGAGAACAACAAAGAGTAGCAATAGCAAGAGCGATCGCCAAACGTCCCCAAGTATTGTTATGTGACGAACCTACAGGGGCTTTAGATTTTCAAACTGGAAAGCGCGTACTAGAGGCGATCGAACTAGTAAATAAGGAATTGGGCACAACTACAGCTATTATTACTCACAATGCAGGAATTGCAGCAATGGCAGACAAGGTAATTACTATGCGAAGTGGTGAAATTACTGATATTCAGCGCAATTTAGTTAAAGTTAAACCCTCTCAGTTGGAATGGTGATTTGAAGGGAGAGGGGGAGTGTGGGGAGTGTGGGGAGTGTGGGGAGCAGGGAGATAATTAACAGCAAACAGCCAATAGCAAACAGCCAACAGCAAACAGCAAACAGCAAATAGCCAACAGCAAAATGAATTCTTTAGACCGCAAATTGTTTCGCGATTTGTTACGACAATGGGGACAACTAATAGCGATCGCCCTGGTAGTTAGTTGCGGTATTGCTAGTTTTGTGATGTCGTTAAGTGCTTATGATTCTCTTAAGTTTACTAAAACTACTTATTACAACCAGTATCGTTTTGCTGAGGTTTTTGCTAGTTTAAAAAGAGCCCCAGAAACTTTAAGCGATCGCATTACGGAAATACCAGGAGTAGGACAAGTTCAAACAAGAATAGTCGTAGATGTTATTTTAGATGTCCCCGAAAAAGAACAACCAGCTACGGGGAGAATGATTTCTCTACCTTCGCAACAACATCCGATGTTAAACGATATTTATATTCGTCGGGGTAGGTATATCGAAGCTGGTAGAGGAGATGAAGTATTAGTAAGTGAAAGTTTTGCTAAAGCGAATAATCTGAAATTAGAGGATACACTGGGAGCAGTAATTAACGGTCGCTGGCAAAAATTACGCATTGTCGGGATTGCTATTTCTCCAGAATATATCTATGAAGTTAGAGGTGGTGCGTCTTTATTTCCCGACAACGAAAGATTTGGCATTCTCTGGATGGAAAGAGAGGCTTTAGCAACTGCTTTCGATATGGATGGGGCTTTTAATAATGTTACTTTGACTCTAAGTAGGGGTGCTAGCGAACAAAATGTAATCGATCGCCTCGATCGCATTTTAGAACGTTATGGAGGATTGGGTGCTTATCCGAGAGAAGATCAACTATCTAACCACATAGTTGATGGTGAAATTAAAGAGTTAGAAGGTATGACTACGGTGATACCTACACTGTTTTTAGCGATCGCAGCTTTTTTGCTTCACGTGGTACTTTCTCGTTTAATTGCTACTCAAAGAGAACAAATAGCCATATTGAAAGCTTTTGGTTACACTAAAGCGGCGATCGGCTTCCACTATCTTAAATTTGTCATGGCGATCGTTCTCTTTGGGGCTACATTAGGAACTATTTTAGGATTGTGGATGGGTAAGGGTTTAACCGAACTATATGCCGAATTTTTGCGCTTTCCCATTTTCCGCTATAATGCCGATTGGCGGGTGGTATTTGGCGCGATCGCTATAAGTATCTTCGGGGCTATAGTTGGCGGTCTGGGTAGCGTTTATAAGGCTGTTTCCTTACCTCCTGCTGTAGCGATGCGTCCCGAACCTCCCCCAGAGTTTAAACCTACTTTAATTGAAAGATGGGGGCTGCAAAATTTATTTTCTCCTGCCGGACGCATTATATTACGAAATTTAGAAAGAAAACCTCTACAAGCCAGTCTTTCTATTTTAGGTATTGCTCTAGCTGTAGCTATTTTAATCACCGGACGCTATTTTGAAGATGCCGTTACCTATTTAGTTGACGTACAATTTCGCCACGTACAAAGAGAAGATGTCACTATTGTATTTAACGAACCTCGACCCGCACGCACTCGTTACGAAGTCGCAAAATTACCTGGAGTAGTACAATCGGAGGTTTTTCGTTCCGTACCTGCTAAACTTCGCTTCCAACACTATCAACATCGTAGTGGTTTGACAGGCATCCAAGCAAACGCCGAATTATTACGTTTAGTCGATCGCTCTCTCAATACTGTTAATTTACCCGCCGATGGGGTGGTTTTAACGAAAAAATTAGCCGAAATATTGCACGTACAACCTGGAGATGTTCTGACAGTAGAAGTTTTAGAAGCCGATCGCCCAGTGCGATCGATTCCCGTAGTAGGATTGGTAGATGAATTGATGGGTTTATCTGCTTATATGGAGATTAACGCTCTTAATAAATTAATGCGAGAAGGACAAACTATTTCGGGTGCATATCTCCGTGTAGATGCTAATTTAGCTAATAAATTATATACTCGCCTCAAAGAGATTCCCGCAGTTGCAGCTTTTACTACTCGTCAAGCAGCTTTGGATAGTTTTAATGAAATTAGCGGCAAAAATATGCGGGTAATGACGTTTATTTTAGTGATATTTGCTTCGATTATTACTTTTAGCGTCGTTTATAACTCGGCAAGAATTGCTTTGTCTGAAAGAAGTCGAGAATTAGCTAGTTTGAGAATTCTCGGTTTTACTCGCGCTGAAATTGCTTTTATTTTATTGGGAGAACAAGCAATACTTATTTTATTGGCAATTCCGATCGGCTTTCTTTTAGGGTACGGTTTTGCGGCTTATATGTCTTGGACTTATAATCAAGAGCTTTTTCGCTTGCCTTTAATTATTACTAGATCTGCTTATGCTTTTACTTTTTTAGTGGTTTCGATCGCTTCTGTTATTTCTGGGTTTATTATTCGTCGTCAGCTCAATAATTTGGATTTGATTGCTGTTTTGAAAACAAGAGAATAGTTTGATTTGTTTTCTTACAACCCAAAAAAAAGTGCGATCGCAGGTTAAAGGGATTTCGGTTAAAGAATTCTCATAAGACTTGACTACTATAGAAGATTGCGGGTTGAGAGCGATCGAGCTTGGATGGGGACAACCGCGCTAAAGCGCTCTCTGTATAAGCTTCATAGCCCTCAAACCTTTTTGATAAAATAGCAACTTAGCAAATCCTTTAGGCTTGCTGTTGACTCTTGTTAACGATTATTCTGGCTCCTATTGCCGCTACAATAATTCAACTAGGAATTTCCCGCACGCGAGAATTTTCTGCTGATACTTCTGCAGCTAGATTAACTGGTAATCCTAGAGCATTAGGGCGAGCTTTGGAGCGTTTGGAATATAATGCTCGACAGCTGCCTATGCAAGGCAACCCAGCCTTTGAGCCTCTATATTGGGTCGGTCGATGGCAAGACAGCTCACATTCTTCGCTGTGTAGCGCATTCTGAGGCTAAAAGTTCGGTTTAGCCCCAACAATTTACTAGTCAAATGTTTTATTATAACTTATAGAAAGAGTTATTACTCAGGCAATCATGAATCAAATCACTAATAGATCTCCAACTGAGAAAAATTTATTGTGGGAATACGTTAATTCACTGGACATTGAAACTGTGGCTCAGTTGTCTCAACCATCAAAAGAAGCCCTAGAGGTTATGGGAACTAATCTGGTTGAAATCTTGGGGAATTTACCAGACGAAAATTTTGCTGTGACGATCGCTACTACCAAGCAGCATCTCAACATACTTCTGGCAAAGGCAATGGTCAACGGTTATTTTCTTCGTCAAATTGAAGAACGGATGAGATTGGAAAAGCAGTTTTCCGTTCCAGGTGCGGCCCCAGAGAAAAAATAAGGAATTATATTCCAATTTCTAGCTGCCAGATTTGAAGTTAGCGTTAAAGTAGCAGTTTGAGAAAATAATATAGGGTTTTTTAAAACTGTTCTTAGACTAAAAGTTCATTCACTGTAGGTAAGTCACAAAACTTCGTCATAATTCCTACACCATAACAATGCAAGAATTCCGAGTTGGTTCTATTTTCGGGTTTGAAATTCGTGTCGATCTCTCCTGGTTTCTCATTTTCTTTCTAATTGTTTGGTCTCTGACAGAGAATCTCTTTCCCCTTAACTATCCCGAACTTTCCTACTCAACCTATCTACTCATGGGAGTAGGGGCAACACTTTTGTTGTTCGCCTCCCTCATCGCCCACGAACTGGCTCACTCTCTTGTCGCATTAGCTAAAGGAATTCCCGTTGAAGGGATTACCCTGTTTGTGTTTGGGGGAATTTCCCGCACCCGCATGGATGCTAAAACTCCTGGGGATGAATTCCAAATTGCGGTAGTTGGGCCTCTGGTTAGTTTAATTTTGGCGTTCTTATTTACCCTTATTTGGTGGTTAGGTCGGGGTGCGGGCTGGCCTGTAGCCATTACTGGTGTAGCTAGATACCTGGGGGCAATTAATTTTCTGCTAGGGATTTTCAACCTACTTCCTGGCTTTCCCCTCGATGGTGGTCGCTTATTTCGTTCTTTAATTTGGAAAATCACGGGAGACTTAAAAAAAGCCACCCGCATTGCTAGTTGGGGGGGTCAGTTTTTTGCATATATGATTATTGCTTTAGGATTTGTCCAACTATTTAACGGTAACTTTTTAGGAGGTTTGTGGTTGGTTTTAATTGGTTGGTTTTTAGCTAGCGCTGCCCAAATGAGTTATCAAAGGCATCTAATTCGTAGTGGCTTAGAGGGAGTACCGGCTCAGGAACTTATGATGAGAGCTCCCGAAACCGTCACCTCAGATTTGAGTTTAGCAACCCTGGTTGATGATTATTTTCTTCATCGACGCTATCAGGCTTTTCCTGTAACTGAAAACGGTCATTTGGTAGGGATAATCTCCTTCAATCAAGTAAAAGATACTCCACGCACCCAATGGGCAAAACAAACTGTAGCAGAAACAATGACACCGATAAGTGATACTATCACAGTTCGTCGAGAAACACCAATGACCGAAGTTCTAGAAAAAATGGAACAGTCGGGGCTCAAAAGAGTCTTGGTAACTTGCGATGACCAACTAGAAGGAATTATCACTGCTGGGGACGTGTTTCGTTGGCTGCGACGTATGCGGGAATTAAAAAAAGTTAAGTAATTAGTCTTTTTCCCTTCTTTTTACTTTGATTTAATGAATAGCTATATTCTTAAAAAATTTCCACAAATTATTATTTATTATCGATATTGAAAAAAATAAGTAATCTTAATTACCATAAATTCGCGATTGTCATTCGCGAATTTATACTCCTCCACCTAGATCTTTATGCTTTACCCACAAGTCCCAGAAGCAAGACTCTGACTGATTTTCCCCAGGTGCGGGTGGAGATCGAGACGGTTGAACGGCGATCGAGATGGGCGCTGGTGGGATTTGGCAGGAAAACAAAACATCATAGACGGGGGAGCAAACTACCTTCACCTATGTAGCCAAAATCAACGAGATTGACTTAATTGGAAGTTTCTTTGTAAGGATAAAATCTCAGCAAATAGCACCAATCGTGCTTAGACTGACAAACTATTCCCAGTGGCGTGTTAATGCCAGCGACAAAACCCAAAGTTATTCCTTTTCTTTCATTACTGTTGGGTACCACTTACCAGTTTATAGGGGTTACTAGACATTGGGAACAACTCTTCGTAATCTTGGTCGAGGTGGGCTTGTACCTCCCTAAAGTCAGTAGGGTTAACTGCACAGTTGAGAACAGCAAATACAGACCTAACGTGCATCACAGCTTGAGCTGGAGCTATTTCTTCCTTCTCGATGACCCGAGAATAAAATTCTTCTAAGGAAAAAGAACTGGAGCGGTTTTCTTGGGGAACCCGCAGATAAGTGCTAATTTCTTCGGGGAGCTGGTCAGCTAATTTGTTAGCCAAAGCTGGATCGATCCGTTCAGCCAGGGTTGATAAAGTAGCACGGATGCCTTTTTGAGCTGACTCGGAGGAATCTAACTGAGCAAAGCTTTGAACGTGCTTGATAAATTCGTCGTATTTCATTGGGGCTCTCCTTTCCTACTGAAAAAAATCAATTTTTTACTTTTGTACAAACTTTCGAGAGAACATATCTGCTGATTAGTTATCCTCGACGAAATCCGCGTCAATCACGTCTTTTTCACCACCGTCAGTGTTGTAAGTTCCAGTCTGGGGTCCCCTGGGACTTCCAGCTTGTGCATAAACTGCACTGCCAACTTCCATCAAAGCTTGCTGCAATTCCTTGCTGAGAGACTTCATGCCCTCGTAGTTTGACTGAGCGAGCGCTGAGCGCAGTTCTTTCACTAATCCTTCAACTCGGCTTTTGGATGCTACGGGAACTTTATCCCCCAAATCTTTGAGCTGTTTCTCTGCTTGATATGCGGTGGAGTCGGCCATATTCACTGTGTCAATTTGTTCGCGATGTTTTTTGTCCTCTACCGCATAGTGTTCGGCTTCTTGAACCATCCTTTCAACTTCTTTGTCGTCGAGAGTGGAAGCGCCCGTGATGGTAATTGATTGTTGTTTGCCAGTAGCTAGTTCAACTGCCTCAACCGCCAGTATCCCGTTGACATCAATGTCGAAGGTCACCTCAATTTGGGGAATTCCTCGGGGGGCGAGGGGAATCCCATCCAGGTGAAACATTCCTAAGCTTTTATTATCCTTGGCGAATTCTCGTTCTCCTTGGAAAACGTGGATTTGTACTGATGTTTGACCGTCTGCCGCCGTAGAGAAGATTTGGGATTTCTTAGTGGGAATAGTGGTGTTGCGAGGAATAATTTTAGTCATCACGCCGCCAAGGGTTTCTACCCCTAAAGATAGAGGAGTGACATCGAGCAGCAGTAGGTCAGTGACTTCTCCACCGAGAACCCCAGCTTGTATTGCAGCGCCCACGGCGACCACTTCATCTGGGTTAACTCCTTGGCAAGGAATTTTACCCGTCATTTGTTTGACTAACTCTTGAACAGCAGGAATGCGGGTAGACCCTCCTACCAATACCACTTCATCAATTTCATCCCTGCTCAGTTTAGCATCATATAGGGCTCGTTCTACTGGAGCACGACAGCGAGCCAATAAATTGGCACACATCTCCTCAAACTTGACCCGAGTCACGATCGTGTCTAAATGTTTCGCTCCTTCATTAGTAGCAGTAATAAAGGGCAGGTTAATCGAGGTTTGAGTGGTGCTAGAAAGTTCAATTTTGGCTTTTTCTGCTGCTTCAGTGAGCCGTTGTAAAGCTTGTTTGTCTTCGCGCAATTCTACACCAATCTGGGCTTTAAATTCGTCGGCCAGCCAATCGACAATTTTTTTATCGAAGTCGTCTCCCCCCAGATGGGTATCTCCACTAGTGGCTTTTACTTCCCAAACACCTTCACCAACGTCGAGAATCGAAACATCAAAGGTTCCTCCACCGAGATCGAAGACGAGAATAATTTCGTTACTCTTTTTCTCCAGTCCGTAAGCCAGAGATGCCGCGGTGGGTTCGTTGATGATGCGCAGAACTTCTAGTCCAGCAATTTTACCCGCGTCCTTAGTTGCTTGTCGCTGAGAGTCGTTGAAATAGGCGGGTACGGTAACCACTGCTTGGCTAACTTTTTCCCCTAAGTATTTGCTAGCATCGTCTGCCAGTTTGCGCAGTACTTGAGCCGAAATTTCTTCAGGTGCAAATTGCTTGTCTGCTTGGGGACACTCAAGTTTGACGTTGCCGTTGCTGTCAGGGAGCACTTTGTAGGAAACTTCTGTAGCTTCGTGGGTAATTTCGTCATATTTTCTGCCCATAAAGCGCTTGAGAGAGTAAAATGTGTTCTGTGGGTTCATCACCCCTTGACGCTTGGCGATTTGTCCTACGAGGCGCTCCCCTGATTTAGTATAAGCTACAACTGAGGGAGTAGTGCGCTGTCCTTCGGCGTTGGCAATGACTACAGGTTGTCCTCCCTCCATCACCGCTACACAAGAGTTGGTGGTTCCTAAGTCAATACCGACAATTTTAGCCATGGAGGTCACCTCCGCAAATAACTTTCGATTTAGTGTCCAGAGGTAAAAGGTGTCTGTCGAGGTAGCAAGTAACCTGGGGGGAAGAGGTGCTTTTTCTCAGATGTCTAGTTTTCACTAGGAGCAAGTTAAATTAACTTTCCGGCTACTAAATTGTTTTTCACCAGTCTCTTTCTCATCTTGTTACCGACAATTTTTCAGTAGTCAACTCGGCAATCGGAAGTTTTTTTATTTACTTCTAACTAGCAAAACTTTTCGCTCTACTGATGATATACACCCCTCTTCTTTTATGATATTTCTTTAATCTGAGAATTGCGCCTTTTCGCAATTCTTAAAAATAAATCTTCAGCTGGGTGCTGATTCCTATGTAGTATCGATAACTTTCGACCTGGCATCCTGACTTAAGAATTTTATGATCTTCTTCAATTAACCAGCGATAATGTTAAGAACATCCAAGAAATTGATTCTTCATCTCTAGAGACAAAAAATTAAAATAGAAGTAAAAGAACTATTCTTATGCGTTAATGAGGAGATAACTATTATGTCTGTTCTCCTTGTGACAAATATGTCAACTTACCTAATCCTTCAGACAATTCTTTTAGGGCTTGTCGTTTTAACGGTATTTTTGACTAAATCCTCCCAATCTCAGTAGATGGAAAAGTTTTTTTTAGAGGCGCGCCGCGAAGCGCATCCCGAAGGGATCGCCAATATACAGAAAAAGTAGCAATTTATCTGGATCTGATTTGAGAAACGAAAAAATCTAAAATATGACTATTCATTCTACCGGTTGTTCCAGATATTTTTGTATTCCTTGACTCGTTTGTATGAGGTTCGCTACTATCTTTTGTCCCAGAAACTTTTCGAGTGTACTGGCAATTTGCTTCTTCAGAAACTGAGGAACCCCCTCAATCGACTCTCGATTGATTCTCAACTCAGTGCGATTCTCAATTACAGTAGTGCCATTTTTTGACAAAAAGCGGTTCTGCCCTCGACAAAATACTGCTTTAGTGAAAGCCTGAGTATCAAAATGAATGAAAAAACTCAGAATCAAAACCTAAAAAATCCTCTGGTAATTAAGAGTCCCAGTCTTTTTTATTAATGTCAAATTGCCTAAGTAAACTATAGACAAGAGGAGATAAGACAATCCCCATTGCTAGGACAAAAATCAAGCCACTGAAAAGAGCATAAACAGAGGCAAAAATCTTACCACTGGTAGAAGGTATTGGGCTAATCGGTCCCATACCGCTAAGAATCATTGATGCTTCTACTAAGGCATCTACCCAACTTAAACCTACAGTCCAATGATAACCAATAATCCCTACACTTAGCCCTAACAAGATTAAAACTGCCGACAAGCCTAGATAAGTAAAAAACCTCCTCAATAAAACCTGAATTGATTCTGATTGCTTCATTTAGACGCCCAAGGCCAAACTTTTTAAAGATAACCTAGAAACTCGTAGGATGAGAGTCAGTTTCAGAAAAATTTAACTGTACTTCCCATCTAATAAATTTATTGTCTAGAGTTTAAGCTAAATAGCTCAAATTCTTCAGTATTTGACTAATTTAACCGAAATAGATTTAACTAATAATCAATTTAAGACTTTCCCAAAATTCCTCTCAAATATTTCTACTTTAACTTGGTTTAATCGGGTGAGCATCCCAGAATAATATCAAGGTATTCCTCTAAGCTCTTGGCAGCCTCAATGGTTAGTTGAAAATGAGAACAATCCATAACTGGTTGTGAGATTGTTCTTTTTGCTACGTCAAGATAATATCAATAAAAGTATGCCATCATACTTTTTTTCTATGCTTTTATCCCGTTTGTTTCAAACTACAAATTTTTTCAGGGTAAACGGTAGCGATCGCTCCCGTGAGAGGATCTTATTTTTATGAAAGTCCCCTTCTATAGCAGTCCAGTTATAAGCGAAGTATAGGATTTATCGTAAAAGGGGACTTTCATAAAAATGATTTCTTTGTTAACAGCATCAACAGCCTGCTCCTCATTTCTCGCCAGTGCCGTAGCAAAACGATGAATATAGTTTGGTTTCCTTTTAGCTATACTCTCAATTAGTCCCAAAAGATGCATTAACCTAAAGTGCTCAATATGGTCAAAAACCTCTCTAACAAGCTGATTCGTCTTAATTATTTCTGGTGTTTGTTTAAAGTAATACGAGCGCTCGTATTCTGAGCTGACAGGACTTCGAGCGCTTCGATTACTTTCTACTTCAACTTTTCTCGCTTTATTTTCGCTACGTTTAGTATCGTTAATTTCTTCTAGCTGGACTTTAGGAAAGCGATCGGGGGAAATCGGCTAAAATAACGATCTAGTCTTCCTTGTACTTGAACTAGACCCAGAATCGAACTGCTTGCAGCAGCGCTTCGCTCCCGTGAAAGAGATAACCCTTGAATCCTTGCCCCCGTGTTTTGAAAAGTGGTGTGCTAAATTTGATGACTTATGGGACAACAAAGGTAAGAAAATAGGGTTTCGTTGTTATTTAGCAGGATTAAACCTTCATCTTTATACATTTGCTAATCCTAGAGCTGGTGACGAAAACTTTGCAAGGTCTTTTGATTCCCTTCAAAATATATATCGAGTGGCCAATTCAGAAGATATAGTTCCAACTCTTCCTTTACCCAGTCTGGCTTTTGTTTCTATGGGTTTTCTGGCTAGAAAACTAAATTTTGAGCACGTTGGCATACCTCTTGTCTTCACCACTCAAAAAGGAACTGTTCAGGACAATCATATTATCCCAGTATATAAAGAAGCTCTGTGGGCATCAAAACTAAAAGAAACTGGACTTAATGTCGAAAAAATTGCCATGACAGATCCTAATAAATCTCGAGAGTTATCTGGAACTGGAAAATCTAATAATGGGAACTATAAATTCATTATTAAGCCGCCAGCAGTGCTGTCGTCGTCACCGACAGAAGTTATCCCGCAAACAGGTGGAGACACCACAGAAGTGACCATTTTTTCAGGTCATGATGGTTTTGAGCAAGCTCTCCCTTGGAGTTAGCACCACACCACATTCCTCAAATTTATTGAGCAAATATAAAAAAAAATTATCGGTTTCAAAAGTTATTTATACTCCCTGTCACTTCTCTCAATCCTGATTTTAGTTATATGATGAAAGAGTCTAAAAAAAATCATCCCAATCAAAATAACATTCAAAAGATAATAAGATGAACTTATTTGATTTTGCTCTCATGACTCTCCTTAATGCTACTGTCTGCATTCTCTTACCTAGATTCATCTCCTTTAATTGGTCTAGTTTAACTAACAATCTTAATCCAGAAATTGGCAGCCAAGAGAAGATTTCTGACCAGACAATAGCTGAAAATATTACAGCCTCCTAAGGGACTTATTTTAGATATTCAAAAGCCTCAGAAAAAAGAGAAATAAAAAAACAATGAATCAAAATTTACCTCGTCAAAGTTTATTATTTTTAACCGCTACTTTCACTTTAAATTTCAGTTTGATATCTGTTAGTAACGCTGAAGAGTTAAACTCCAAAGTAAAAAACAACCAACAGCTTGACCAACACTCTCAATTATGGGGACAACTAAGTAGTGATTTTAATACTTGCTACACGGCAATTCAAGATTCAGATAATGTTGCTCATTCTCCACAATCATTAGACACGAACATAGCAACTACTAAATTCAATAAGATCTCTCCTCAAAAGAATCCTGACCATACCATACACATCTGTCAATAATGCTCGAATCTTGTGGCTGTTATTGTCGAAGTTCCTGGCTCCGTTTTTGAGCAAAGATGTTCAATGAAGTCTTTGTCGAGGAATTTTTATTCTTCCTGTACAAGCTGGCGATCGCCTAGCAGCAAAAATCATTTCCATTGACTGAGATTGACCAAATATGCAAAGAAGAAGGTTATTAAAATATATATCAATGGCTACAGCAGGAACTGCATTTAGCTTTTCCTTTCCATCATTGACGGCCGCAGTAGCCAGCGAAGATCCTAACAATCATGGTGAATGGGACTACGACCAAAACGGACCTTCTATGTGGGGTGAAATAGCTCCCGATTTCAAAGTTTGCGAGATGGGTACTCAACAATCCCCCATCAATTTAGAATCCAAAAGTGCCATTCACACTCAATTAAACGATCTCACATTCGACTATCATCTCAGCGCACTTCACATCGTTAACAACGGTCACACCATTCAAGTTAATCCCGACCATAATAATCACCTAACTTTAGCTACTGACAAATTCGATCTACTACAATTCCACTTTCATCACCCTAGCGAACACGTAATCGCTAACGAACATTTTCCTATGGAAGCTCACTTTGTCCATCGTAATTCTCAAGGGGAATTAGCTGTTGTTGGTATATTCATAAAAGAAGGTCGAGAAAATCATGTCCTAAAAACCTTTTGGGAACAAATGCCTGAGAAAAAAGGTCCCTCTCGCTTGGTCAATGGCCACGTCAATATCCATCAACTGTTGCCAAACAAGAAAGCCTCTTACAGATACATGGGCTCTTTAACTACTCCACCATGTTCTCAAATAGTACGTTGGATTATCTTTGAAGAACCTATTGAAGCTTCCTCAGAGCAGATACAAGCTTTTGCCAAAATCTATCCTCATAATAATCGACCCGTACAACCCAACAATCACCGAATGATTATCGAAGGCTAGAGAAGATCTTCTTTGGTTTACGAGGGGTGTAACGGCCATGGGTTATGTGAAATCCGTTTAATTAATTCTCAATCGACTTTTTGAGGAGTGTGGGGGGTGTGGGAGGAAAATTTATTGATAACTATACAACCGGTTTCTCGGTTTCTCTATTTACGGCACAGTGATACAATTACTGAGACTTCAATATTTAATTCTTATACCTGTTCTGTTGGCAGTTTCCCTTGTTCTGAGAGTAAGAGCTGGAACAGTTTATTGCCATATCCTTCAATATACTTGCTAGAAGAAGAAGCTTTAAAAAAGACAATGGTATCAATTATTGATTATCTTAAAAGATAGGGAGGAGCCTAAAAATAAGATGCCAGCCAGATAATGGATTATCTCCTGATTTCTAACAGTTAACTGTTGGTTACAAGGCTGGCATCTTATTTGACGGCAAGTTCCATAGCTCTTATTTGCAAAGTTAAATAGAAAATTCTCTCGTAATCAAATCAATTTATTGAATAATGAAACCGATTAGCAAAACTTCTCAAATACTCATAATTTCTAGTGCCATTGTTCTAGGACAGATCTTACCAGTCTTAGCAGTACCAGTTGAAAATAGTTTCTATAAAAATCAAACATCATCCAATACCAGTGAATTATCACAAGAATATGCTGTTAATGGCTTTAACCGCCTTCAAGCAGGAGACTATCGAGGAGCCCTCGAAGATTTCAACAAGGCTATAGAGCTCGATCCTAACAATAGCAACTACTTCAACAATCGCGCCATCGCTCGCAGTCAATTGGGCGATCTTCATGGCGCAATCAAAGATTATACCACTGCTCTCTCTCTCGATCCTAATTACGCTGAAGCCTATACCAATCGAGCCAATTCTAAAAGTAAATTAAAGGACTATGCCGGAGCTATCTCTGACTATAGCAAAGCTATCGAAATCGCTCCCAAATATGCCCTGGCATACTACAGTAGAGCCACTGTTTATAATCAACAAGGAAATTATCAAAAAGCCATCTCTGACTATACTCAAGCCCTAGCCATCAATCCTGACTATGGGGTTGCTTATTTCAATCGAGGCAATGCCTATCACAAATTGAAAAAATATACTGAAGCTCTTCAAGATTACACTGAAGCTCTTCTTCATACTCCTGAGAGGGCTGAGATATACAACAATAGAGGTTATACCCTCCTTCTTATCGGGCAATATCAAAAAGCAATCTCCGATTTCGAGCAGGCAATCGAGATTAATCCCCGTGCTGCTGGGCTCTATAATAATCGAGGCATGGCTCGCAATCTACTGAAAAATTCAACTGGTGCCATAGAAGATTTCAGCAAAGCAATTGAATTGAACCCTATTGACGCTGCTGCTTACTTTAATCGGGGAATTGTGCTAGCTCAATTAGGAAAATCTTCACAAGCTCTCAAAGACATTCAACAAGCAGCTAAATTAGCTCAACAACAGGGAAATAATGCCCTTTACACCGAAGCAAAAAAACAAATAGCTAGAATCGCTGACAACCCTAATTGATAAAATATCTTAAAAGTTACTCTGCGTTCACCGCAAAAAAGCAAGTTGCTCAAATCAGTAACCAACGAGCAATAACAAATGTATTGGTCAATTAGAGACTATTTGTTATTGCTCACCTAACCCTATGTCAATAAGTAATGATCTTGCCGATTTTCAATAATTAGTAACAATCAAATCAAAAGCAATTTGTCAAGACATTATTTATAATTCTTTACGATCGCCAACTCTCAGTAGATGGAAAAGTTTTTTTAGAGGCGATCGAGAAGGGAGCAGCTTTGCGGCGCGCCAACACCTGAATCTTTACGTTCGGTCAAACAGCTCTGCTACTTATCCTAGAAGATCAACTCGGCCATTTTGTAGATTGTAGTAAGCTCCAATCACTTTTATTTTCTTTTCTTTAGTTAATTCTCAAAGAGCCTGGTCGGGAGACATATTAGAATCTCTTTTCTTGCTAGCAGTAGCAACTATTTTCTCTGTAGATTCTGCTGCATTTATTTTATTACTCAATTTTATTACTCATAGTGCTTTTGACTGCACTCATGTGTTAGCACCACTTACCGATGAGGAATGACTTTTAGTGTGGCTCTGGCGAGCGCCATTGATGTAACTTTTGGGCCCAATTATAAATTTGAATAATATACTCAGAAGCTTTGATACGATACTTATCTTCGGGTAGACTATTAAACAATTTTTTTAAAAGCTCGCTATTGGATATCACTTTTTGGACTTCGTCTAAGTCAGACGAACTCGAAGATAATGGAGACTCAGATAAGATCATTAGAGCTATTTCTACATCTTTGATTCGTAAATGCGAGGGCTACTTTTGTGTTAACTAAACGGTTTAGTCTGCAACGTGAGGGACAGAAGGATATTCCTGTGATTCAAGATTACTCAGCGAGCGCCTCGAATTAATACTTAGGTTAAAAGAGAGTTTTTCGGGACTACCCAAAAATCAATTCCCTACTCGCAGCAGTCAGCGTGAGGAAGCTGACTGCTGAGAAAGAAACTCGACTTGCGCTTCTAACTGGTCACAACAGTGGCGAACTAACCGCAAACCTTCAGGGCGAGATAGCTCTTCTGTAGTCGGGGCCAAATCTGCCAATAACTTGGCTTCTGTAGTCCGGTATTCACCGAGCGCCGTTCTAAATTGAGTAAAAGCTTGAGACAACTTATCTTCATTGGCGACAAACTCCAACACCGAATCCAAATAAGTCTTGACGGCTAAACTGTTTACTCCTTCAGTTACCGCACCATAAAGTAATTCTCCGTTGAGATATTCAAACTCCGGTACATTTAGTTTTCCCTCGTTGAGCTGAAAAGTCTTGGCTCCTGCTTTGGGTCTGACAATCAGTTCTTCGTGGCGAACACGATTGACTGCATCTACAATCAGAGCGATCAATGCTAAGGTGACTTCAGGATAGTTACTATCCATCCCTCTCAATTCTATAGTTCCCAGTCGATTGAGCCGCACTGGATTCCAACCCACCTTGAGCAATTCTCCTCCCCACTGGCGAAATAGTTGGCGGTCAAGACCGGCTCGGCCCATTGCTTCTTGCCAAGTGTAGTAGCGATGAAATAACAGCTCGACTAAATCTTCAATGCTGGCCGCATAAGGCAGTAATCCTCCAACCGGCTGAAGATGAGTGTAGACTCCTTCCCAAGCAAATTCTTCCCGACCGCGATAGTGCAGTGTCCGCACGGCCATGCCACTGACTCGTCCTTCATAAAAAGGACAAGCTCTCGATAAGGCAATCAATGCCGCATCTAAAGCCGTAACTAAATTGTAAGTATTCAGGAGTTCGGCTCTATCTGCCGCCGAGGAATTGTAAGAGCAGCCCACGCGCCGATTAACTATCCCAGCTGGCAGTTCTAGGTGCAGATGAGTGCCCGTACACTTAGCCGCATTCTCAAACCGCTCCGCACCCACCGTGGCAGCCTGAAGGTGGTAGTTAGGTCGGTTCCGTCTGACTGGCATGATGTGTAAAGGATATGTAGAAAGAGGATATAGCCGCAGATGCAAATCGCGAGCTGCTCGCAACCCAATTTTCAGAGTCTTGAGATATTCTGCTGTTAGCTCCCTCAGGTTATGGACAGGGATAGTATTTATTTCGACAACGCTCTTGACAAACTCTGGAACAAAGCATTGGGGATGGTGACTTTCGGCTTGGGCTATTTCCCAACAACGCTGAAGAAAAGCATCAGCCTGATTAGACAGAACCCCTTCCTCATCTACCAGGAAAAATTCTTGTTCCATTCCCAGGTGCCGCTCGGCAAAATCTGTCTTGGTCATTGGGGCTTACTGGCTCAGTGTCGTTCAGGCGAGGATGGCTTTAGTTAATCAGAGTCATCTTAGATTGGGAAACTTGACTAGAGCGATTTTTTAAGGATTTCTCAATGTTTTGTCAGTAGTCGGACAATACTGGTCGGTATTGTTCTGATGTTCAAGTTATTGCTACTGCAAAAGCTTTATAATATCAGCGATGAACAGCTGGAGTATCAGGTCAATCAACAAAACTCTCGATCGCCCCCTGGCGGGACGACTTTCTAACGATTTAGTATTTTAGGAGAGGGCTCACGGAGCAAGCCCATCGGCATAGCGGCAACAAATATTCGTTCGTAGGGGCATAATTCGGTCATGTTACGTTCAGACGTGCGGAAAGTGAATCCGAAGGTTATGCGGAATGGTTTGCTCGAAAGTATGCTCGCTCGATCGCAGATAATGCTACTTTTACTTTAAGTAGCAGATCCAATAAGCCGATCGACTTGTAAAGATATATCGGGAAAAGCCAAAGGGGAAATAGTATTTGTAGTTAGTGTAAGTTCGGTTGTATATCGATCGTTTTTTATCTCGCGAAATACTTTCAACTCTGGTTTTTTTAGATTAGCGACCCAATACTCAATAATTCCTGCTTCAGCATAGATCTCTTTTTTTTCACCTAAGTCTTTGCTAAGAGTAGTTCTCGAAAATTCGATAATCCAAAAAATATCTTCTGGGTAAGGATGGTGTTGTAAGTAAATTGTACCTAATGGTTTAACAATTGCCAGATCTGGGACCAATTCTGAGTCATTAGGAAGAGTAATTGGTTTAGCATCCCGAATTTTAGCTCTATCTCCTAGAAGACTTCTTAAATAATCCCCTGTTTCCGCATTATAATAAGCATGAGGCTCCCGTTCTGGAGTCATAATAATGATATTTCCGCGCAATAATTCAATGGGTTCGTCCTCAAATATTCCTGCCTCTATTGCGCGATGGAATTGCGAGGTTGTCCATTTATAAGTAGTTAAACTCATGTTGTAATAAACGCTATTTCTTTATTAATAGCATTATGATTTAGATTAGCGATCGATCCTACTTTTATTATTTAGCGATCGATACGGATAGGGACGGTTGGGAAATAAAGTTTTGTTTCCCTAATTTTAAAAATCTTTGATAAGAGTAATTTTCTCGCAGACGTTCTATATTCGCTTTTTCAAAGAGAAATTTAAATACAGCAATTAAATTGCCCCACTCCCTCAGTTGCTCTAGAGATCTAGCTTCGATAAACTTTTGAGTGTAAAACCTTACCCAAAACTCTGGCGCTTTTCTTTGTTTCGATTTTTTAACCCACCGTTTGCGCCAATAAATAAAATCCTTGCTTTCTGGCTTTTCTGTGGTGATTACGGGGGGAAAATCTCCGTAGCTGACAAATCTGCTTACTCCCTCTGCGTGTACGTAAACAACGTGTTGCCAACATTCGATGCGATATATTTGTTTGACATCGATCGCAAATAAAAATGCAACTGTTTCCTCTGTTACAAATCTTAAAAGGGGATGGGCTTGACGAAATTTATATTTTATTTTCGATCCTTGAGTATTTTTGAGATGCTCGTTTGCATTCGGGCAAGCTTGTAATTCTCTCTGCTCTTGAGCTACACTTAGATACATATCGAACATGGTTAATTCTTTGTTTGATTTATATAGACATCGAACATGGTTAATTCTTTGTTTGATTTATATAGACATCAAAACATGGTTAATTCCTTGTTTGGTTTATATAAACATCGAACATGGTTAATTCCTTAATTCCTTGTTTGATTTCAAATACGTTAATTTGACAGACGGCTGAAGTTTCCTAGGCTTATCGCCGTCTTCTGTACTTTAACACAATCTTCTCTTGTATACAAGTAAAATTTAAAAAACTGGTTTGAGAGGATTCACCAGGATAGTGTAAAGTAAATTAGAGTAATGTTGGCAATAGACTTCTATGGCAGAGAAAGACTCTAGGCTAAAAAATCTACAACCTTTTAAACCAATTGGCGATA
>JASJDA010000108.1 GCA_030065755.1 Prochloraceae cyanobacterium | reverse complement strand
CATCGGAGAAGAAATACTCACCCAAGTCGGCAAAGTCATTAATCTTCCAGGAAGTCAAAATGGTAAATATGCAATTCGCTCTGCTGCTTATAGAGCTGCGAGAAATCAAGATGGTTTAAGCCTCATCAATTTTCTGCGTCAATTTTCTACCGACGTCGAACTAAACGCCAAAAATCTCGCTACCATTGCCGATTGCGTCAGCAATCTCATCGCCGAAACCGAGACAATTACAGCAAAAATCCAAAAATTGTCTTCAGCTGAAGCTGCTGCCGATTCAAATGTTAATTTTGCCAATCTCCGAGATCTGAGAACTCCTGGCTCATTGGGTTATAGCAAACAAACAATCACTTTAAACGATACCAGCAGACAACGTCAGTTTAAAGTCGATCTTTACAGACCCCAACAGTGGAGAGACGGTCAAACACCTGTTGTCATAGCTTCCCACGGTTTAGCTTCTTCTCCCAAACACTTTCAAAAGCAGGCGCAACATCTAGCTAGCTACGGCTATTTGGTTGCTGTTCCCCAACATCCTGGCAGTGACAACAAACAATTTCAAGATCTGCTCTCTGGCTATTCTCAAGAGATATTTAAACTCAACGAATTCATCGATCGACCTCTAGATGTTACTTATCTCCTCAATGAACTAGAAAAACACAACCACAGTCTTTATCAAGGAAGACTCAATCTCAATGAAGTTGGGGTCATAGGTCATTCTTTTGGCGGCTATACCGCCTTAGCCTTAGCAGGTGCCCAAATCAACTTCGAGCAATTAGAAATTGATTGTGGCGAGCAGATTTGGGCACCCAATTTATCTTTATTGCTTCAGTGTCGAGCATTAGACTTAGAAAAGAAAACTTATAATTTCCGCGATTCCCGAATTAAAGCGATCTTAGCAATCAATCCCGTCAATGCCAGTCTTTTTGGTCAACAAGGTCTGAGCAAGATTCAAATTCCGGTATTTCTAGTTGCAGGTACTGAAGATCCTGCTACCCCAGCACTAACAGAACAGATACGCTCTTTTACATGGTTGAATGCAAAAGATAAGTATTTAACTTTAGTAGAAGGATTGTCACATGGTGACATGTCTCTTCTCGAGGCAGAAATTGGCGCTCTACTTAAATCCATACCAGCTCTCCAACAGCGACAACCAGATTTATTCGAGAGCTACGGTAAAGCAATGGTTACAGCATTTTTCCAGTCTTATCTTCCCCATAATGCCGATTATCTTCCTTATCTACAAGCATCTTATGCCAACTACATTAGCGAATCACCTTTCAATATCTATCTGCTACAATCTTCTTCCTCTGATGCTCTCAAGCAGTCCCTGCCAGATTTTAGAGCTAAAAGATAACTACTAGCTACCCGACTAAGATTTTATTGACGAAAAAGTCGTCAACTTTTTTAATAATCTTCTCGAACATATTCAACAGTTTATAAAAACCTAAGCAAAATTTTTTGTATAAATACTTAAACAAAATTAATTACATATTTGCTACCCATAACGATCGATTAATTTATATATTAAACTAAGAGAATAAGTTTTTAATTAATATTAGATGTTTTGCTAAAAATATCCTAAAAATTATCATCGCAAACTGATTAGGATTGGCGAAAAAGATATGAAAGCTATCATAAATTGCTTAATCAAGGGCGCACTAAGTGGAAGTGTTCTCTTAACACTTCTGGGTTGTTCTCTCCTAAAAAATTCGCCCGATCCTTCCAAAGCGGATGATTCATCGCCGAGTAATCTAACCACTTCCAAAAGTGATGTTGCCGTTGTTGCTGAGAGTTTTAAAAAAACGATTGTTGTAGAAGGCTTAGAACATCCTTGGAGCATGGCGTGGCTGCCAAATGGAACTATGTTAATTACCGAGCGATCGGGACGGTTGCGAATACTCCGTAATGGAGTGCTAGATCCCAAACCGATCGCAGGTGTTCCCAAAGTATTTGCAGTCGGTCAAGGTGGCTTGATGGATGTATCTATTCACCCGCGCTTTAGTGAAAATCGTCAAATTTATCTCACCTATTCCCACGGTACGAGACAAGCAAACCGAACGCGGGTCGCAAGGGCGACATTTGACGGCAACACTTTGAGCAATTTACGAGTAATCTTTGAGGTTTCTCAAACTAAATCTGGTACGCAGCACTTTGGCTCGCGTATTATTTGGCTGCCTGACGGTACAATGCTAGTGGCGATCGGCGATGGTGGCAACCCACCTCTTAAATTAGAGGGAGACTTAATCCGCAAACAAGCTCAAAATCTTCGCAGTCATCTCGGTAAAATTGTGCGGCTAAACGACGACGGATCGGTGCCAAACAATAATCCTTTTGTAAAATCTGCCAATGGGGATTCAGCCGTGTGGAGTTACGGACATCGCAATATCCAGGGAATCGCTTTCGATCGAGCGAACGATCGAGTTTGGTCAACCGAACACGGCGCGCGAGGTGGTGACGAACTCAATCTTGTTGAAGCTGGCAAAAACTACGGTTGGCCAGAAGTTACCCACAGTCGCGAATATAGTGGAGGAGAAATTTCTAAGTTTCGATCGCTTCCAGGAATGGTAGACCCCAAAATTGTATGGACACCTGCAATAGCACCTTCGGGGTTAGCATTTTACACGGGCGATCGCTTCAGTAGTTGGAAAGGAGATCTATTTGCGGGGGGGCTGGTTTCTAAGGATATTCGTCGCATCGACTTGGACGCAGAGGGCAATGCGATCGCTCGAGAGTCAATTAATATAGGTCAGCGCGTGCGGGACGTGAGGCAAAGTCCTGACGGACTTCTATATATTTTGACAGATGAATCCAAAGGACAACTGCTCCGTATCGAACCCGATCGACCTTAAGTTGCTCTTATTTTTTAGCTTTCATTTTTATAGTTTGAGGCAACTGATAAGTATGAAGTTGAGCTAATTCTTCCCAAAATATTTGAGATTTTCCAACCCAGTTTTGATATAAATCTTCTTTTGGGGTTATTGGTCTCAGTTGATAATTTTGCCCTGCTAATTTTTGCCAAAAGGTATGAGCTTGTTTGTCCCAAGTTTGATATACTTTCATGTTTAAATCAGTTTTTAATTTATTCATTTCTTTAATAATCAAAATTTTTAAAATAATCTTACTCGTCTATTTTAAAAACAAATTAAATTTACTTATCCGGATCCTCTGGAAAATAAATAAAAAAGTTAACAATAAGGCCATATTATGTTAAAAATCGAAATGAATTTATAATCTTATCAACAAAAATCAGAAACCCATATAAAATTTGAGGGTAAAGTGATTAAATTGCCTATTTTCTAAAAATTGCTGCTAAATCTAATGACCGATCTCTGAGAGATGTGCTAAGTGGTATCCGCAACAAAATGAGACAAATATAGGACTGCAGTCCTATATATAGATGGGACTGCAGCCTCATGTTAATAAGCTTTTAATATCCCATACTAGAACTTGGATAATAAAGTTAGAGAAGTGCGATCTCCGTTCTCGATCGTCCTTCTTTTTTTATTAATATTTTAACCAAGCGAGAGATTTAAGACCATCTTAAAGTTTGGTGAATTTCTAGACTAGAGTTTATTTAATGATAATATACTCAGCAACTATGTTTAATTAACAAATCCGAACTAAACATAACATCTTTGATTGAATTGGTGGATGAGGAGCAATGTTGAGGAAACTCTCGATAACCTTTATAAGTATATTGCTTGTGCTGATGGGAATAAGACCAAGCCTAGCCGATACCATTATGGAAAATATAGCTCTTACGGGAACTTTAACCGTAGGCACTTCATTTGACTTAGTTCCTTACGCCTATTTCAATGAAAAAGAAGAATTAGATGGTTATTCGATCGACATTCTGAGGCAGATACAAGCTGAACTGGAGAAACAACTAAACAAACCAATTACATTAGATTTTGTGGAAACAAATAGCTTTGTAGAAGCTATCCCTAAAATTACTAGCGGGGAGATTGATATTGCTTGTAATGTAACTTTTACTTGGGAAAGAGACGATTTTGTCGATTATACCGTCAGATATACCACCTCCAGTATCAGAATTTTAGTACCAAAAGGAAGTTCTTTAGGTACAGCTAATTCATTAGTGAGAAAAAAAATCGGAATTCCTCCAGCCACCTTTGTTGAAGATGTTATCAAACGAGTTCATCCTCAAAGTATTTTAGTTCCTCAAAAGAATGTTAAACAAGGAATATTAGCTCTGCAAACGGGTCAAATCGATGCTTTAGCTGGAGACGCGATTATTTTAGATGGAATTCGTCAAGAAATTGACCCCGATCGTTATGAAATATTCCCCAAATTTCCTGAAGCTCCTTATGCTCGCTATGGAGTTGGTTGTATAGTTCCAGAAAGTAATTCAACTTTTCTCAACATTGCTAATTACAGCATTATTAAATTAATGCAAGGCTATCTAATTGGAGAAGAACCCGCCAGCAAAATAGTAAATCGATGGTTTGGTCCCGAAGGTGTAATTACTGTTAACGATACCAACATCATCAAAGAATTTTTTGAATACACTATCATGCTCCACGAACAAATTCCTTTATCGGAGCCAAAATAAACAGTTAACTTTATCAGCTTTTAAGTAGGAGTAATTTCTTTTGAAAGTAACAAAAGCTACTTGGATAAGTTTTTTAGTAACTCTGTGCGCTCTAAATTTTCCCCATCAAGCAGTAGCTACTCAATCGAATAAAGTTGAAGATCCAACCTCTCAAAGCTTAAACAGCCGTTTGAGTCGAATTGCTGCGACCCTCAAAGAAAGAGCGAATCAAATTGACGATGAATCCGTGGCCGAATCCCCTACAGAAATAGCTCGTGGTTGGTTGAAAGGCCGGAGGAGATCCTTTGTTAACGGACGACGAAGAGGATTTTTAAATAGAAGACCAAGACGATGGGGGGATAGACGTGGTTTTTACAATTATTACCGTAGATACTAAGTAGTTAGAATTCTAGTTTATTATATGAACTTGTCTCAATTTGGGCCGATTAATCTAGTCGTTATTCAGCCTACCTCTTTTTGTAATCTTAATTGTGATTATTGTTATTTACCAAACCGACACCTCAACAATCGACTATCTCTCGATTTAATCGAACCGCTCTTTAAAAATATCTTTACCAGCCGTTTTTTTGAAGCTGACTTTACTATTTGCTGGCATGCTGGTGAACCTCTAACCGTTCCCATTTCTTTTTATCAGTCAGCTTTTGAAAAAATTGAAAGTGCCTATCAAAAGTACAACACTAAAGATTTTGGCTTTAACTATTCTTTTCAAACCAACGGGACTTTAATCAATCAACGGTGGTGCGATTTCTTTAAACAATACCCCGTACACGTTGGAGTGAGCATAGATGGTCCAAAATTTATTCACGATGCTCATCGCCAAAATCGAAAAGGAATAGGTTCTCACGAACTAACTATGCGGGGAATTCATTACTTACAAAAGAACGAAATTCCTCATAATATTATTGCTGTTGTTACTGCAGATTCTTTAGATTACCCCGACGAAATTTTTAACTTTTTTAGAGACAATGGCATTACTGATGTGGGTTTCAATATGGAAGAAACCGAGGGCATCAATCTCTCTTCTTCCTTAAAGAGAACGGAGTACCAAGAGCGTTATCGGCAATTTATCAAAAGATTTTGGGATTTAACAACTCAAAGTGACGGAGAGTTTGAAGTGCGAGAATTTGAAATTCTTGCTGATTTGATTTATAGCGAAGAAAGCTTAAAAGATACAGAAATGACTCATCCGTTCGCCATTATTAATATCGATTATCAGGGAAATTTTTCTACTTTTGACCCAGAACTTTTATCTGTAAAAACAGAAAGATATGGGAACTTCTTTTTGGGAAATGTCTTACAAGATACTTTTGAATCTGTATGCTACAGCGAGAAATTTCAACGTATTTACCAAGATATAACTGCTGGAATCGCTCTTTGTCATCAAATTTGTCCCTATTTTAGAATTTGTGGTGGTGGAGCAGGAAGTAACAAATATTGGGAAAATGGAACTTTTAACTCCGCCAAGACTAATGCCTGTACCTATCGCATTGAAATTGTTACCGATGTAGTAGTTGAGGCTTTGGAAAAATCATTGGGATTTACTTAATTAACATCAAGCAGTAGTGAACTAACTCTTTCTAGCGTGTGAAATTTTTGTTCCAGAGTGTTTGGCAAACTATTTGATTTTAAGGAGAAAATTATGAGTGAATGGATTTCAGGTTTAATGGCAGTTCCTGGTATGGGACCAGGTTCAGGTACAACCCTAACTAGCCCTGAGAATAAGTTATTGTTCAAGAATGTCAATATTTTTGATGGCAAAACTAATGGCTTACAAATAGGAATGAATTTGCTTGTAGAGCATAACAAAATATCCCAAATATCAGCTCAAGCAATTCCAGCCAATGGTGCGACTGAAATTGAAGGTCAAGGAATGACCTTAATGCCAGGTATGATTGATTGTCATACTCACCTCGCTATATCTGGTGATTTTGCTAATCTTGAAGAAAACTTTACGGCAGGAGATCTTCATGTTAATGCTACTCTTCATGCTCGTTATGCTTTACTTGATGGTTTTACCTCTTGTCGAGACGTGGGGGGACCGACTTTTGGATTAAAACGGGCGATCGATGCTGGTAAAATTTATGGACCTCGTATTTATCCTTCTGGAGCTTTTATTAGTCAAACTTCTGGACACGGGGATTTCAGAGCCTGGAACGATCCAAATCCCAGCCTTTCAGGCAATCGTTATCCTTCTAACTTCTTTCGCCTAGGGATTGGTATTGTAGCTGATGGACGGGATGCTGTGTTGGCTGCAACCAGACAAAATTTGATGATGGGTGCAAGTCAAATCAAAATTATGGGTGGTGGGGGTGGCTCATCGAAATATGACCCCATTGACACAACTCAATACACCCTTGATGAAATGAAAGCAGCTGTTGAAGCAGCGGAAGATTGGGGAACTTATGTTACTGCTCATATTTTCACTGACAAAGCTATCAAAAGAGCATTAGAAGCAGGGTTAAAGTGTTTAGAACATGGCTTTTTTATGAGCGAAGAAGTAATTCAGCAGGTAGCAGAAGCAGGTGCTTTTGTTTGTCCTCAAATGTGGGGTATGTCACCTGAGTTATTCAATAATCCGAACGTTCCTAAATCGAAACATGATGCTATTAAAGCTATGCAGGAGCAATATAAAAACTTTGCTCCTTGGCTTGTCAAATATAAAGTAAATGTCGGTTTTGCCAGCGATCTTCTCGGACCTTCTGATGATGGTATGAAATCCCGTCGTTATGAGTTGTGGTGGCGCGCTCAAGCATTCGGGAGCAACTTCGAGGTGTTAAAACAACTAACTTCCAAAGCAGGCGAACTACTAGCTATGTCTGGTCCTCGCAATCCCTATCTCGGTAAAATAGGTGTTATTGAAGAAGGGGCTTTAGCAGATATTTTAATAGTTGACGGGAACCCCTTAGAAGATATGAAGCTGCTTGGGGGACAAGATAAATGGTTCACCGATTTAGAACCCCCTCAACCCATTGAGAGTCTTAAAGTAATTATGAAAGATGGTGTAGTTTACAAAAATACTCTGTAAATAATACTCTGTAAATAATGATTATCGTATGAATTATTGATTAAGCAATCTAAGATACAACACTGGAAAGATTTATTACCAAGTAAAACTGAATCAAATTTTGAAGATTCTTTTGCTAAATTAACTTCAGAACAATTAGAAGATTTAGCCATTCTGAGTCGTATTCGGTGGTTAATAAAAACGAAAAAAGCAGAGCCAAACGGAGCATCAGCCAAGGAAGCAAAACAGATTGAACAAGCCTTTGCTGAAACAGGTATTGATTTTAATCAGCTTTTATCCGAACGAGAAAAAATACGACAGTCTAGAATAGAGCAAGCAACTAATAAAAATATTAACGGTCAAACTCTTAAATTGTCAGGTGTAATTTTACCCTTACACTGGAATGAGAATCGATTACTGACTCATTTTCTGTTAATGCCCTATTTGGGGCAATGTAGTCATTTTCCCCCTCCTCCACCTAACCAAGTAATCTACGCAAAATGTTCTGAACCTATTGATATTCAAAAGCTAACAGCTCACCGTAAGAAGTCCGAATTTTCTCTTTGGGTTTCTGTCGAAGGGCAAATCAGCCTTAAAGTTAACAGTCATAATGTTTTTAGGGTAGATGGAATGTTATGGTTGGAATCAACCTATGAGATTATTTGCCAAAACATTACTTGTTGCACTTCCAAAGATATAGCCGAAGTTTTGGAATGGCAAACAAAGAAGGAAAGAACATTACTCTATCCCAAGTTGACTGAATTAATCCCTACTCGTTTTTTAAGGCGATCTTAAAGTTTGCTGAATCTTTAGATCGGCGATCGCTTTCCAGTAATTTGGTAATGCCTTAATTACGATTGGATGCCCTGTAATAATTGAGCGATTAAAATTTGAGCAAAATCCTCATCTAAAGGTGCATGACCGAGCAGCAATCGATACCACATCGCTCCATAAAAACTATCAACAGCACATTCTAGGTCCATATCTTCTCTTAACTCTCCTCTTTTTATTCCTGAAGAGAGAATTTTTTTGATCGTCGTGCGGCGGCTAGCCACAAATTGGTCGCGAAAAGCTTGGGCTAATTCAGGATTATTTTGAGCTTCAGTCATAATCCCTGCTAAAGCTACTCCCGCAGTAGTGGTATTTAAGACTTTGAACAAGGGACAAAAAATAGTCTCCAAATCTTCTTGAACTTTTCCTGTATTGGGTAAAGGAAATTTATTGGCCACCACAGTAGTATAAGCTTCCATCACTAAAGCTGCTTTGGAAGACCACCAACGATAAATAGTTTGTTTGCCTACCCCAGCACGACGAGCAATTCCTTCAATACTCATTCTCACATAACCAACCTCCTCTAAGAGTTCTACTGTTGCCTTGAGAATAGCTTCATGAGAACTTTGACTCCGTCGCCTAGTTTTTTTAGGAGAAGCATTTTGCTCTTTAAGAGATTTTGTCATAGCTGGTAAATCCTGGTTAATTCAAGATTGTTATGCTCTTCCCGATCTTAAAACGAGACATCACGTCTCGCAAATTATTGACAAGACGAACCGTCTCGTATAAGTTATTTATATAATCAATTCATTAAGGAAGCGATGGTCGTGGATTTGAATAACAAAGTGGCTTTAATAACTGGTGCTAGTAGTGGTATTGGCAAAGCGATCGCTCAAGACCTCGATTCAGCAGGAATGAAACTAATTCTTACTGCTCGTTCTCAAGACAAATTAGAACAAATTGCTGCTTCTCTTAACAATGCCAGAGTGCTAGCGGGTGGGATTACTGATGCTGAAATGCCTCAGCAGTTATTAGAATTTGCTTTAGAATCTTATGGAAAATTGGATGTGGTGTTAAACAATGCAGGGATGATGACTGTAGGGGCAATTGAAGAAGTCAATATTGACACTATTGCTCAAATGGTAAGGCTTAATGTGGAAGCAGTTTATCGCATGGCATACACCACTCTCAAGCATTTTAAAAAAATCGGTAGCGGTTTTCTGATTAATACTTCCAGTATTGCAGGGTTGAAAACTATGCCTACTTATGGAGCTTACAACGGAACTAAATATGCAGTAGAAGCCTTTACTGATGCACTAAGGATGGAATTGGCGGGGACAGGAATTAAGGTAGCTTCAGTTGCTCCTGGTACCGTAGATACGGGACTTTATGATAGTTGGACAGAGGAAAACAAAGACTATATTACTTCTGGTGGTGCATTACTACCTGAAGATATTGCTCGTAGTGTTCGCTTTATCTTAGAACAACCAGATCCCGTACTTATTCCTCGTCTGTTAGTTGTTCCTACTAATCAACCTGTGTAAAGTTTTCTAATTGCTGGAAAGCTGTTTGGTGATTTTGGTGACAATATGCCATAAGTTATTACCTGCGATCGCCAAGTTTTTCTAGCCTTTGTTCTAGGTTATGGCGATCGCTGATGGCGTATTTATAGAAAGGGTCGATCGTATTTTGATATAATTTTTGTCACCTATTTATCTCATCTATTAAGATTTATGCTCGGTAAGATTTTCAGCATCTTTATCTTTAGTAGCAACTTGCTGCAATTGCTTTGATTCTTCTAACTGAGCATTCATTTTTACTGATTCTTCTATTTCTTGAGCTTCTCGCTTAAATTCATTCTCGAATTCTTTAGAAGCATCTTGAAACCCGCGAATCGCTTTACCTAAGCTACGACCAATTTCTGGCAGCTTCTTGGGGCCAAATACTAGTAGCGCTACCACGAAAATCAAAGCCATTTCTGGCAGACCTATACCAAATATGTTCATGAAAATACCTCCAAAGTTGGAAACTTCGCGTCTTTAGACCGAAGAGGAAAACGAGTAGCAGTTAAAACCGCACTCTCCCTTGTCGGGAGAGGGAAATTGTTGTATCCCTTATATTACTCCCATTACTGGGGTAAAGTTAGCCTCGTTAATGTTATCGGTCGGTACTATCTCAAAAGCACTGTCTTACCCCTCGTAAAACTGTTTAACTTTTGAGTTCTAGAGCCTAAAACTGGCACGCATTCTAGGGTAGGAACTTTAACACTTGCCGATAACGTAGCCAATTTAATGGCTTAAACTGGTCAGCTAACTGAAGGTGAGGCACGAAGCCCCCCTACTTCGGTGCGGGGTGCTGACAGTAATTTTCCTATTTGTCTTTCTACCTGTATTTTAAGGGTATTAAAAAACCCCCACTAGCGGGGGGAATTTTTTGTTGAGATTAACTCTGTGTTGATGACTTTATTGACCTAGACTTGACCAGTCAACATCAACTCCCTGAATGAGTAGTGAAGAATTATAAACCTGTAAAATAATCAGGAGAAAGACAAAGAATAATCCCATAAAAACTGCCATTAAGGTTGTGGTGCCCCAACCAGGAGCAACCTTACCATATTCAGAGTTAAGAGGTCTGAGAAGATTTCCTAAACGAGTGCGCTGTGCCATATCTCACCAATAGTGTATGTCAATGTTTTTTGTAATGTTCTGTAATATTATAGAAGAATATTACTCATAATTTAATTTAAGATATGGAACCTGCAATAGTTCTTAGCATGACTATCGGAGCAGTGTTAGTCGCTATCACTGCCTTCTCAATATACACAGCTTTTGGCCCACCTTCAGCTCAACTTAGCGACCCATTTGACGATCATGAAGATTAAAAAATCTACTCGATCTGAAAACTAACAATTTTCCAAGGCTGTACAACAATAGGCAGTCTTGGAGATAAATTTATATCTTGCTGTAGGGGTCTTTCTAATAAATCTAGGGGTCGATCGCATTTTAAATCTAGATCTCCTTGCAAAAACAACTCGGCTTCTTCCCCGTGACATTCATAGCAGCGTAATATCCAAGTATTGACCCCATCTTCTGCTGGCTTGAGTGCCATTAATATTAAATTATCTGCTCCTAAATCTAATAATCGACCCACAGCAGGTAATTTTTTTCCCTGTAGAGATTCAAAATTATTCTCAATATTTTCTCCCGATCGAACGATTAAAGGTATATTTAACTCGTAACCCAGGCGAACCGTTTTTGCCGACTGCCAACTCCCACTGTGAGGATATAAGGCGTAAGTAAACTGGTGCATTCCTCGATCTGCTGTAGGATCTGGCCATGTAGAACCGCGCAGCAAACTAAGCCGCAATCTATTTGGTTGAATGTCATAACCATATTTACAGTCGTTGAGAAGACTTACTCCATATTCTTGACAAAAATTATTTTTTGTGCTACTAGAGGTTAGATCTGCCCAGCGCATTGCGGGAATTTCCCATTTAGCTTTTTGGAGGGGTGTTTGGGGACGAGTGGGTCGAGAGATAGCAGCGCCAGGAATTTCGCAGGTAACGGAGTCACTTTCTACCGTGAAAGGAAAAGCAGCTTTAACCAAAACATGAGTTTCTTGCCAGTTTACAGTGTTAGCGATTTTAAGCAGTGGGGAGTCAATTTGAAGAATATAATCGGAAGAAAATTCAGACTTACCTAGTTGTCGCACGACTCGCACGCGCCACTGTATGGGGCCATATTCCAGCCACTGAATTGATTTTAACTCAGTAGGAGGCAAAGAATGCGCCTCGTAGTTAGGGTCGATATTCCAAGCATCCCAATACTGTCCTTTATCTTGAAAAGCTTGTAATTGATTACCCGCACCACTAAGAATTTCCCTGAGATTAATTTTATCAAAAACACTGCTTAATTCCCCAGTCACAGAATCGATCGTAACTCGCAGCTTTTCATTCTCCAAAATAAAAGCCTCGGACTCCTCTCCAAAAACCTCTTCTGCGTCATTCCCTTGCTGCGCGCAGCTACGCGGATCTCTTCGAGATCGACACAACCAAAAAACGCGATAACCGATCGAAGGGATATCTTCAGCCAAAAACAGTAGCTTATCTTTGTCCGATCGTTGAGAAAGTAATTTTTGTCCTTCGAGGTCGTAAATTTCCCAATTATCTTCAGTAACTTCACAAGCGACGACTTGCGATCGCTTCCAGTTGAGGGAATTAAAGACAAAAATAGGGATAGCATGGGGTAATGGAGGTGAGGGTAACTTAATTATTGAGGCGATCGCACTCAAAGACCCCGACAAAATTTTATTCCCCACCCGATCGACTTCTTCCCAAGCTTGGTTAGCTTCAATAAATACTTCTTCGATCGAAGTCCCAGGAAGAATATCGTGAAATTGGTTGAACAATACATTTTTCCAAGCTTTTTCTATCTCTGCTTGTGGATGAGAAAAAGATAAATTCCCATTCTGACTGCTAATAATACTTGCTAAAGAAGCCCACAATTCTGCTTGATATAATAAATCTTCGCAGCGACGATTGAAGCGTTTTTGGTCTGCGTGGTTAGTATAACAACCGCGATGTAATTCTAAATATAGTTCCTCATTCCATACTGGTAGTTGTCGATCTTTATTTTTGTCTTCTCTGAATAGTCGATCGACCTGCTGTAAATAACTCAAAGCGCTATTAAATTTTAAACGAGGAAAAAACGGAGATTGAGAGGCACGTTGGTGCATTTCTAGCATATCGCGAGTGGGACCGCCGCCGTGATCGCCAACTCCAGGTAGCCAAAAAGTATCTTTCAAACCTGTCTGAGTTTCCCAATCAATAGCATAGTTAGCTGTAGTAACGGGATTAATATCCATAACCCCTGTAAGATTGGGAGGAGACATCAGGGTTAATATTTTCGTCCCGTCAGGCGATCGCCACCAAAAAACGCCGTGAGGAAATTTATTAGTGTCATTCCAGTGCAATTTTCCCGTCACAAAGTATTCTATGCCGCTTTGTCGCAAAATTTGAGGTAAGGAAGCGCAGAAACCAAAACTATCTGGCAACCATGCTATTTTTGTAATCGCGCCAAATTTTTCTCTAATGTATCGCTGACCGTAGAGTAATTGTCTGACTAGAGATTCTCCGTTAACTATATTAACCTCTGGTTCTACCCACATTCCCCCCAATACTTCCCAAACTCCCTTTTTAACTGCTTCAGTAATAGCAGCAAATAGATCGGGGCGATTTTTTTCTATCTGGGCATATAAAGCTGGGGTAGTGTGGCAAAAAGTAAGGTAGGGAAAATCTTGTTGTAAACTAAGAACTGATTCAAAAGTACGCTGAGCTACTTCTATGGTTTCTTTTGTAGTCCACAACCAAGCCATGTCTAGATGTGCGTGACCTAGTAAATGTATGCAACGTTGCGAGATCGTCTGTGAGAGCGGAATTAAGCGATCGCGCAGACTGTTAAGACATTCCTCAAATGCTTCTGCTTCAGATAATCTATCCCAGTCGATCTTCGCTATTTCTACGGCAAAAATTTCTAACTTATCTGGTTCAAAGGCTCTTATATATTGATGCAGTACGCTCAATTCATCAGCTACGAAACCAGGGTCTATAGCTAATCTTTTTTCATATACGCATTGCGATCGCATCAATGCCCCAATATCGTGTCCTGGACTTACTAGCCGCAAAGCAACGATAATTTCTTCTCCTGGGGTGGCTGACTCGCTTAAAACTACTCTTGCTGAGGAATCAAATAAATCTCCTTCCTGCTTTAACATACCATTGACAAATATTTGGGCAACTCCAGCCCACCAAATTAGCTTGAGGCGCAAAACTAACCCAGTTATAGGATAGCCTTTCACTGTTTCGGGAATGATTATTCTTTGCACGAGAAATATCTCGTGATTTCCAGCACGCCAAGTAATATATCCTTTATTATTAAGTTGGGCTAACTGTAATTTTCCTATTTTTAGCTCTTGACAAAATTCATTTTTTATGTTTATTAAGCAATTCTTTAGGTCTTCGCTATAATAGCGCCATCCACCTTGAACGTCCACCTGAGTAAGGAGACGGAGTCGATCGATTGTCCGACAAATTTTTTCCGACGGAGAATAAGTTGGCTTCATTATTGCTATTATCTTTAAGTCTTAAGGTGACTGAAGTGGGAGAGTTCGCTCCTATACCTTAGGGAAAAATTAGTATTTTTTTTTTCGAGCGATCGAATTAATCTTTCTTTAAAGGTGGTAAGTTGAATACATAGAATAGTTGAAATAAAGATGTCTCCTAATTCTAATGGGTTTTACAAAAGCAAATTCTTCAATTTTATTAATCGAAAATCTCAAAATTTAGCTAATGGATTACAGATAACATTCAGACATATAGGGATAGCAGTAAAGTGGGGATTGCAAATAGCATTGTACCCAGTTTATCTGTTAGTACAGACAGGACGTTTCACTGGACATCAATTCAACCAAAAACAAATAGCACCAGGAAAGGAATTTACAGCGAGTGTACCAACTCTGCAAGACAATACCTCTTTGGTGTTAGCACCAGTAAAAGGATTTTTGCACGTAATGAGCTGGGTGCAAAATAGTCCTCTAGCGATCGCTGCCAACTTGTTTGGAGAGTCAAAAGCTATTGCTCCTGCTGGGACAGAAAAAACATATTCTTCAACACCGAACAACGATCGACCTAAAAAAACAGAAGAATTATTTTCACAAAGAAAAGAAGTAGAGGTGGTAACTCCTCTCAACTCTAGACTAGAAGAACTTAAAAAGCAGCTACAAACTAACGACGAACCATCAAATACACCTTCTGCTGCTACTATTTCTGCTCCATTAGATTTAGAACCAGAAGTAAGACCAGAAGTAAGACCAGAACCAAAACCAGAACCAGAACCAGAACCGTCAGCAACGTCTGAATTTCTTCAGTCAGCTATTAGCTTTTTAAAAGGAAAAACTGAAGAAGAAAAAAGACAAGCGGAAGAAGAAATACAGCCAAGCAGAAGTGATAATATTACTGGTGGTGCGCTCGTTCTAGTAGGCAGGCAAAGAACAGGAAAAATAGTTCCTTTACTCAAGCAATACTCTGCACTTGTATTAGTATCTACAGAAAAATTTACTAGTCAACTAACTGAGCGAATTCAAACAACAGTAGAAACAGTCAAGACTAATATAAAAACTACTCAAGATTATTTGCTGTCAGAAGAAAATTTAGAAACAAATAGAGCCAAATTTGAAACAGCTTTTCGGAATACTGTTGACTACGTGTTAGATGGATTTGAGAAACGATCGGGTAGAGTGGAACTTAAAGGCAATAGTGCAGCGGGAATAATTTCAGCAAGAGATCGAGATTACACTTATCCGCAAAATGATGAATTACCAAAACAAGAGCAATCCGAAACATCATTAGAAAACACTCAATTTTCCTCAAAAGATATGTTAGAGGATGTTGTAGCAAAAGAAGATACAAATCCACAATCAAACTCACCTCAGCCAAAAATTGAGAAACCTCTGCTGTCAAAATTAGAACTGAAAAGTTCTCTTTTAGGAAACATTCAACGTAATTTGAACGATCGAGAAGAATCAAAATCTTTAGAAGTATCTCAAGCATTAGGAACTGATTCAGCAACACTTGAAACCCCCGATGGAAATTTAGGAATAAATCTATCTCAAGAGGGAGAAACTGATGTTAAATCAGCACCAGATTGGCTAGAAACTAATGCTACTTCCGTCGGTTACGTCAAACACCCCTTAGAGACTCTCCTAGAATGGCTCGATACGATCGTGTTGAAGATAGAACAATTGATCGGGATTGTTTGGAATTGGCTGCAAGAAAAAATTGCCAAAATAACTGCTAATAGATAAGCGATCGCTAGTAATAGAAAAAATTCAAATAGAAACCCTTCCCTTTTTAGAGAAGGGTGGCGTACTGTTTTTGTAGCATGAGCGATGTCAAAATTATTACCGATCGCCTAGAATTGTTTCCTGTTACTATGCAAGAAGCGCGATCGCTCCATGAAATTTGGATTCAACCAGAGGTAAGAAAGTATCTTTGGGACGATCTACTCATTCCTTTCAGCCAGACCGAGGAAATTATTGACCAGAGCATTCAAGCCTTTGATAACAATCAATACGGTCTTTGGTTAGCAAAACTTAAGGACAAACAAACTTCGATCGGTTTCTGCGGTTATTGGCCGTTTTTTAACCAAATCCAGCTAATTTATGGTTTAGAACCTAATTATTGGGGAAAAGGACTGGCAACTGAAATGACAAAAGCAACGATCGACTACGGCTTCGATCGCTATCAGTTTACAACCATTTACGCCAGTACAGATCCGCCAAATCTAGCTTCAATTGCTCTGATGAAAAGACTGGGAATGGAATACTATAAACGAGAAATAATAGAGGGTAAGGAGACAATTTTTTATCAAATTAGCTCCCAAAATCGGTAAAATTCCCCTGTAGTAAGTGGAGCAAAATAATGGCAAATGAACGAGTGACCGTTATCGCCAAAATCAAAGTTAAGCCAGGTATGGAAGAGAAGTTTAAGGCAGAATATCTGCCAGTAGTCGAACTAACTCGTAAAGAAGTTGGTTGCATCAACTACGATCTTCATCAATCTGCGGAGGATAAAAACACCTTTCTACTTTATGAAAACTGGGTAAGTAAAGAAAATTTAGACAAACACCTACAGATGCCTTATATTAAAGCACTTGGCGAGAAAGCTCCAGAATTTCTCGCTGAATCCCCCAAAATTGAGTTTTGGCAAAAGATTAGCTAAGCACCTTCACTTTAGACTTCGCAGCAATTGTTCCTTAATTATTATAGTTTCTATTTATCGCGCCCTGCGGGATCCGCGTAGCGGATCGCATTTCTTCCTTTTTCTTTATATTTGCCCAAATGGGATGTTCCCTATTAAACTACAGAATTTACCTAGGAGTTCGATCGAACCTATGGAGTATTAAGTATTTATGTCTATTAGGAAAAAATTATGAAATTAAACGTAAAAATAGAAAAATAGGGTTTTCTTTTACTTTTTTTGCACCGAAATTCAGGTAATACTCATTCTCAAAATGAGTAACTAATAACGAGTAAAACTCATTAACCATTGATACGATCGCAATTAATAGTCCTAAAAATATATGACATCTCAATTTGAATATAGTTCTACATTAAACTCAGAAGAAATAGAACAACTAAAAGGAATTTTAGCTCAGTGTTTTGGCACTTCTATTACTAATGTGGAACCTTACTATAAGCTTATCGGTATAAATAACTTTCGTATCGTTCGCCAAGGTGGAAAAGTAATTGGCGGCTTAGCTATTTATAACATGGGTCAGTGGTATGGAGGCTCTAGCGTACCAATGGCAGGAATTGCTGCTGTAGGTATTGCTCCAGAATATCGGGGTACAGGAGCAGCTTATCAACTGATGAGCAGCACGATCGCAGAACTTTTTAGCACTGGAATTCCAATTTCTACCCTATACGCAGCTACTCAAAGGCTGTATCGTAAAGCAGGATACGAACAAGCAGGAAGTTATTGCGTTTGGGAATTACCCATAACTGCTATTGAACGAGGCGATCGACCCCGTCCCTTACATAGAGTCGATCCTTTGGAATACCAACTGTTTGAAGAAATTTATCGCCAACAAGCCAAACAAAATAACGGAAATTTAGATCGCAATAAAGCTATTTGGGAGAGAACAGTTAAACCAAATATTGAAGAAGAAGAAACAGTATTTGCTTATTTAATAGGCGATCGCGTCGCACTCGAAGGTTATATAATTTTCAGTCAGAGTAGGCAAAATAACGACGCGATTATTAAAGTTTGGGACTGGACATTGCTAACAAAAGCAGCAGTTAAGCGTTTTTGGACTCTTTTAGCAGACCACAGTTCTCTGATCGATCGAGTTCACTGGAAAAGTTGTGAGATCGACCCTTTATTGTTGCTTTTACCAGAACAAAAGGCAAAGATTTTTCGCAAAGAACATTGGATGTTGCGGATAATAGATGTGGTTAAAGCTTTGGAGAAACGAGGTTATCCTGCAGGAATAGAGACTGAATTGCACCTAGAAGTAACTGATGAAGCGATCGATTCTAATAATGGCAGATTTTGTTTAAAAGTCTCTCAGGGACGAGGTGAAGTAACTAAAGGCGGAAAGGGGGAATTGCAAATCGGTATTCGCGGCTTAGCTTCTCTTTATACTGGTTTATTTACTCCAACTCAACTGCAATTAACAGGTTACTTGCAAACAGAAAGTGAAGCGCTATTGACGGCAAAATTACTATTTTGTGGTTCTAATCCTTGGATGGCAGACCAGTTTTAAAAAATAATAAAATTCGGTATCAAAGGAGAATAAAGAAATAATAATTAACCTATTAGGGGGAATTGACGTAAAAATTTAGATCCTCACTCTTAAATTTGGAGTTAACTTGTTCGTAAGTATAAATTAGGTTTAAAAACTCTGTATAGTCAGCCATATCGTCCAGTCCTAAAAAGTTTAGAGAAATTTCAGCCGCCAACCAAAAGACTATTTGGGGTAACAATTTTTTCCATCGTACTTGCATTGTTCTATTTTTGAGAGTTGAGGAGAGATCGACCCTCTAGCTTCAAGATAATTACGAACTATGAAGAACTTCTGAAGATATTGTTTATGAGTGCTTTACCTCTTCGATTCTGGGTTCTTACCCCAAGCAAGTTCGGCAAACCGTACTGGGCAAATAGTTGCAATCGCTACCGTTGTTTCGTTAAATTAGCACTCGGAAGGCGAGAGTGCTAATCTTAAAATATGCATTTTCTCCCCAATAAAATCTAATTTGTCATTATCGAGAGGATTTTCTATGGCTGCTATTACCATAAGCGTCTCGACAGTAAAGCCATTAGGCGATCGCGTCTTTGTTAAAGTTAGCCCCCAAGAAGAAAAAACTTCTGGCGGTATTCTTCTCCCCGACACTGCAAAAGAAAAACCCCAAATAGGAGAAGTCGCTGCAGTAGGTCCAGGAAAGCGCAACGACGATGGTTCTCACGCAGAACCAGAAGTAAAAGTAGGGGATAAAGTTCTCTACTCCAAGTACGCTGGCACCGACATCAAACTCGGTGGTGAAGATTACGTCTTGCTATCTGAAAAGGACATTCTGGCAATAGTCGAATAGTTTTTGTTCAGTTATTTAACAAAAAAAACATAAGTCGAAACCACCATGGCTAAATCCATCGTATACAACGACGAAGCACGTCGCGCTCTAGAAAGAGGAATAGACCTCTTAGCTGAATCAGTTGCCGTAACCCTAGGCCCCAAGGGACGCAACGTAGTTCTAGAAAAGAAATTTGGTGCCCCTCAAATTATTAATGATGGAGTAACCATTGCCAAAGAAATCGAACTAGACGATCATATCGAAAATACTGGGGTTTCTCTAATTCGTCAAGCTGCGTCTAAAACTAACGACGTTGCTGGCGACGGGACAACCACAGCCACAGTATTAGCTCACGCCATCGTTAAAGAAGGCTTGCGCAACGTTGCAGCTGGAGCCAATCCGATCGCCATCAAGCGCGGTATCGACAAAGCTACTGAATTCTTAGTAGAGAAGATTGCTGCACACTCCAAGCCAGTGGAAGATTCCAAGGCGATCGCTCAAGTAGGAACCATTTCTGCTGGTAACGACCAAGAAGTGGGCAACATGATCGCCGAAGCAATGGATAAAGTCGGCAAAGAAGGTGTAATTTCTCTCGAAGAAGGTAAGTCAATGACTACCGAGTTAGAAATTACTGAAGGGATGCGTTTCGACAAAGGTTACATTTCCCCCTACTTCGTTACCGATACCGAACGGATGGAAGCAGTTTTAGACGAGCCTTATATTCTGCTGACCGATAAGAAAATCACTCTAGTACAAGATTTAGTCCCAGTATTAGAGCAAGTAGCGCGACAAGGCAAACCTTTAATCATTATTGCCGAAGATATTGAGAAAGAAGCTCTCGCTACCCTAGTAGTTAATCGGTTGCGCGGAGTACTAACTGTAGCTGCTATTAAAGCTCCTGGTTTTGGCGATCGGCGCAAGCAAATGCTCGAAGACATCGCTGTATTAACTAACGGTCAAGTAATCAGCGAAGACGCAGGGCTGAAGCTAGAAAGCGCTAAAATTGATATGCTCGGCAAATCTCGCCGCATCACCATCACCAAAGATAACACCACGATCGTAGCTGAAGGCAACGAAAAAAACGTTCAAGCTCGCTGCGAACAAATTCGCCGTCAAATTGAAGAAACTGAGTCTTCCTACGACAAAGAAAAACTACAAGAGCGTCTGGCAAAACTAGCTGGTGGTGTGGCTGTAGTTAAAGTAGGTGCAGCTACTGAAACAGAAATGAAAGACCGCAAACTGCGCTTAGAAGATGCCATTAACGCTACTAAAGCTGCTGTAGAAGAGGGGATCGTTCCTGGTGGCGGCACTACTTTAGCTCATTTAGCTCCACAATTACAAGAGTGGGCAGATAAAAACCTCACTGCTGAAGAATTGACAGGAGCAACAATTGTTGCCCGCGCTTTACCTGCACCCCTGAAGAGAATTGCTGAAAATTCAGGTCAAAATGGTGCTGTAGTTGCTGAGCGAGTTAAAGAAAAAGAATTCAACATTGGCTACGATGCAGCCAATGACGAGTTTGCTGATATGCTAGCTGCTGGTATTGTGGATCCAGCTAAGGTGACTCGATCGGCACTGCAAAATGCTGCTTCGATCGCTGGTATGGTCTTAACTACCGAATGCATCGTTGTTGACAAACCTGAAAAAGACAAATCTGCCGCTCCTGGTGCTGGTGCTGGCGATTTTGACTACTAATTTTTACCGTTAGTAGTTAATAAATAACTCTTAGCGATCGGTCAAACCCCAGGTCTGTCGATCGCTAAGAGTTTTCAGTGAACGGCGAACAGTTATCAGTTGTGAATGGCAGCGAAATTCGCCTACCTCTATAGATAGAATGTCTCCTTTTAAATCCATGAGGAAGACCCGATAACTGATAACTGATAACTGATAACTGATAACTGTTTTAGTAACTATGTTACATAATATTAATTAAGTGAAACAAATTTAAAAGCGATCGGGGTTATAATTTATGGGATTTTTCGGATTTGGTAAGAAGCTTTCCCTACCAACAAAAGAAGAAGCATTGCCAGGACGATCGGAGTCTA
>JASJDA010000107.1 GCA_030065755.1 Prochloraceae cyanobacterium | reverse complement strand
CCAGCTCTGGGACTTTTTTATTTTTAATAAGGAAGTCCTCATTAGTAGTCAAGTTAAAAACGAAGCAGATAAGTTGTTGGAAAAGGACTTCCTTATTAAAAATAATTTTTTCTAAAGACGCTACTTTTGAATTAATGGATGCTGTATTATTAACTCGAAAAGCATATTCTTTTGCTGAATTATCACTATCACCAGTATTCCGAAGAAAGTGGTGTAGTTTGTATGAAGCGCCGGAAAAAATTATTATTTTTAATAGGGAAGTCCTTTACAAATAATTATGTCGCTAATCGTATAAGTTTGATACTAAAGAGGACTTCCCTATTAAAAATAAAAAACATCCCACCGATGATTGTCGTCCTAATCGCAGAAAATTAACTAAACTTTATCTCCAAGAAATTCCTAAAAATAAACGTATAATTTTAGCGGGCGACCATACACCTTGGCCTAGAACTGAAGCTCCCACTTTAAAGGATAGAACTTACGAGCATGGCGCCAAAGTTATTTCCGGCAAACCAGTAACCCTGGGCCATGGGTATAGTACTTTAGCATGGATTCCTGAAGATAAAGGCAGTTGGGCATTACCTTTATTTCATGAGAGAATTACTTCTTTTGAAACACCAATAACGCGCTCGGCTTTTCAACTAAAACAAGTTTGTAAACAATTAGAAGTAAGACCAATAACTCTTTGGGACAGTGAATATGGTTGTGCTAAATTTGTTAACCTAACCGCAGATATTAATGCAGATAAATTAATCAGAATACGTCCCAATCGTTGTATTTTTGGAAAAGCCAAAAACGAGCCAGGTAAGAGCGGAAGACCGAAAAAGCACGGACATAAAATGAAATTATCTGACCCAACAACTTGGGCAGTTCCTGTTGAATCGAGTGAAATTGATGACCCCACTTGGGGAAAAGTAGAAATTCAAAGATGGAGTCAATTTCATTTCTATCATTCTGCCGACCATCCCATGGAAATTATCTTGATTCAAAGGAAGGGAAAAGGACTTTCAAAAAAAGCAGCTAAACCTATGTGGTTAGCTTGGATAGGCGCGCGAAGAACTTTCTCTCGAAGAACTGTGGAAACATTATTTAAGACGCTTCGCCATCGAACATTGGAATCGATTTGTGCGCGCAAAGATTACACTGGACATTGCCCAAATTAGGAACGACAAACAAGGGACAAAGATGGAGCGAGAAACATGCCCATTTTAACTTGGCAATTATGGTTGGCTCGTGAGATTATAGAAGATAATCCACTTCCTTGGCAAAAACCCCAAAGTACTGAGAAATTAACGCCTGGTCGAGTTGCTCAAAGCTTTTCAGGAGTTTTAGCCACGATAGGTACTCCGACCAAATCGCCAAAACCCCGTGGAAAGTCTCCAGGTTGGATTCCAGGTCACCAATGTTTTTATTTTTATAAAGGGAACCCTTCTTGTTTTAACCTATGTCACTTCGCAAATAACCTATCGATTATAAGGGTTCCCTTTATAAAAATAGATTCATTTCTCGGTAAAAAAAGGAATAAAAAACCCCGTTATCCAATAGTTAAAAAGACAGTAACTCGTCAGAAAAAAGAAAAAAAAGAGAAAAAAGAAGCTGCTTAAAACAAATATTTCAACTATTAGTATTATTCTGAGCTTTTTTTACAAGCTCAGTCAAATTTTCATATCTCCCCAATAACCAAACCGTTTAGTTTGGTTATTGGGGGAGTTTATTCTAAACTCCAGTACTTTTCTGGGTTTCTTTTTCCTCAAAATACCTATTTCCTTCCCCGCCGTCATCGGGGTCATTTCTCTTACTGGAATTGTGGTTAACGATGCTATTGTGACGATCGAAACCACGAACGGTCATCGAGCCAAAGGCATGGACGCGCGCAACGCTGCCGCCTGGGGCGCATCAGATCGCTTGCGTCCCATTCTCACCACCAGTATTACTACCATCGTCGGCGTAATTCCCCTGGGATTAAGCGATCCAGGATGGTTTCCCCTAGCTAGCGCCATCGGTTTTGGGTTAATAGCATCTACCCTAATGACCTTATTAGTAATTCCCTGCCTGTATTTATTGCTGACGCCGAATCTGCAGCAGCCGCAGGGTTAAACTGTCTTGAGTAGAGAATTTAACTGATTGAGTTTAGGAAGCAATGTTGATGCCGATTTTTTGTCTAACCTATTAAGCATATCTGCTACAACTACTTCTATTTTTTTTAGGTATTTTTTGTATTTTTTAGGTGAAGTATTTGTAAAATATAGATAGTTTTTGATAAAACTAATATCAATAACAATTTCTTCTAAAATACCCGCTTTAGATTTCAATTGTTCTTCCGATAAATTTTTAAAATTATCAGATTGTAATGATAGATTGGTGATATCGCTTTCAAGATTATTCAAAAACACTAATACTTTATCTTTTTGTGTTGGTTTGAATAGATCCCATAAAAACACCAAGAAAGTTAATCCCAATATAGTAATGATAATATGATTCAGGATCCAGGAAAAATATACATTAAAGTTATACTCGTTCCAATAAGGGATCAAAGATTCTTCCAGTTTTGCTGAGACGGTTCGATCGAGAGATTCTATTCTTTGAATGAAAGATACAAAAGAAGTGAGAATACTTTCAAAATATTCAGGAATTACTCTGAATAAAAAATCTTGCATTTTTATTTCGCCATATAAGTACGATATCAAAAATTATAACTTCATGACTTACGCCAAGCAAATATATGTCCGAGGGCAAAACTGCTACAACTTCCCTGGTTGAACTGCACAATCGATCGCTCTCAACCTAGTAAATTCAGCAATTGTTAAGCATTACCTTTATTAGAGCCAAAATCTAGTTGGCAAGGTCTATAATCTCTAATAATCGAAATTAGATAGAAGACTGACTGCAGGGCTAAAAAGATATCTTCTCATGATTCTGACAACTTTAGAAGGAGTTCCTGGAAAAACAATTACAAAGCATTTTGGATTAGTACAAGGCAGTACTGTCCGAGCCAAACATCTCGGTAAGGATATTATGGCTGGGTTAAAAAATCTAGTAGGAGGAGAACTTCAAGGATATACGGAATTGCTGCAAGAAGCGCGCAAAGAAGCAGTAAATCGAATGATTCAACAAGCTTCTCAACTAGATGCTAATGCGATCGTCAATATCCGCTTTGCTACCTCTTCAGTTACTCAAGGTGCTGCAGAACTTTTTGCTTATGGTACCGCTGTTAGGGTGGAATAGTTTATGTCTGAGTTACTCTGGTTTTTAGCTTTGCTTGCTCTCGGTTATTTTGCTGGAACCTATTTAGAAAAAAAACATTACAAAAGCATCAAAAAAAGAGAACGTCAAACCTGCCATTTACCCACAATTAATTTTGGTGCCAAACAGGAAATACCAGAAGCAACCAATGCAGCAATGTTTGTGGGTAGTGTTGTCGTTTCTGCCGACTATTTTAAAATGTTTATTTCTTTTGTGATTAGCCTATTCGGTGGCAGGATTGTAGTTTATGAAACTTTATTAGATCGAGGTCGTAGAGAAGCATTATTGCGCATGAAAGAACAAGCGATTGCCTGGGGAGCAACACAAATTCTCAACGTGCGCTTGGAAACCTCCAACATTGGAGATCGAGACTCTGGGGACGGTTTAGTCGCGATCGAAATTATTGCCTATGGCACGGGAATTCAATAACTCATTAACCCCCAAGTAAAATAGTTGGCATCAACAAAAACAATACAACTGTTAAACACCCGAAAACATAAGGAAAAATATCGCGAATAAAGACAGGCAAGAAATTAATTAATTTGACTTTGCCTTCTTCAATTATCCAATAAACTACTCCCGCATATACTATTTTCTTCCCAGCCATTAAAAAACAAAAATAAAATAGTAAACTCAAACAAAATACTAGAGAAAAACCGATAAGAAGACCAAAATTAGCCACGAGAGGGTCAAAGATTTGTTCGGACAATAAACTTCTAGTTAAGAATTGCCAAAAATTCTCAGACATTGGGGCATATAAAATTTTTAATTCTGGCAATTCTCCTCGATAAATTTGTGTAAGTATGTTGCTAAAATCTTGGGAAAACAATTCTACTATACATCCTCCCAAAAATAGAAATATCCAGCAAAAAACAACTAAATCAATTCGTTTTTGCCAAATAGTAAATGCCCTTTGTTTTGATTTTTGTAGCTCTTCTTGTTGGGTAATATTCACGGGTCAACCTCTTGCATAAATCCAATAGAACAAGGTTTGATGATTAAATTAAGTCAAACGTGAGTAGAGATACGACAGTAAACTTACTGAACTTGTAGCAAACTCTCAATGAAACTTTTAAATAGAAATAAGCTCGATCGTATCTCGCGTCCCTACGCGGATCTCTTCGGAATCGAAACTTTGACAAACTAGAGATATCATCAGATAGAAAAACAAATCTTTACGATCGCAGATCTGTATCTAAGATAACAACCAACTAATTTATTAGTATTTTTGTTATATACATTGACCCTCGCGATTGGTGTAGAGATATTATTACTTTTACCATTTCTGCAAAGAATATAAGGGTAATTTTTAGAACTAAATGGTATCTTAAACTTCTTTTTGTATTTCGCTGGTCGCCTATAAAACAATAAGGTGGCTCGAAGTTCTAAGTGCGATCGAAACGATTCATAAATTGACGATCGATATAGTCTTTCCACAACCACAATAAAGGGGAATGAAAACCGAACTTACCCCAAGAGGCGATCGCGCTTTTGTCTCCAGTTCCAATTAAACTTAAATATTGCTTTTGGGGAATATAAGGTTTAAGGGTTTCTCCTCTTAAAATGCGATGTAAATTTTCAAATAGAGGTTGACCCTGTCGCACTGCAAAAACTCCAGCTTTAGGACGGGGATAATCTTTCATAGTAGCAATATCTCCAGCAGCAAAGATGTGGGGATGAGATAGGGACTGTAAAGTATCTCTAACTAAAATAAATCCTTGAGAATCAGTAGTTAATCCCGATTTTTTAATCCATTTAGGTGCAGATGCTTGAGTTACCCAAAATATATAGTTGCATTCTACGTTTAACCCCGACTCGCAGATAATTCTATCTGGGAAAACTTCACTGACCCTTTCTTGTAGATGTAAATTAATTCCCCGATCGAGTAATATTTTTTGCAAGCGCTTACTTACCCAACGATTGTGACTTTCTAGGAGTCTTTCACCGCGATGAAATAGGTGTATTTTTAAGTTATCTGTAATTCGATCGAGGCGATGTTTCGCGTTCATTGCCAATTCTACTCCACCGGCACCACCACCAACGATACTTATAGTTAGAGGTCGATCGGGTCGCTCGCTCGCTGTTTTGAGTATCTCATTCCAACGAGATAAAAACTTGGGTACTGGTTTAACAGGAATTGCGTATTCTGTAGCTCCTGTTACGGAAATAGTATCTGGAGTACTGCCAATATCTATTGATAAGTAGTCGAAAGCGAGGGGCGGATTTTGTTCGCAGATTACTTTATTATTTGCTAAGTCCAAACCAATTGCTCGATCGAGATATAGTTTAGCTTTAGCAAAATCTGCAAGGCGCTGTAAGTCTATGTGAGTTTCTTTGTAACTATAGAAACCTGCAACGTGACCTGGTAGCATTCCTGAATAGGGAGTTTTGAGGGTATCGCTAATCAGAATTAGACGTACTTGCGGTAAAGGGTTCAAACCAAATAGTTGCAAAGCGATCGCGCTACTGTGACCCCCGCCAATAAATACTAAGTCTTTACTTCGATCGTTTATTGCTGCTTTCATCATAAAAATTATTTTTTTCTATTTTAGATCTTGCAAGATCTAAGGCTATTTCTAATCCCTGCTAGAATTTAGTGCCATTGAATATTTAAAAAATTATTGATAATTATTATCAATAAATATAAAATTAAACAACAACCGAATTTCGATCTAGAAAATTTTAGATTTTGGTGACTCTATTGTTGAAAAAATTAGAAGCAACGTTCAAACGTTGGACTTACCTGCCAGTCATAATAGGTTGTTGCATTGGAGTAGGATTATCCGTTGGCGCTGCTGGGATGGTGAGTAAGTGGGAAAAATCGAGCAGACAAGCTAAATTTGAGCGACAAGCAGATAATTTAGTCAATATCTTGCAGCGCAATCTCGATAAATATTCTCAAATAACTCGTCTTCTAGGAGGTTTTTACGAATCTTCCCCATCAGTTTCCCAACAAGAATTCAAGCAAATGTCTCAGAATATCTTGCCTTATAATCGCAGCATTATAGGAGTAGGTTGGGCAGGAGATCCCAGTATTATCGGGGTAGGTTGGGCAGCAGAGAAACAAGGGAAAAATTTTCCGATCGCCTACATAGAACCAACAACATTAAAAGCACCATTTGTATCAGGTCATAACCTTTACTCGAACAAAAACTATCAAAGTGCCATAGAAAAAGCGAAACAAACACGAGTAATGGTGCAAATAAGAGAGAACCAAAATAGTAGTAAGTTTATTATTTATAATCCTGTATACCAGAAAAAAAATTCTAATAATACTACCAAAGAATTGTTTCGAGGGGTTGTCTTCACGGTTTACGATCTCGAACAAATGATACAAACCTCTATCAAAGCTAACGAACTCGATCGACTCAATTTTTATCTTTACAATACCTCTGTCGATCGAGTTCAATCTTTTTTAATGAAACAAAACCTCGATGGGAGTACAAATTTTATACTTTCCTATAACAAGAAAACTCAGAAAATAATTAAAAAAAAACAAGCAGCTTTCGCCAATCGCGCAGAGCAAAATTGTTATTTCGATCTCGAATGGTTTAAGTGTTTGCGCAGTCTCAATATAGCAAAAGATGAATGGTCTCTTTTGATTTTGCCAGATGGGAAACTCAAGAACGATCGAGATAGCGCAATTTTAACTCTAACGATCGGATTAATAGCTACCAGCGCTTTAGTTATCTACTTGTGGATGTCTATTCAATTGCAAAAGTCTTATTCTGCTCTAGAAAAAGTCAATCTGGCTCTAGAAAAGTCAAATCTCGACTTAGAAGACCGAGTTCGAGAACGCACTCGCGAACTGACCCAAGCCAAGGAAGCGGCTGAAACCGCCAATAAAGCTAAAGACAAGTTTCTTGTCAACATCAGCCACGAACTTCGCACCCCTCTCAATGCCATCATAGGATATGGAAACATCCTCCTGCGCGATAGCAATCTTAAGTCCGAGGGAATCCTTGGCTTGAGAATTATTAAGCAAAGTGGAGCCCATTTATTGACCCTGATCGACGATCTTCTAGACTTTTCTAAAATGGGGGCTAACAAGATGAAAATCTACCCCATCCCCCTACACCTATCTACTTTTATCGAAGAGATAGTGGGAATTGTCGAGCTCCGAGCTAAAGAAAAAGGGGTTTTGTTTAAATGTGAAATAGGACCTAATTTACCAAGCTCGATCGAAGCAGACGAGACGAGATTGCGACAAGTTTTACTCAATCTTTTAAGTAATGCAGTTAAATTTACAGATTCGGGAGAAGTTACTCTCAAAGTCACTCAGATAGACTCTGAGATATATCGTCAGATCGAAGGGTTTAGGGGTTACAGCGGAATTAATCTAACAAAATCCACTGCACCTAACACCCTTAAAACTAAGATCCGCTTCGAGGTAACTGATACGGGGGTAGGTATTGTTCCCTCTGAGTTAGGGAAAATTTTCCAACCCTTTGAACAAGTAGGGGAAGTTTCTCGTCGCGCGCAAGGAACTGGTTTGGGTTTATCTATATCTGCTCAACTAGTTCAATTGATGGGAAGTAAAATTCAAGTGTCGAGTTACTTAGGGGTGGGTTCTACTTTTTGGTTTGATGCCATTTTTAACAAGATTTATATCCTAGAAGAAAGCCGCAAAAAACAGTCTGACCGTCAAGTGGTCGGTTACAAAGGAAGAGATCTACATAAAATCCTCATAGTCGACGATCGCCAAGAAAATCGCGATATTTTACTAGCTCTTCTTAAACCTTTAGGCTTTAAGCTTACCGAAGCATCTAATGGTAAGGAAGGATTAGAAATGGCTTGTTCTGTTGTTCCCGATCTCATTTTGACAGATATGTTCATGCCGCGCAAAACTGGTCTGACAATGGTTCTCGAATTAAGACAGATGCCAAAGTTTCACAAGACTCCGATTATTAGTCTTTCTGCTAGCACTTCTGAGATCGTGCAGAAAAAAAGTAATGCTGTTGGCTGTGATGCTTTTGTGCAAAAACCCATTGAGGAGGATGAGTTGCTGAAACTTTTGCAAAAGTATTTGCGTATTGAGTGGGTTTACGAATTTGTTAAGAGGTAGATCTAGGGTTTCTACGCTTTAACTTCCGATCGTATAAAATTTTTTTTGTCAAAATACCATAACAATTTCAATCTTGTTAAAAATTTTTGTCAATAGAGTAAACTCAATAAAATTTACTATTATAAATGATAAAGATTTTTAGTAAGTACAGATGAGATAATGAAGCACAAACAACGATCGCGAGGAGATGGCAAAGGATGGAAGCTGACTTTTGTTGGGGGCTCGGATCTAGAACCGAAGCGAGAAAAGATAAATATTAGCAATAATTTCAAAGCAGTTTCCCTATTATCTGAAGCTCAGGTAGGGCAAAGAGTAAAAGCGATCGCGATCGAAGATACAAAAGAAATGCGCCGTTTCTTAGCCAGTCAGGGGTTAAAGCCAGGAATAGAGTTGCAAGTGGAAAGCCTTACAAAAAGTGGTTCGGTCACCGTTATTGTTGGAGGTCGGCTTTTAGGTCTAGGTGCAGTTATTGCGCGAAACATTATAGTGACTTTCTCTGATGAAGATAAGCCACAGCACTAATTGAGAGAGAACAACAAATGAGGATAAAAACGTACTTAAAAGATTTAGAAATCGGTAGTAAAGGGTCGATAGTCGGTTATGATTTTGTCCGAGGCGGGTATAAAGGAAAATTGCTGTCGATGGGTCTAACCCCAGGAACTGAGTTTATAGTTATTGGCTACGACCTCATCGACGAATCAATAAAAATTGAAGTTCGAGGGTTAGTTATAAGATTGTGTAAATACGAAGCGGATGCTCTTTGCATCGAGCAAATTGATGAAGAGTAAAGTTATATTCACCAAGATGCACCAAAACTTTCCTTGTAAAATACTCGCTCGATTTCAAAGCGTCCGCCATACTTTTTATAAGGTTCAGCAGCATATCCCATAGGTAACAAGCAACATACGTCTACCTCATCGGGAATATTAAAGGCTTCTTTTACCTTCGCAGCAGCAAATCCTTCCATGGGACAAGTATCTACTCCATATGCCTTAGCCGCGATCGCCAAATGAGCAACAGCTAGCATAGTATGGCGATTTGTCCAAGCTTCTAATGAGTCAAAAGAAGGCTTATTTTGAAAAAGATTAGGAATAGACTGGCGCATAACATCGGCATATTTGTCGTTAACTGCACCTGCATCAATACCTAGTTGTATGACTGATTCTATATAATCCTTTTCAGCCACTCGTCGATCGCCACAGCAAATTAAGACGATGGGAGCTTCTGATACCTGACGCTGATCGAAAGCACAAGCTTTGAGTTTTTCTTTATTGGCTTGCTCTGTAACTGCGATAAAACGCCAGGGTTGCAAATTAAACCCTGATGGCGATCGCAATCCTAAGCGAAAAATTTCCTCTACAATCACGTCTGGAATAGGATCGGGACGAAAAGAACGAGCTGCGCGACGTTGTTCAATTGCGACTTTTAAATTGGCTGTAGGTTGCAAGTCAGGGCTCATAGTATTTTTGTTATTTCTTATTCAATATTTATCATCTATCTTTTTGGTGTCCCGATCTGACAAAGATCGTTTTTAATCTTAGGAAGGAGTTTTTCGTTATTCTTTACGTAATCTCCAACCCACTGACAACCGTCGGAGTTTAGAGACTTAAGATCTCGAATTTGCTTCCATTTCCAGAGAACGATCGTTCGATCGTGGCTGGCTGAAGCAACATATGTGCCGTCAGGGCTAAAAGCTACTGCGTTGACTTTATCAGTATGCTTTTTGAGGGTAGTATTTAAACGGCCGTTCTCCTTGTTCCAAATTTTCATGGTTTTGTCTCCGCTTCCAGAAGCAATATATTTGCCATCGGGGCTAAAAGTAACCGAACGGACTGAGTTTTGATGTTCTTCGTCGGTATCGTTGAGAGTGTTTGCTAAAGTACCGTCTATTTTCCAGAGTTTTACCGTATTGTCTCCGCTTCCAGAAGCAATATATTTGCCGTCGGGGCTAAAAGCTACTGCATAAATCGAACCTTTATGACCGTTGCAATCGTTGCAAAAAGAATCTTTTAAAGTTTCCTCTTGGAAATTCCAGAGTTTTACGGTGTTGTCCTCACCTCCGAAAGCAATATATTTGCCGTCAGGACTAAAAGCTACAGTAAAAATATTGTCACTATTGCCGTCAATGCTCTTAAATTTTTCCCAAGAATTGCCCTCAAGTTTCCATATTTTAACTGTATTGTCGTAGCTTCCAGAGACAATGTATTTGTTATTGGGACTAAAAGCTACCGAACTAACCCAATCTTTATGACCTTGGAGAGTTTTTACTGGAGTACCGTCGCGTCGCCAAATTTTGATCGTCTTATCCTTGCTAGCCGAAGCAATTAAAGCTCCGTCAGGACTTATGGCTATCCCTTGAATGGTATTTTTATGCGCTCGTTTAATTTCTTTGACTAAAGTGCCGTCGCGCTGCCAAAGCATAAGGTTTCGATCTTCACTTCCAGAAACGATTAGATCGGTACTGATAGCTAGGGCTGTGACTCCATCGAGATGTCCGTAAAGGGTTGTTTGGAATCGATCGTTTAACTTCCAAATTCTGACGGTTCGATCGAAACTTCCAGAGACAACGAATGGAGGATTGTCGGAGGGAAAATTGCTCTCAGGTGCGATCGCGACTGTCTGCACTCCATCGGTATGCCCAGAAAACATATTTGCTAAAGTTCCGTCTAACCTCCAGAATTTGATCGTATTATCTTGGCCCCCAGAAACTATAAATTTCCCATTAGAAGAGAAGGCTACGGTATTGACTGCATCTTCATGTGTCTTGATTTCGGCGATTTTCCCCTTATCCGATCGCCATTGTTTCCACAACTTGATTTTTTCATTTGTAGTTCCCGCAACGAGATCTTGTCCGTCAGGGCTGAAAGCTACTGAGGTAAAATTATAGCTATTATCTGGATCTGTTTCTGTATTCTGGGGAAAAGATTTGAGTAATTTAACCGTTAAATTCCCATCTTGCTTTTCCGAAATCGACCATACTCGAAGCATTTTGTTTGTACCAGCTACAGCACCAGCTGTGGCAATATATTTGCCGTCGCGACTAAAAGCTATGGCAAAAACTTGGACGGGATTTTCTTGGTTATTTTCTCCAATAGTTTCTAGATAAGTGCCATCATTCCTCCAAAGTCTCGCAGTACCGTCGGCGCTGGCTGAAGCAAGAAGTTTACCATTAGGGTTAAAAGCTACTGCAAAGACAGTATTTTGATGTCCTCTGATAGTAGTTAAAAATTTGCCTTCGTTATTCCAAAGTTTAATGGTGTTGTCTGCACTTGCTGACGCAATTAAAGTGCCGTCAGGGCTAAAAGCTACCCCGTAAACTGTGCCTTGATGTCCTTTTAAATCTTCTTTTAAGGAACCATTTTTGTTCCAGAGTTTAACAGTATTATCCCCACTTCCCGACGCTATTAGCTTGCCGTCGGGACTGACTGCAACCGACCAAACCGTATCTTTATGTCCTTCGAGACGATTTGACTCTTGCACTCCATAAACTGCTTGTCTTAAAGCTACTTTTACCTGTCGATCGAGAGCTTTTTGTTTTTGTTCTTTTTGGCTGAGTTGTTGTAGTTTTTGCCAAGCTATAAGTGCTTCTTTGAGGGCATCTAATTTATTATCGGAAAAATAAAGTGTTTGAGAATATTCGCTTAAAGATCTTATATTTTGTCTTAGGGCCTCTATTCTACTTTTATTGGCCTGTTTCTGGTAAAATAGAGCAGCTATTAAGCCTACGCAAAGGGATGCGATGGCAAATCTTTGCCAAAATTGTTTTTGTTTTTGTCGTTTTTTTTCGGCGCGATCTGCTGCTTGAATGGCTTCTTCGCTAGCGCAGATAAATTCATTCTGTAAGGCTGTTGGGGCGGGTTTTTTATTTTCTGTTTTTGCTTGCTCTAACCATTCTCGCGCATTCGATAATTCTAGTCCCCGCAATAATAAATCGCTCGTTTTTTCTTTTTTTTCCCATTCTTTGGCTTTGTGCAACCATTTATTATGATTGTGAACGTATTCTCTATCCGTATCTAAAGTGCGAATTAGTTGGCTGAAATTAGCATAGAAATCGCCATCGTGTTGATTAAAATCGAGCCACTGTTTCTTTTTTAATGCAGGATGTAATTTTTCTGCAGAAACTGGTTTGTAGAGTACCGTAACTATTCTTTTGTTTTGCTGTCGAGCGTATTCTATTTCTTTAACACAATAAGGAGATTCAAGTGACTTAGGTGAAATAATAAATAAGAAGTTAGCTGCGCTGTCTATTCCTGTTTTAATTTCCTCTTCGTAATCTGCTCCCGAATTAATATCTTCTTGGTCGAACCAAGTATTTTTACCCTGTCTTTGTAGGGCTTCATTTAGGCGACGTGCAAAATCAGAATCGCCACGAGAATAAGCAATAAAAACTTCGGGAATGGATGCGGCAGCTTGTTTTCTACTTTCTTCTATATATTCTATTTGTATTGGTAGGGGCGGATGTTCTGCTCGGTTGCGAGCTATTTTTAGCCAAGATTCAAATTGTTCAAAAATGTGACCTTTAGACAAAATACTTGGATTGCGGTCTTCTCTTTCCCATTTGAGAGCTTTTACTAAAGAAAGTTTGTGTTGTTTGTAATAATAAGTTTCTTCTTTTAAACTGTGCAATAATTTATTGACGCTATCGCGATATTGTTTTGAATCTTGATGTTCGGTAAAGTCGATATATTGTAAATGACGTATTTCTTCAGGTATCTCTTCTAGAGCTATTTTATCAATTAAGAGAGGTACGAGCCGTTTATTGTGTTTTAATCCGTATTCTATTTCTTGTTGACAATATTTCGATCGCAAAGCATGTTCAGAAATCAAGTAAACTATATTATCTGCTTCTTCTATGCCTTTATAAATTTCTTGTTGAAAATCTTTGCCTGTTTTGATATCTGTTTTACTAATCCAAGTAGTCCAGCTTTCTCGCCGCAAAGTATTCGCAATTTTTTGGGTTATTTCTACGTCTTGTGAGGCATGGGAAATAAATACATCGGTCATAAAGTTATTGGCATTTTTCATGCTTTCGCCAATATAGTCGCAATGAATCTCTGAGGGTTCGCAGGGGGCTTGTTCCTCTAAAAATCTGGTTTTTATCCAGGTTTGCGCTGTCTTTCTCTCTTCTCCATTTAACAAGTAATTATTTGGTTTTTTATGGCGCGACCATTTTAGTGCTTTAAGTAATATTTTAGTGTGTTTGTGGACGTAATCTTTATTACTATTGATAACATTAATTAAGCGAGAAAACGAATCTTCAAAATCGTTAATTTCTTCCTGAAACAAAAGCCAATTTATTTTTTGAATTGAGGGGTGCATTAGTTCCCAATGTTCGTCTGCTTTGACGTGCAACAGGGGAATAATTCTTTTCTTGTATTTATAAGCAAGCTCGATTTCTTTGCGACAATAAGGTGATTTTACTGAATGGGGGGCGACAATAAAAATAAAGTTGTGAGTTTTTTCTATACCATCGTCGATTTGATTTTGCCAATCTACCCCTGGAGGAATATCATTTTGGTCGAACCAAACTCTTAATCCCATTTCTGTTAATTTTTCGTGTAATTTAATGGCAAAATTTTTACTATCTTTGCGTCCGTATGATATAAATACGTCAAATAAATTTTCCATGTTTTATAATTGTCTCAATTTAGAATCGTAAAATAAGATATATCGGGCTAAAATCAACTAAAACACTGCCAGAAAGGCAGTGCGTTTCCTCGACTAGAAGTTTTTCTAAACTTCAAAGTTTATTTCAATCTTTTTACAAATATTCTTTCCGATTTTTTGCCCATTGTTCTCGAATTGCTTTAATATAGAACACCATTTTGTGATCTTCAATAATGTCAATCCCAGGTTCAGATATACTCTTAATTAAACCCAAGATGCGATCGAAACCTTCTTGTAAGATATTTGGGCTGAAGATTATCTCTCCGTTAACTTTGATGTAATATTTATCGCCAACGTGTTGGTATTCGGCACTAAATAGGTTGCGCAATACTCTCATATTTCCAGGTATTCTGGGGACGATATCGTTATTGTTAACGTAGCGATAGGTGTCTATATCTAATGTGTTAAAGAAATCGACAAATTTGCCGTTACCTACGCGGGGGGAACCAAAGGTACAAAGTTTATATTTAATATCCTTTTCTGTTTCATTTTCCTTTAATTGTGTTGCTGCTAAAGTTGCTAAAGCACCTCCTAAGCTGTGACCTGTTACCCAAATCTCCCTGATTTTTTCACTTTGTTTCCATCGATCGATTTGCTCAAAAACTTTTTCTCTTACGCTCGTCCAAGCATTTTGAAATCCTCGATGAACTTTAATTTTATTGTCGTGCTTGTTTTCACTATTAAAAGGAGCGGTTTTTACATTTATATTTGTCCACCAATTTCGTAATTTTTCATGTTCTACGTCCGTTCCTCTAAATGATAAAATAATTACTCCATTTTGTTGGAAAGCAAAAGCCTGTATCCCCGTGCTTCTGTTATAAAAATATTTAAATGACTGACATTTTTCTGATTTTTGTTCTTTGGTATTGTCTTCATAGTTCCATCGATAGATAATCTTATCGAGATACTCCAAATCATCCATGTCGAGAGTTTCTATTTCCTCATTTTCTTGTTGTTGCTTCCATCTTTTGACGACAATATCGCCAATATATTCTTCATCTTCATAAGCTAAAAAAGAGGCTTTTGCCAAGCTTAAAGATAAGCTCGAAACCAACAATTCTTTTTGTTTCTCATTATCTAGCTCGCTAAGTCGATTGAGTAAGGGTTTTGGGTGAATAAGCTGAATAAAATCTTTACGCTCGTAGGGTGGAGGTATTATTGGGCATTTGTAGCGGCTCAATAATTGTTCTACTTTGCTATAGCCAGAATCGTTAATATGTTTGAAGAGGGTATCGTAGAAATTAGAACCACCTTGAGGTGTTTTTTTGCGGCTAATTATTTCAATCAAGTCAATTATATAAGGTTTAATTTCCTCTTCTCTAACTAAGTTAGACTCGATCGCTTCTTCAAAATATCCCAAACCATCTAAAAATCGATCGAACCAAGATCTTAATATTAGTGCGTATTGATGCTCTTTTTGATATTTTTCTATTGTTTCCCGATCGCATATTGTCTGGGGAGCTTTACTCTCTTTAAATCTATCGAAATCATCGAATCCTCTTGCGAGTTTGACCATCTCTTTTTGACGTTTTAAAGCCCTACGCAACAAGCGATCGTTAACTTTAAATGCAACTCGCTCCTCATTGGAAGATTGCCCTGTAAAATTCAGATATTCTTCAAGTTTTAAGATTGATATAACTTTTTTAGATTCTTCTCTATCTCTAAATTGTTTTACCGATCGAGCGGCGAATTCAATCCGCTTCCAGCTTTGTTGGTTTTGATAAAGAAAAATGGCGAAAATAGCACATAAAGCTCCTACTAATAAGCTGATACTTATTAGCCATTCTGCTGTAACTTCCAGCTTGTCCATCTGATTTTTGAGCAAAAGCTCTTCTATGACAGTTTCAAGTGGCAGAAAGAATAGAAAAAAAGTTATTGTACTAATTACTAGAAGAAAATTTCTGACTTTCATAATATTCGATCGCGCTCTTTTTTTGGTTAAGATCTAGGTTCTGAAGTTTGGTTTTTTCGATGCAAACAATAGAATCAATAACCATCCTGCTTGACATTACTATATTATGAACTTAAGTTAAAAATTGACCTCCGTGATTTTGCCTAATTAATCTATATCTAATTATTGAATTAGTAAATTTTACTGAATGCTCCCTGTTTTTTATTAAGATAATAGGTTCCTTCACTTCCCGTCTTTGTGATGAATAGATTAGAAAAACAAAAAAACGATTTTATTATTGAGACAGACAAAAAACCAGCCCGAGTTTTTCTGTTTTCAGGTCACACGATCGACAGAAAAAATCGCCCTATACCTCGCTTCCCAGAAGCAATGGAAGCAGAAGCGCGTCAAAAAATCGAGCAAATACTAGATACATTCCAAGCTTCTGCTCAAGATTTGGCTATTGCTCCAGGAATTGCCTGTGGAGGTGATATTCTTTTTTTAGAAGCTTGTTTGCTACGCAATATAGACGCTATAGTTTTTCTTCCTTTCGAGCCAGCTAGATTCATTGAAGAATCAGTTAGATATGCTGGGGATAAATGGGTAGAGCGTTTTCATAACATTAAAAACCATCCTCAAGTCACGATCAATATTATGCCCGAAGATCTCACAGAAGTACTTCCAGGAGAAAATCCTTTTGCGCGTAACAACTGCTGGAGTCTTAATTCAGCCTTAATGTACGGAATAGAGAAGCTAAGACTGATTGTTTTGTGGAATGGAAAAGGAGGAGATGGTCCTGGGGGTACTGAAGATATGGTTATGCGGATAAGCGAAAAGGGAGGCACTTTTGAACATATAGATACTACTCAGTTTGATTATTGGCAGACTTAGTTAGTAGTTTTTTGGAGATTTTGTCGATCGAGGGCTACAACTGTGGTGCTAGAAACATTAGATTTCTCTTGCTGTTCTTTTTCTTGTTCCTGCATTATCCGAGCTATAAAATTTTGCACGTCATCTTGAAGGATATTTTCTATTTTTTGCGCAAAATCAGCGTAAGCATTTCTGTGACTTGTAAAATTCTTATAAGCTCCACTTAATTGAAAAAATTGCCACGCTTCACTTTTCATATTTTCTGCTGTTTTACGATATTGACTGTGTTTTTCCCCATATTTAAAAAATTCTTCGATCGCAGCACTAATAGCAACAGCTTGACTAATAATAATAACTGCCCACATCAACACGCTGCTATTATTAACACTATTTGTACTGGTGATTAATGCTGGAACTATAACACCGCCGATAATTGTTATCATTCGCAGTTTGTAATATCGATCGCGACATTTATTGGCCTTATTTTCTAGCCAAACCAGTTGATCCAGCCAACGATTTTTCATGAATTTTTTTTGCAATTCTTCGAGTTCTATGCTATCTATTAGATCTCCGAATTGTTCTTTAAGATATTCGCTATAAGATTTTTTTTTGTTCATTTTAACCTACCCTTTCCGACCATTTTATGGTAATTTAATATTATTTCATATTCCTTTACTGGGAAAAAAGTTTCAAAAGCAGCAGTTTCGTTGCCGTCGTAATGGGATTCGATTAAAATAGCGATTTTTTTGGGTCTTGCCACGAGCTTCTCCTTTGTATGAAATAATAACTGTTGTTTTTTGACATTATTGTCAAAAAACAACCTATAAACCAGTCAATTACTGTTAGTGTTAGTTGTTAGCGAATTTCGGCAAAAGTCACTTCTTGCTTGGTGGAATTGGGAATAATATCTAGGGGAAATTCTTTGATTGATTTAACCTTTGCCGCGTAAATATAGGGGCGAATTTGGGTTTTATCTTCAGGAACTTCTTGGAAAGCAAAATACAATTTGCTCTCTTTATTGTGAATTTCCTGTCCGGTTAAATACCCTACCATTGTATGTTCAAAGCTATGAAAAGCATTTTTCCAGGAGTGTTCTTTGGGAAAGCGGATGTCAGGCTCATTGTTAGAGGCATTTACCCAATGCCAAACTCCTTTGTGTTCGTGGTCTACTATGTACTTAAACCAGTAAGGATAGGTAGTTGTCAGATATTTAGCGTAAGATGGATCTCTTAAACTAAAAGTAGCCGCTACCTGATCCAATTCAGCTAAGATCCACCACTCTTTATCTGTTTCTAGCTGACCGTATTGATTTATGCTTCGTCCCCAGGAACCATCTTCTAGATAAGCTTCCTTTAAGATTTTTGGTGCTGCTTCTTGAGCAAATAAAGTTAGATCGTAGTTTCCAGTGAGTTTGCCTATTTCATAAATCAGCCACAAAGTTTTAATGGAATGACCGAAATCAGTATGCTCCGTACCTAAATGCTTGATTGTAGAATCGGTTATAGCTCCGAAAAATATATTTTTGTCGGGACTGTAGAATTGTTCGCTCATGATTTTGGCAAGATGCACCAAATCTTGTTTCCACTGAGACTGATAAGGTTCGGGTAGAATAGGTGCGAGCAACAGCATATATCCGTAGACTTGGTCTAGTTGAGAGACCAATTCTCTTTGTTCGCTACTAACTTTTTCTTTCCTACCGTCAGAATATTCATAATCTGTATAATCTATTTTAGCCCAAGCGATTAAATCCCATTCTTTGTCGTAATAGGTGTTAAAAATGTAATCCTTGAGAGCGATAATATCTTCTAGAACGTCAGGATCTCTGGTCAAATAGTAATAATAACCTAAACCAGAAACAGCATATGCCATATCCTGACTAATGCGTTTTGTTACTGATGGTTGTCCATTACCTTCTGCATCTAGATAAGTATATGCTCCTCCATTTTTTAGATCTAGAGCGTGATTTCGTAAATAATCTACGCCCTTCTTAGCATACTCAAAATATTTATCATCTCCAGTTAGGTTATAAGCAACACCATAAGCAAATACTTGCCTCGATTTCGCTCTTACATAATCTCTTTCTGGTTTGACAATGCCATTAACTGGATTTTTTAATTCTTCGCAAAGATTCTCCGGACGATCGAAATCAGGTAAAGAACCGTCATTACATCTGTAAGTAGGAAAGTTCCCTACTGGCTCGCCAAGAGCTGTATCCATTGTCCAAAAAGGTAGAAGATCTTCTTCTAGATGTTCTATCCACCTTTCTCCAGTAGGTACGTTATTAATTATTTCGTCTGTATTATTAATTGGATACTGTGCTTGTAGATCGACTAACGCCCAAGCTGGTGTATTTCCTAGGGAAATCACAAAAAACATCAAGCTCATACAGAGAAGTAGCAATTTTTTAAACAAAGTTCTGCTACTTAACACCTTTCTAGTTAAGCTGAACATCAGTTATTTTCTGTATTAAAGATACTCGAACAGATCGAAGATAAACTTTCGGAGCTATTTAAACTGCTCATTTACATTATTAACATACAAATACTGATTTTAAAAATTTAATTTTAAATTTTTCTTATCCCAAAAAATTAGCAATGACACTTCACTCAATTAAGGAAAATTAAAACCACAATTATTTTATGGACATTTTATACAATTTAAGCTATAATTTTTGATTGTGCATAAAAATACTTTGTCAAAATCTTAAAGAAAATAACAAAAAAATTGTAGAAAATTGCCAAGAATAAATTAAGATTAAAACGACTTATTTGTTTTAATACAAGGTAGATTGATGGGTGAAAAAAATCGGTCTTGTTTCAAAAATTCTTTTAAAGTTTTAATTGCAAAACTAAGTTATCAGACAGAAAACCTTTACCCCAGTCTCCCAGTCCCCCAGTCCCCCAGTCTCCTCAATCGAGAATTGCTTACAAAAATAGTAGGGCTGATAATTACACTATTTGTTTTAACTACAATTATTGACAGCCCTTTTAATTCTGCCCTAGCAGCCACCCCATCTTTATGGACGGGAAATATGTTTCCCGCAGGTGGAGTGGAGAATAACATCCCTAATGCTCGCTCATTCGATATTTACATTCAAGCCTATAAACAAGGTATAACCGATCGACCTGGACGAGATAATAACATTACTTGTACTCTGCTCTGGAGTGAAGTGGAAAAATTCGGAGGAACTTGGAAAAAACCTGCGGAAACCACTATGAGTTACAACGGGGATAAGGGAAATAATGATGAATACAAAGCAACTATTTCCCCTAATCCTGGGAAATACGAATTCACCGCTAACTGCACCGATCTCGCCGATTCAACTACTATCTGGCAAGAGGGTAACAACGGAAAAATAAATGTCAGTGCCGATCGCCGCGCTCTTTGGCTAGATAAAAATATCGTCGCTTGGAACAGTTACGGAGCGGCTACTTACGAACTCCATTACGACACTACAGGAAATCTCACCGTTCCTACTAAAAGCGGTTCTGGTATTCCACTCAGTTTCAACGGTCAAGTCGAACCAGGCTCCTATAGCAAGTTCCCGAATATTAATGGGTACGATAAATGGCGCATTCCTGAAGATTCCTCAGCACAAATTCCCGATATTGTCAAAAGCGAGGTGGCAATTGCTGCCTACGACAATTCTGGCAAATTGGTTGACACTACAGGAATACAAATTCAGGGAGTTCTCGACGATTTATACAGCTACTCGGGCAATCTGGGAGTTATTTACGATCGCCAGACCCCCGAACTAAAATTATGGGCACCTACGGCTAAAACAGTTACCTTACATCGCTTTACCGATGCTAACCCCGCTACAACTTCGATTCAAACTCCAATGTCTTTTGATTCCAAAACGGGGGTGTGGAGCATCAAAGGCGATCGCAATTGGGACAAACAATACTATCTCTACGAAGTGCAAGTATACGTGCCTAGCACTGGCAAAATCGAGAAAAATATCGTTACCGATCCTTATGCAGTAAATTTGTCTCAAAACAGCCAGCGCAGTCAATTTGTCGATCTTTATAACGATCCGAGCCTCCAACCAGCAGGGTGGGATTCTCTGAAAAAACCCACTTTTACCGTTCCCGAAGATATGGCAGTATATGAAGTACACGTGCGCGACTTCAGCAGAGAAGACGAAACCGTAGCCCCAGAACATCGGGGTAAATTTAAAGCCTTTACCTACGACGGAAAAAACGATCGCCCCGAACTCTCTGACGGGATGAAACACCTCGTCGATTTGGCTCGAGCGGGTTTAACCCACGTCCACCTCTTGCCTGCTTTTGATATTGCCACTGTAAATGAAAAC
>JASJDA010000436.1 GCA_030065755.1 Prochloraceae cyanobacterium | reverse complement strand
TTGGGAGGACATTGAGTATGCACAGCCTCATAGGCAGATGGACTATCTTTTGCAGCTCGGTCTTTCCGCATATCAGCGTTTAATTCATTAGCAATATCTTTGATCGCTTGAACCACTAATTTCTCAAGTGATGTCTGTATTGTCGATAGATTGCCTGGGTCTGACCACAGAGGTGAAGCCTCGGTAGGGAAAGAGATTGAGTAAATTTTTTTGATAAACTTATCGCGGTATGAATGAAAAATCTTAATAAAAGACTTTACATGTTCCTTTTCATGTTCTAGGGTTGCTCGATAAGGACAAGAACCCTCAGCATAGTCTGAAGAAACGTAAATCTCAATAGGGTCTAGTCTGAAAAAAATGTTGACAGAACGGGCAAAGAATGGGACTTTACCATCTGGTCTTGCTGCTCCACGATCCCAAAAGAATTTTAATTTCTTTTGAACTTTCACTTGAGTCAACCCAGCTCGGTTTGCACCTTTTCTGCTTGAAAAAGAAAAAGAATGATTTGGCTTTTCTGGAATTTTGGCATTGACAAAGGAGACATAATAAGGTGTTACCGAAGTAATTCTTTTTTTCTGTTTAACTGCTCCACTACGCTGTATCAAAGTAGAGCCTTCAGAAAAGCTGTGTCGTTGCACTGCATGTTTTACTCTATCTGCTACCAGTGTTTGCTCAGCCAACATTTGAAGCGTTGTGTCTGTAGTTCCAGATATTGAAGAGAGTTGCAATTCCACTGGGATCTGAGAGGATTTTTGAGGTAACTTTGAGGGACAACTTTGGCTACCAAGAGGCATCTTTGAGGGATTGTCCAGCCAAAGTAGATATGGGTGAACGCCAATTATTTCATCTAGACGTGGAATCGTGCCAGTGCCAGTCAATTCCTTTTGAACTGCTTGAGATTGGCTGGGTTTATTCAATTTTTTAAGTTCTCCTGGCTTTCCTACCATTTTTAGCAGCTTGAATAGCTTATTTGCCAGAGGTTTAATCGCTGGTTCAGTTTTTTTGTAATGATTAACAATTTGGTGTAGTAGTTTAGGTTGCTGCAAAAAACCGGCGTAAGCACTGGCGAAAAATTCATCTACTCCATGCCAAGGATGTCCACCCTGACCACTCCATAAGGTATCCATAACCATTACTAAACCAACTGGTTCTGTTTCACCAATATCTTTAACTTTAACTTTTAAAGGTGGTTTTTGTTTAGTAAACTTTGTAGATGGTATGGGAACTCTTTTAGTGTTCTTAAGTTGGACGTACAAATTTGCAATATGTAATGCTAATGAGTCTGGAACTCGTTGACTAGGTTTTTTGTAGTCTTCACCATGAGGCGAAAAAATAGCATGACTTGCTTCGTGAGCAATATAGTCTAGGTAAGCTCCTTTATTGAAGTCTTTTTGGTTTAAAATAATTAACCCTTTACCTTTAGACAATCGAAAACCAGTTTCAGCAGCACCAGGATCAATCAATACGAGAGTAGTTTGCATCTTACTTTTTAATATTTTTTTGTTGAAGTATGCAACCTTCTGTGCTATCAACTTCATTTTATTAACTACCGTTTGAATGGCAGACACATTATATCGACCACAGGCATAAGCTCGATCTTCAGGTTTCTGTCTGACACCTAGTTCCTTGTAGGATTTGAAGATGCGAACAGTTATACCTGCCTCAACCACTTCACCGATTATTCCAGGCAAGCCGATCCAAACTCGATTCCAAGGACTATTCTTAGGGGAAGAGCCTTTTTGAGGTAAGGATTCCTGAGGTTTTGCCTGAACCCGAGTTTCGACAGGAAGTGACTGTAACTGATACTGATTCGTAGTATATTTTTGCTGCACCACATGGGTCAACTCATGCGCTAATAACCGCTTCCCTTCTACCGATTCTGGACTATACTTCCCAGCTCCAAAATATACATCCTGCCCATGGGTAAATGCCTGCGCCTTCAACTCTCGACTCAACTGTGCTGCCTCACTACCCGTATGTATCCGCACGGAACTAAAATCCTTTCTAAACCTTGACTCCATAAAGCCCCGTGTCTCCTCTGGCAAAGGTTCTCCCTGACCACGGCTCGCTGCCAATCGTGCCTCTAAACTGGGTGTCACTTGTGGTGTCTGCCCTGGTTGCTCTTTCGCTTGAATAGTCTTTTCTTCCTCCTCTTCTTCTATCCTGAACTGCTCTTCTAAATCCTCCTCAGGCTGCCGATGCAGTTCTTCATCACTGTTCTGATTCAACCGCTGAATTTCTAAAGAAGTGCTAGATTGAGCTTCTGCCATCACTTCTGGATCTGGCATCTGCATAATCTGATCTGCTACTCGATCCGCTTCTTGCTCGTATTTATCATCTGGTTGCCCCACCGTTAGCTTTGCCTGTATTGGTTCGTCGAGATGACCAGAATCCTGTCCAAGCTGGGCAGAAATTCCTTTAAACTCAGGAATCCAAGAAGCTTGCTCCCCTGCCAAAATCTCTCGCGTTGCTCTTGTGCCTATAGCAATTTCTAATTGCTGTCGCTCTTTTAGGCTTAAATTTTCGGGGTCTTGTTGCGCCCTTTGTACCACCGAAGATAATGGCTCGTAACTCGGACTTGGTGCCAGGTTGTTACTTACGTTTGTTCTATTGAAAGAGGGGGAAGTCTTGCGGGATATTTGCTGGCGATACATGGGGCATCTCCTGCTAAGAGCAATTTATGGGTATTTCAAGGGTTCTTAAACTGGATTTTTGTGAGTCGATTATTAGCTTTTGACACTCCCGCCGTCGGAGACGGGGGATTCTTGATTCAACCCAAGATAGCTAGATGAGTCTTTGACTCATCCCCGCCAGAGCTTAGTCCACAAGCAAACACGGTCTGCCCGACCGCTAAGATGTTTAAAGCTGCGTTTTTGTCCCTTAAATTTAATGAGTTACAGCTTGGACAAGTCCACTCTCTAATCTCAAGAGGAAGCTTGTCTAAAATATGACCACATGGATTACAACGTTTAGAAGATGAAAACCATCTGTCGATTGCACCAATCTTACGGTCGTGCCATTTAGCTTTATATTCCAGTTGACGCAAAAACTCACTCCAACCGCAATCAGATATGGCTTTAGCTAATTTATGGTTAGCCATCATGTTTTTTACCGCTAGAGTTTCAGTATAGATAGCTTGGTTTTCACTAACTAATTTTGTACTCAACTTGTGTAAAAAATCTTTTCTGCAATCGGCTATTTTGGCATGAAGCTTTGCCACTTTTAACCTTGCCTTGTATCTGTTATTTGACCCTTTCTTTTTTTTTGCTAATCTACGTTGTAGTGTTTTTAATCTAGTTTGATATTTTTGATAATGCTTGGGATTGCCAGAAGCAAAACCGTTGCTAGTTACAACTACATCTTTGATTCCGAGATCGATTCCAATTTGATCACTACCTTGACTCCAAGTATCTAACTCTTCTTCCACTAAGAATGATACGAAATACCTGTTACTTGGGTCTTTGGAGATAGTTACGCTCTTGGGTTCACCTGTAAAATATCTACTCCACCTAATTTTCAATGGCTGAGACATTTTAGCTAAGGTTAATTTGCCATCATTCCATTTAAAGGCATTAGGGGCATAGTGAGCAGACTGACGATTGCTCTTTTTCTTAAATCGAGGATATTTGCTTCTACCAGCATAGAAGTTTTTGAACGCAGTATTGAGATGTCTCAATTCTTGCTGTAATGGTACAGATGAAACAGCTTTTAACCAAGGTTTTTCAGGGTCTTTCTTCAACTTAGTTAAAGCATTAGATGTATCAGTATAGCTAAGAGGTACATTATCCTGGTAGTAACTATTCGTTCTTAAAGACAATGCCCAATTATAGACATATCTTATGCAGCCAAACATCTGCGCCAAATCTAATCGTTGCGCCGAAGTCGGGTAAAATCTGTACTTAAATCCTCTTAGCTGTTTCATAGAAAAATTTTACCATGAATGAGCTATTTTCGTAAACCATTAACCACTGTTCAAAATTCATCCCACCAGCATAGCTGAGAGTCTTCTTTTGACAGAAAGATAAACTTATTTTATGGTGTTTTCGGTAACTCGATCGCTTCAATTTCTTGACTGTTTTCTGATTCTTGACTGGCTTTGCTGATTTCTTCTTCCAGGATTTGAATTGCTCCGCTAATTCGCAGTAAGGTATCCCGCAGATTAGCTTGTTTAGCTTCTAAATCAGCCATTACCTTTTGTCCCGACTCAAATTCAGCTTTCAGTTCTGCTAAACGTTTCTCCAGTTGTTCTTTCATTTCCCTTTAACTTTTAGATTCGTGGTAATAAATGTACCAGTACCTGAGTATTGGGGGGTAGCATCAGGAATGGGACTAGGGGCTGAGGGTTGTTGTGCGGGAACCATCACCTGAAATTTGGCTTGGAAGGATGCTCCTTTAAGTAATACAGGTTTACCACCAGACTTGGTCTTTTTGGCTTTTTGATTACCCGCAAGAGATGTAATGGAGAGCATTCCTGCTCCTGGAATACTATATTGGGGGGTCACGTAGGGACAACCAGGGACAATAACCTTTTTTTCATCGCCATCCACACAGACGAGTTTATGGTTAATTTGATCTTTTCCTGTGCCAATTAAATTCCCTGGACGTACAGTAACAATACCAAGTAAATTTAGGCCATTCATCTTGATCTTTATCAGTAAATCCCCCCAATTGAACAGCACCATTAACTGTTAAGCTGCCAGCGAATTCAGATTTTCCTGTTCCTTCTACTGTTAAATTTTCTTCAATCTTCAAACTACCCGTTAAAACTGCTAAGTTAGGATTTGCATTTCCCCCAGAACGAAGAGTCAAAGCTTTACTATCAGAGTTTGGTAAAGACAAACCCGAATATTCTCGAATCTTATGATCGAGACTAATAACCCCAGTAGTACTATTAATTGTCAGTATTGCTAATTTTACACACTTATCAGGAGCGGGGGCAATTGACGCAAATTTCAAAATAGGTTCTTCTATCCAGCGCGTGTAACTATCGGCAACATTTTCTTGTTGTTTAGCATTTTTATCTTCAGAGTATTTTATATAAAGTTCACCTTTCTGAATAGTTTGAGATTTGAAAAATTCACTATTAAAAGTAGTATCTTCTTTTTTTAAAACAATAAGTTGTCCATGATTATTGATTGCCGAGCCAGATTTTATCAGTACACCTTTTTTGTCTGGAGTAACTTCAACTTCTAGCCCTTCAATAATTCCTGAAACATGAAGACTATGATTGTGATAGCTTTGGCGATCGCTCAAATATTTATGTTGAAGTTCAAAGTCATCTTCTAGTAGATATTGACCTGGAAAATAGTTAGGACGTTCGGTAGCAAAGTTAATGAAATCGGTCATTATTTTCTCCTCCAGTTTAGTTAAATGATTGAATACTTGTTCCTAAAATAGTGGGAATTTTACCTTGGTCGATTCCTCCTGTACCAGTTTTTTCGCTACAAATTTGTAAAATATTTTCAGGAAGAACTGCTAGTAAATTAAAATTTTCTTCTAATAATTGATAATTAGATAAATGCTGATTAATCTCTAAATAAACTTCAACAGTTACTTTTCCAGCAACAGCAACATCATTGAGACTTTTAATCGTAACTGATAATTTATCTATAATTTGCAGGAAATATTGGTAATAGATGGAACGCTTAATTATAATTTTGTTATTGTCGATGTCAATGCTAGTTTCTGGTGTGAATAAGTGAAAATCAGAAACCTCGTCTTTGAGGCGAACCATGATTTTATTCAGAACATCTTTGGTTACTGGGTTGGGCTTTGTTATTTCCACAGTGGCTTCAAGTTCTATTTTTTCAATAATCGCAGTTATCTTTGGCTGTAGTTCTTGAATTTTAGGAGCTGTAAAAGTTTGAAAACTATAGGGTTGAGACCATAAATATTCTGTAATTCTCATTCCCGATCGCTCTGGTGGATTTGCTATTTTAAATATCGTATTTCCTTCAATGATTTCTTTAGCAGTATTAATACGACAAATTTTCAAGATAGGTGATAAGTTTAGCTGTTGCTCTAGTACTGTATTGCTATATTCTTTTTCATTGATATGAAAACAGAGTTGAATCGATAATTGACCAATAAAATCTTTGTCTGTTATATTAGAAAGCTTGACATAAAAACCAGTCAAGTTATCCTGAAAATCTTGATATTTTAATTGGTAATTAACAGTAAAAAATTGATGCTCTGGAATAATTTCAGGTGAATCAATGATAATTTTTTTTGTTTTGCCTTGAAGTTGAACAACTAATTGTTTAGCTAATTGATTAATGGGAATGTTATTACTTCGATCTGAAGTGATTTTGACTTTTATGGCAAATTTTTGTTTTTGTATCGGTTCAAATAAT
>JASJDA010000435.1 GCA_030065755.1 Prochloraceae cyanobacterium | reverse complement strand
AGCCTGAGTGGGAAGTAACCCCAGGAGAACCTTATCCTCTGTTTTTACAGTATCTTGAGTATCAACTGGGAGGGCCACACGACACCGACGAGCAGAAGCTAGAAAAAGCCTTGGACGTTTTGGAGCGCCCTAAAAAAGCATTCCAGCACTGGAAACAGTTCCTCAGAAAAGTAGAATTACGAGCTGCAGAGGTGAAAAAAGCCAAAGAGCTTGGGGTATCAGTTCCAGCAGCTCCCACATGGATGAATGAAAAAGAATACCCCACGGTACCAGAAGCAGCGGCGGCAGCGAATTATATTCAAGAAGAAGCCAGCACGGGCGATCGTGCGATTAAAGAAGCCAAGGAAATTTTAGGTGACGTTTTGCCCCCAGTCGCACCTACTGAGAAAAAAGCCTCTCTATCGGGGTGTAAATCGCCAAGCAAGCGATTATCATCGTCATCTGAGTCTCACACCGATAAGCCTATTGAAAAGCTGTCTGAGGAGCCATTATCACCCAAGGACGATCTAGAATCGTCCGAGCCATTAGACCAGGAAGAACAAACAGCGCTCTTTGAACCGCCCTCGCCCTCGCCGCATCCCCAGCCCCAGAATGATTTTGAAGATTTAACCTTCGAGGATCCTTGGTTAGAGCCAGAGAGTTTTAAATTTGATAAAAATCCTCGAATAGCAGCACTTCAAAGGAAAATGCTGCGCTCCAAAGAGTTGTTAAGGCAAAATGAGCTGCTTGAAAAATTAAATGCTTTTTTAAAAAACGACGAGACAAGGCGAGAGGCTATTTTATCCCTAGAATTTGCTGAAATTTGGAGTTCTAACTACTTTGAAATAGTTACTAATGAATTAGGGGATTTGATTGGGGTCAAACGAAAACCAGAGCAACCGACATAGGGCACTATGGTACTGCTCGCTCGTCGAGCAACGGATAGATAAAGCTTTTTATGCTTACCAGAGTCTAGTCTTCTAGGTTACTTTGAAGCTGTACTACTAAGAAATTCGTATGCAGTATTGACTTCCCTGAAAGCTTCTGCTGTTCCTCCAATATCTGGGTGTGTTTCTAAGGCTCTTTGACGATATGCACTTTTGAGTTCATCGAATGTAAAAGGAAAACTTAACTTTAACAATTCAATATAGTACTGATAGATAGATGAAACTCTTGCCGAAGAATGGGTAGAGTGAGTTTTTGGCTCTCGGTACTCCTGACGAGCGCCTCGGCTTTGTTCTCGGCTTTGCCGATGGCGCTCGTGATCGTTAGTAGACTCGTGATGTTGACCCCAACGGTTATTAAAATAATTTAGCCAATCATCTTGATTCTTTTTAATCACGTTCAAGATTGATTCGCGCTCGCCAACTATGTACATACTTTCTATTTGGCGAACAGCCCACCAAGGAGAATATTCAAAAACAACAGATAACCAGCAAATCTCTAATGGTGTGGGCATAAAATCATCAAGCAAACGGTACCAAATCCAAATAATTTTATAGTTTTTTGACCTTTGCCTCTCAAGATGCTTACCAAATTGTTCTATAAACTCCTCTCGAATCTCATTGATTTTTCCGGTTTTACGTTCTTGTTTAGATGAATTAGCTTTAGTTCGCTGTTGTCTATTTTTATTTCGTGAAGATTGTTTTTTAGAATTTTGTTGCTGCTGTTGAGCATTTGAAGATTGAGAACCTGGGGCTATATAATCAATAGCGAAACGAATAAATTCTAGGGGAGAATTGCTTAATAGCCAAACTCTCCTTCCTTTCATTCTCCACTTTCCAGTTTGAGGAGAATAATAAAACTGCCGACCTTCTATAAGGCATAGGTAAAAGCAACCACGTAATTCATAATTAATTCCTTTCTCTCGAAAGATTTCCTCTATAGTCGTTTGATTCTCCACTATGACGAGCTCTTATTAACAGGCGATTGAGTGTTGTATAGATGGTATTTTATCTGTCAAGATAATATCAATAGCAGTATAGTCGCGCACATTACTGTTAGCCAGATCCAAGCTAAATTCCTGTTGACCTCAAAAGTTATCGCCCAAAGCACTCTGGCAGCAGTCACCCCCTGCTAACTAAATTTTTTTTAAATCAAGAGAAATTATTTTGAGAATAGGGATGCACTTTTAGAAAAGTAAGTAAATTAAGAGTGATTAACTTATATACTCGCTCAAATAGCACACCTGATGCACCAAGAGTGAGAAGGGAATAAGTATAGGGGTTGAGTTAAATGTGGGATAATCAGCATTAACTCTCTTCTGTCACTCTGGGTTGATTTAACGAGTTAACGTCGATGCAGCCCACGAAAAATTAGGCTTTCAACCCAGAGTGACAGAAGTGGGTTAAGTACCTGAGCAAAATTATTTGTATATTCCCGATCTGCAAATTGCCCTCATATCAAGGGTTTGGGGAATTTAAAATGTACAATTAATTTTGCTCAGGCACTTATACAATTATAAATTCTTTTTAAACTTTGACTTTAGCTATAAGAAATAAGCCAGATTCGTTAATAAATTTTCAGCTATTTAGCCCATAAATGAGAAGAGAAATTAAGCAATAATCATCTGGTCGATAGGATAGCTATTAAATAATATTTAATAAAGACTAAATTATTATTTAATAAATTTTCAATAAATGAAAACACACCGAAAATTGCTGTTAAGTTTTCTGGGGAGTTCTTTGTTATTAGGAGGTTTAGGCTTCGCCTCTTTTCGCATTAACTCAGGGATTAAACAGAATACAAATTATGTTATTCAAAATTCTTTGTCTGAAGTTAAAGCTGCTAAAGATATGACTCAGTCTTTGCAATCAATTCAAGCATCTTCTGAAGAAGTTTTACTAGAGATAGATCGAGAAGTGTTAAATAATAATGATTCGCACAATCGAGAAAAAATTATTAGAAATCAGAGAATTATTCAAGAACAGTTATCTAGATTTGAAAAAGCTTTGTTACTCACAAAAAAAACTACAGCTTTTTACATGCAGTTTCCTGAAAAGAGTAAAAAACAAACAGAATCACTAACAAAACAAAAAGAAGAAATAGAAGAATTTGAATGGTTAGAGCGAATAGAAAAAAACTTTTTTTCTTATCAAAATATGCTCGAGAATTACTTAATTATCAGTCAAATAGATCGGGAAAAAGCTTATGAATTTTTAGAAGAAAAGCTAGAGCCACATGTCAGGGAACATCTAATGCCATTAGTAATGCAATATCAAAATGATGCTTTGGAAGAAATGGAAGAAAAAGCAGAAGAAATTAATAAATCAATATTAAATGACGATTTATTAATGATTTCTTTTTCCCTAATCAGTATGTTAATTTCTCTCGGTCTCGGCTTGTCTGTATCTCGTTCCATTGAAAAAAGCACTGTATCTAAGTCTTATATCGATAACATTCTTGCTTCAATGACTGATAGCTTGATTGTTATTTCTTTTGACGGAACTATCCAAAAAGTAAATCACTCTTCTCTGAAGCTATTAAAATATGAAGAAGCCCAACTAGTTAACCAAAATATAAAATTAATCTTATCAGATGATTCTCTGAAAATCGATCCTTCAGTTCCCCAAGGTTTTCTGGGCAATTACGAGACAACTTATCTGACAAAAGAAGGCCAAAAAATTCCTGTGGCCTTTTCTAGCTCTTTTATTCTTGACGAGAGTGGCAATCCTAAAGGAATAGTTTGTTTAGCTCGCGATATAACTGAGAAATACTTAGCAGAGAAAGCATTACAGGAAAGTGAAGAGCGATATGCTCTGGCTGCTCGTGCTGCTAATGACGGACTGTGGGACTGGAACCTCATAACCAACGAGGTTTATTTTTCTTTGCGTTGGAAATCAATGCTAGGCTACGAAGACGAAGAGATTGAAAATAGTCTCGATGAATGGTTCAAGCTAGTACATCCCGACTATGTCGAACAACTCAGGGAACAAATTGACGACCATCTCAAAAGCCATATCAGCCAATTTGAAATTAGCTATCCGATGTTAGCCAAAGACGGGACTTCTCGCTGGATGCTTTGTAACGGCATTAAAGTGAGAAACTCCGAGGGAAAAGTTTATCGAATTGCTGGCTCTCAAACTGACATCACCCAATCTCGGCTGATGGAAGAAAAATTACGCTACGAAGCCTTGCACGACCAGCTAACTGGGTTGCCAAATCGCTCCTTTTTTCTAGAAGAGCTAGATAAGTTGTTTAAACTTGTTTCAGAAGGCAAAGATTTCTTATTTGCTGTCCTGTTTATAGATCTAGATGGCTTTAAACAAATCAACGATACTCTAGGGCATTTAGTTGGAGATCGACTTTTAATAAACTTTGCTCATAAGATCCAACCTTGCTTGAGTAGTGGGGATACATTTGCTCGACTAGGAGGAGATGAGTTTGCGATCGTCGTCAAAGACCTCAAACATATCAACAATGCCACATCTATTGCTGAAAGAATTCAAAATATACTCAAAAAACCTTTTCAGCTCCAAGGACAGGACGTATTTGTTACAGCCAGTATTGGCATTGCTCAGAGTACGAGTAACTACACAAGTATAGAAGAGCTTCTTAGAGATGCTGATGCAGCTATGTATGAAGCTAAAACATCAGGTAAAGCTCGCTACACCATCTTTGAATCAAATATACCTAATTCCTAGCAATTTTGTTAATTCTCTTGTTCTGGAAGCCAGGTGAGTATCAACCAATCATTTAGGTCGTAGTAAGCGATAGCTTACGAAGAGCAACAGCAATTGAATAATTTGTAAGTATGATAGCATATAAACACGAAATCTTTAGCGACGTAAGGATGCTAAAGCGCACTTATATGTCACTCAGTGACAAGTGCGCCAAGGGGTGTCACCCCTTGGAACCCCAAATACGGATCTGGTATGTGACGATCATGGCTGGTTAATATTAATGGCTATCTATCACTTCTCAGCTCAAATAATTTCTCGCAGTGGGGGAAAGAGTGCCACCGCATCAGCCGCCTATCGAGCTAGAGAAAAAATCTATGATCAACGTACTAAACAAACCTTTGATTATCGCTACAAAGGGCAAGCAGACCACTGCCAAATCTTAGCCCCTCAAAATGCTAAATCCTGGGTAGAAGATCGTCAACTTTTATGGAATAAAGTGGAGGCAGCGGAACGGAGAAAAGATAGCCAATTGGCTAGAGAGATTAACGTCGCCCTACCTCTCGAATTAAGCCGAGATGAAAAAATACAACTAGGATTGAACTTTATTCAAAATCAGTACGTAAGTCAAGGCATGGTGGCAGATGTAGCCTTTCACGATTTAGACAGCCACAATCCTCATTTTCACGTTATGCTTACCACCAGACAGCTGGAGGGGGAAGGCTTCGCTAGTACCAAAGAAAAAGCATGGCGACCAGATTTTGCTTATAGGAAAGCCAAAACCAACTTGTTAGTTCAAGAACGTTCAGCATGGCAAGATTACGCTAATGCTGCTCTGGAGAAAGCTGGTAAAGTTGAACGTATCGATCGTAGAACTCTTGAAGCACAAGGAATCGAGCGCCTCCCTCAAATCCATCTAGGACCGCAGGTAGTGGCCATGGAGAAGAAAGGCATTCGTACAGCCACAGGAGATGAATACAAGCGAATCAACAGTGTTAACGCAGAGATAGCCAAACTACAAATTAAACTCGATATTAACCGCCATCAAATACAAGCAGAAAAAGAATTAGAGACCCTGCGAATTAATAAGCAAAGGTCAGAACTGAGAAAACAAAGAGAAGAAGCTCGAAAAAGACAGCTTGAAGAAGAGAAAAGAAGACAGTTAGAACAATTTGCTCAAAAGTTAATTGAAGAAGCTCGTCAAAAGTCAATTCAAAGAGCAGCCGAACTAGAAGCACAAAAACAAGCAGAAGTCCAAGCTAAAGCTCTGAAGAATAAGCAGATATCTGACGTAATTAATACAGCTAACATAGCTATAGATAGACATGGAGATAAATTAGGTAAATCGCCTTATATCCAAACAATATTTGACAGCCAAAACTATAGAATTAGAGCTTCAAATTTACTCAATGAATACGACTTAAGTATCGGAAAAACTCTAGTAATAAAAGATAGGGAGTCTAACGAAATCCTCTTAAAATATAATCAATATAATTCGGGTAAAAATCAACTAATAAGTGAAAATATATCATCAGAATGTGTGGGACATTTTGCTAGATTATCGGCTCGATTTGAACAAGCAAAAAGAGTTAAAGAATTTTATAAATTAACCAATGACTTTTTCTGGAAGCTAGGAAAATTCCAGAAATTAGAAGGTTCTCCCAGTCGATGGGTAGCTGAAGGTAATAAATATCAAATGGTGTTAGATTTTGAAGGATTTAAAATAACAGCAAAAGACGGGCGAGGGGAGATATTTAATTACCCTAAAGGCGTAA
>JASJDA010000434.1 GCA_030065755.1 Prochloraceae cyanobacterium | reverse complement strand
TGCCAAAGTTATTGGTTCAGGGTTATGGAATTTACTCTCTCAAAGATTAGGAGAAAAAGTTACTAAGAAGACATTTAGAGCAGTATTAGTGGAGCGATATGCAGAGCTATTTCATTCTCGGCAACCCTTTTGGTTCTAAGTCTAAATGTGGCTTTTTAGGTAAGTATGTATAAGCAATTAATCAGGGTAAACGCATCTTAATTTTTCCAGAAATATGCTATAGTAGAGGTTTGTTATAAAATTTATAGTAGTATTTTTATTTTTCAAGATTAATGGCGATCGCTTTAGCTCCTAGTTCCGTAGGGAATCAAAAAGAAGTAAATAATAATGATAATATTATCTTTTTAAGAAATAGTTTTTTAATTCATTTTCAAAATTTGAAAGACCCAAGAATAGATAGAACCAAAGACCATTTGTTAATAGATATTATTGCTATTTCTATCTTAGCAGTAATAAGTGGATCGGATGGTTGGAAAGCGATTGAAACCTATGGCAAAGCAAAAGAACAGTGGTTAAAAACATTTCTAAAATTGCCAAATGGAATTCCTTCTCACGATACTATAAGCCGAGTTTTTCAGCGATTAAATCCAGAGGAATTTGCTGAAAGTTTTTCTAGTTGGATTAATTTAATTGTTCAGGAATTGGGAGCAGAAGTTATTTCAATTGATGGAAAAACTTTGAAACAATCTTATGACCGTAATAGTTTTCAAAAATCATTACATATCGTTAGTGCTTGGGCGAACAATAATAAATTAGTTTTAGGACAGAAGAAAGTTGATAGCAAATCTAATGAAATAACAGCAATCCCTGCTTTACTAGAAAGTATCGATATTGCGGGAAACATTATTACTATTGATGCAATGGGAACTCAAAAGGAGATTGCTAAACTAATTATCAACAAAAAAGCTGATTATATTTTAGCACTAAAAGCTAATCAGAGTAAACTTCATCAACAAGTAAAAGAATGGTTTGAAAAAGCTAAAAACAATGAGTTTTTTGAAATCGAATATAGTTGTGATGAGGAAGTAGAATCTGGACGAACGATATATTTATTTTTATTAAAGTACCCCTTATAAAGCAGTTAAGTTAAAAGCGAAGTATATAAGTTATCGTAAATGGGTACTTTAATAAAAATAGAATCATTGTAGGACTATCACCGCATTGAAAAGCGCCAAGTTTATTCAGTTCCAGTTACAGCATTACCGACTCTTCATAATCAAAATAAATGGAAGGAATTAAGAATTAAAAACAGTAGTTATGGTTTTAAGTGAAAGGCAATTATGGAATAAAACCACCTCTGATGTCAGATTTTATATTTCTTCACTTAGCAGTGATGCTGAACTTTTTATGAAAAGTATTCGTAGTCATTGGGGAATTGAAAATACTCTTCATTGGAGTTTAGATGTAACTTTTTCAGAAGATAAAAGTAGAATTAGAAAAGACAATGCTCCTGAAAATTTTGCTCTGTTACGTAAGTTAGCATTGAATTTATTAAACCAAGAAAAAAGTACTAAAGATAGCAATAAAATGAAGCGTTATCGTGCTGCAATGGATAATGATTATTTAGTTAAAATTCTTAAAACTTCTGCCACTAAATCCGATATTTAAAATGATTTTTGTTCGAGGGTAATTAATTATTAATTAGCGATTCCCAAGAAAAAAAACTAAATACACGTTTAGGCTACTAAACTACCCATTTTGTTAGCGTAAATTTTGACTTTGTTGGCGCAAGCAATCAGATCGTAATTAAAAATAATACACGGGGGAGAGGACGCAGTTCTCTCCCCTCCCTCCTTTGCGAACTAAACCGTTTAGTTTGTAAGGGGCGGGGATGTCGATACGCACTGCGGAGACATCCTGGTAATAAAATTTTTGTTTTATTTTGACTTCGATCGCTGTCATTTTTGGCACAGAAAACTGCATTTTAAAACTCACCAATTGATATACAAAATCAGAAATTTGTCAATTAAATTAAGATGCGTTTACCCTGAGGCTGCACCAAGGGGAATCGCATCTTGAGGCTCTTGACAAAATGATGCTTTTATGTATTTAGTTGGCCTCGATCGAGAAATTAAACTGGCGATCGAGAAATTAAACTGGCGATCGAGAAATTAAACTGACGATCGAGAAATTAAACTGACGATCGAGAAATTAAACTGACGATCGAGGGATTAAACTGGCGATCGAGGAATTAAATTAGCCCAACTGCTATAATCTTCAAAAAGATTGTTTTTAATAAATGAAACTGAGACCAAAAGTAACGATTGCTGACCATTTTAATGAAATAAAAGATCCGAGAATAGAAAGAAGTAAACGCCATAAATTAATCGATATTATTACAATTACTATTTGTGCTGTTATTTGTGGTGCCGACGGTTGGGCAGATATTGAACAGTTTGGTAATTGTAAGTATAAATGGTTTAAAAAGTTTCTAGAATTACCAAATGCTATTCCACGAGATGTTTTTATTTTTAATAAGGAAGTCTTTTCTATATAATTATGTCGCTAGTCCATTAAGTTTACTGCTATTGAAGACTTCCTTATTAAAAATAATAATTTTCACCTCACGATACATTTTCTAGAGTGTTTTCCCTACTAAATCCAGAAGAATTACAGCAATGTTTTCTGAAATGGATTGAGACAATTAGTCAGATTACTTTGGGAGAGGTAATAGCGATTTACGGGAAAACTTTACGACATTCTTACGATAAAAGTAAAAACAAATCTGCTATTCATATGGTGAGTGCCTGGGCTACAACTAATGGTCTAGTCTTAGGACAAAGAAAAGTTGATAGTAAATCAAATGAAATTACTGCTATCCCAGAACTTCTAAAAGTTATATCTATTTCTGGATGTATTGTTACCATTGATGCCATCGGATGTCAAAAAAAGATAACCAAACAAATTATTGACCAAGATGCTGACTATGTAATTACCTTAAAGAAAAACCAAGGTGGTCTTTATGAGCGAGTAGAAAAACTATTTAAACCATCTGTCAGTAATCGAATGAAAGATTTAATAAAAACGGAATATCGATTGTCTGAAGATCAACACGGTCGTGAGGAAACAAGATATTGTAAAATACTTACTAATATTAATAAAGAAATCGTTCCTCATGAAGAATGGAAGGGTTTAAAGTCAATAGCTTTTGTAGATTATTTACGAACTGAGAAAGGGAAAACTACCTTAGAAAGACGATATTTTATTAGTAGTATAGATGGTGAAAATCACAAATCAATAGCTCAAGCTATTAGAAAACATTGGGGAATAGAGAACCAACTACATTGGGTTTTAGATGTAAGTTTTAATGAAGATGCTTCCCGAATTAGAAAAGATAATTCTCCTGAGAATTTAGCTATTATTAGGCACATAGCTTTAAATCTTTTAAAACAAGAAAAAACTCTCAAATTAGGAATAAAAAATAAGCGAAAGACTGCTGGTTGGGACGAGAAGTATTTGCTTAAAGTTTTAGCTGGCTAATTTTTCTTATCTTAATTAAATTAACTAGATAATGCGCCTGCACGATCGGGCTCGCCCCGATCGCCATGAAAATTTTTCAGGTATCGAATGCTAACAAGCGTTGATTTATTGTTCGTCTCGATCGCCCCCTGGCTAATAAAAACTAGTATCAAATTTTTGCTCAACTAAAAGCGTTATCTGACAAGAATTTCACCCATTTGATGCGCGATCCCTTGGCACTTAGCACAGATAGCGCGGGGAAAACGCACCACTTTTCCTGGAGTAAAAGGCATTGCTACCTGATTGGGACAATAAATTAAACTGGATTCCCAGTTCAGAGTAAAAGAACTTTTATGAAAGCGCGAGCCATTACGTACAGGCCAAGCTTTGCAGATAATTTTCAACTCTGAGGCTCGCTTCCGAACTAAGGTACTATTGAGATAAGCTCGGTCAATATGCAACTCTTCAAGCACCACTTTCTGTTTTTGGAGGTCGGCGTCGATCGCTTCGCTGACAGAAGCTTCTGGAGCATTGGCTGGGGTAATTCCCACTGCTCGGACGCTCACCTGAGTCTAAATCTTTGAGGACATGGCGTTTATAGCCATCGAAGCGTTTACTACGACTTTTACGTCCGTGACGCATGTGCCCATCCTCGATCGAGATGCGACGGTCTTTGGCTACACCTTTACGAAGCTTTGGGGAGCCATCAGCAGCCTCCTCCACATCCTGAGCTTGTATCTGTCGTCCAATATTGAGATAGTCTTTGACCTCAGTAACAGTTGCTTCATCGAGATCTTGATGCTCCCTGACCAATGATTCCACCTGTTCGAGGGCTTGAAGGATGGTAGCTAAAGCTTGCGCCTTGGCAACTGGGTCATCCCAGTCCAAATCCAAGGCGGCTTTGAGACTTGAAGAAGCCACAATTTCGGCACGGGCTTCAGCCGCTACAGCCTCTAACTCCCGTTGGGAGAAACGGGCAATCACCGTCAAGGCTTTGCGTAAAGCGTGACCCAAGAGATTATAAGTGTCTTCTACTCGCGCGGCTCCCCACAAGGGAGAAGAATCGAGAGCTCCTCTCAAGTAGCGTGGGCAAAATCCTTTCTTGAGATGAGCTATTTCTATTGTTCTTTCAATCAGACGACGATCAAAGCCTTTAGCCATCAACCCCGCGCGAAATCTGACCAGGGTGGCCTTGCTGAATGGAGCTTGCTCACAATCGAGGCAGTCTAAGACTAATTGCCACCGTCTATCCATTTCTAGCTCTTCGATGACTTCATCATCTGAAATTCCCATGTAGGCTTGTAAAATTGTTGCCAACGCCAAAGGGGCTGGGGGAATTGGCGATTTGCCTACCGTACTATCCTTAAAGATTGTCCCCAATTCTATTTGAAATTCTTCGTCAAACAAAACGCGAGCGCACTTCCCGCAAAAAAATGAATAGTTTAGCTCTGCGGATACGCTTGACGACTTTTTTTTCTTTGTTCGACAATTTAATCGGAGGATGCCATTGGGGAGGACGCATAGAGAAAAAACCTTTATTGCCGGCTTTCAGTTTAACCGATCGCTTCCTTTAAGTCCATATTCTGGGCAATTTGTCAACTAGTTCTACTGAACCGACTCTCTAGGTCGAAACGCTTACTCTATAAGCATTTCAGAAGGCAAAAATTGAGCGGTCGCACCTTGGTAAATATTGCAGCTTCTGCAAAATCGGGGATTTCGATCTATGTAATTAAATGGCTAAACAATATACACTGTAAAGGCTACAGCGATTATTGGTTAAAAACTATTTTAACTGTTTCAAATACTGAAAGCTGCAAAATATCTAGATGGCCTCTGATGACAGCTTCGCTAGTTCTTCCCCATCAAGCACATCTTCCATGGAGCAAACAAATTCGGCATTAGCTTCTGGAGGAATTACCCATGCTTTGTTTAACCAAGGTAAGGTTTCATTTTTTTTAAAGTCTGTCGCACGGTTTCATGAGATACGGTCTCAACGTATCCTAATTCCACCATTTTATCTGCCAACATTCGCAAACTCCAGCGTCCCTGACCCGTTGGTGGTTCGCTACAAGCTAACGCTATCAGATGAGCCTCTTTTTCTCCATCTAAGAGCGGAATCCTCTGATGATTTTGCTTTTTTCTAGCCAATGCAGCGGCTAGACCTTCTTCTACAAAACGCTTACGTACACGTTCAATAGTTGGGACACTAACTCCTAGAGCAGCTTTGATGTCCTCGTCTTTCCACCTGCCGTCAACAGAGTTTATATCAGCTAGTAATAAAATTTAGCGCATAATTCATTTTATAAGCAGAGGTTTTCCCTTTTTTGGTTAAATTTTCCAGGTATTGCCGTTCTTCGTCAGTAAGCGTCACAATATATTTTTTTTTCGGCATAAAAGCCAAGTTTTCTCCAACCCAATTTCTTCTCTACTATTTTCCTCGATCGTATCTTTCAATTCCAGCTTGACAAAGTACTAGGTCAAAAACGTAATCAGAGCATATTGCTTTTTGACGTGCGGAAAGAGAATTGATAGGATCTCAGCTTCTTTTTTCTAAATTGTAACAGCTATAATTCATTAAATAAATTAATTATACTTGTTACAAGTACATAATAAACGTAGACCCTCGCAGACCTCGACCGGCAGACCTATTCTTTAACTTGTAACAGATATAATTATTTATAAAGTCAAACTATAGTTGTTACAAATAATAAAAATTACGAAGAGCTCCCAAAAAAAAACTAGGAGTTTCGCATTGACAGAATTCTGAAAATGTGTATTAGGAAGCGATCGCTAATTGTCAACACTCGATCGACTTGTAAAGTTAGGATAATTTATAGAGCGAGCGGGAGATATTTGCCATAAGAGTAAGAAAG
>JASJDA010000106.1 GCA_030065755.1 Prochloraceae cyanobacterium | reverse complement strand
CGAGGAGAAATTGAAAGTCAAGCTAAAGAATTATATGAAGAAAAACTTAAACTAATTGAGGCTCAGCATCATGCTAAATTGAAAAGTTTAGAAGCAGAATATAGGATTAATCTATTAGATAAAGAAAAGGAAATAATAGAACTTCATAAAACCCAAAATTCAGATATGAAGGAAATTGTTAAACTTTTAGCTAGTAAACCCATTACTGTTGAGGCCAAAGCCGTGGCAGGAGATGAAATAAAAGGAGTGAAAATTACTGACATAAAAGATGCTTCAATTACTGGTATAACTGGAGGAGATCTAAGCGAATTGGTTTCAGCTAATATTAATTCCCCAGTTAATTCACAAGATTTAAGCCAACAACAAATACAAGATTTAAGCCAACAACAAATACAAGATTTATTTGAGCAGCTAAAGAATACGATCGCCTCCACTCAAATCCCTCTGAAAGACAGTAAAAATATCAAACGAGATATTGAAGCGATCGAGGGTGAATTAGTAGAAGACGAACCAGATAGAGAAGAAGTCAAATATAGCCTTGAGGGTATCACCCGTAAAATTAACAAACTTAGCAAGACTGTAGATGCTGCTAAACAGTTACAGGAGAAAGTAGCACCAGTATTGGAAAAAATAGCCCCGTGGCTGGGTGTAGCTGTGACTCATTTTTTGCCATAACAATAGATTATAAGCGATCGCTTATCTCAGAAGGCAAGGGATGCAAGCGAAGTACAGAATATTTATACTAAACAGTATAGTTTTTAAAAAGACGATCGTTCAGAATAACATAGTGAAAAAGTTTCACGCGTGTTCGACAACGTGAATGTGATCGATCTGTGGCTGCAAAGTATTGAAGCAAGATAGTATGGTTGGATTGTAATTGGCGATCTGGCAAGCCAGATCCGCGTAGCGGCGCGCTCATTTGGGAAGGCAAGGGATGCAAAGGAAGTTGGGAATATTTATACTAAACCGTATAGTTTTAAAGATGCGCTCCCTACAGGAGCAGCAAGGCGGCGCGTAATTGTAGTGGATAAATATTGTGACATACTCCTACACTGATACTGACGTATACAGTGTAGGCTTCTCAGCAACTCCAGGTAACCCTTCGGATACTCGCTGAGCTTTAAGAACCGAATGCCCTACGGCTCTATTTTTTATATTTATCGCGGCATTGAGATCCCTGTTTGCGGAGAATCCACAATGAGGACAAGAATGCCATCTATCGGATAACGCTTGCTTGGTGCGCGTTCCAGCTCGAAGTGAATTCGAGCTGGGTCGCATCCGCTTTTTGACGGTTTTTCCACAACAACTACACTCTTGAGTAGTGCCATGAGGTTTAACTGCTACCGTTAGTAAGCCAGCTTTTTCAGCTTTGCTTGCTAGTATCGTTAGAAATTGTCCCCAACCAGCGTCATTTACGCTTTTCGATAGACGAGTTTTAGCCAAACCTTTAATATTTAACTTTTCATGAGCTATAACATCATTTTTCTTTAGTAGATTAGTAGCTGTTTTATAATGAAAATCTTTTCTAGTATTTGCTACTTTTTGATGTCGTTTAGCCAGTTTTTTAATAGCTTTTCTTCTTCTGTTACTTCCCGAAGGATGTATTTATTTTTTATAAAGTAGCCCTTCATAGTAGTTAAGTTATAAGCGAAGTAATAAAGTTATCGTAAAAGGGCTACTTTATAAAAAATAGAATCATTGTAACCCTTCTTTTTTCTTGATACAGCTTTTTGTTTTACTCTTAGTTGTTTTTGAGCTTGACGGTAATATTGAGGTATTTTTACCTCGTCTCCTTGACTGTCTATTAAAAAAGACTTTAATCCCATGTCAATCCCGATAGTATTATCAGGACTGGGAACTATCCTGACATCAGGAAATGGTATTGATTTATCTTCAAGAGAAAGTATGACATAGTAACCGTCAGCTTTTCGTATTATAGTAGCAGTTTTAATCTTAAAACCATTGGGAATAGGTCGATGTTGAATAAATTTTACTTCCCCTATCTTGGGCAACTTTATTTTTTTGCCATTAATACAGTCTTGCTTTATTTGAGGGTAGGTAAAGGAGTGATATCTACCCATCCCCTTAAATCTTGGTTTGCCAGATCGCTTACCGCTACTGTCTCCTTTTAGCCATCTATCAAAAGTTAATTTAACTCTTTTGATAACATCCTGAATAACTTGTGAATGGACACTATTGTATTCAGGAAATAATTCTTTAGTATTGATTAAATCTTTCTTTTGACTGTAATAATTGGGGTTGTCTTTAAGCTGTGGTAGATGACAAATAAGAGGGCAAGAATTAATACTATTTCTGTTTTGTTTGTACCAGTCAAATCGCTCACCTAGTCTATAATTATATTGACGACGCAACAAATTAAGCCAATTTTTAATGACTTCTATTTGTTGTTTGTTAGGTCGTAATTTATACTGGTAAGCTACTCTCACAATTATTCAAAAAGCTTGTAGGCAATACCTATATTTTACCAGATTTATTAACTTTAAAAAATTGATATATTAAAGTTTTAAACAAGCTGTTATATTTAAGATATAAACAACAATTTCTCGCGATTCATCTCACGCTGACCACTCCGTGGTACAGACGTGAGGCTTCTCGCGAGTTGAGCTAAAGTTTTGCTCTTAAAATAAACTCGTAATTCCCACCAGGTTCGAGCTGATAATCGCAACGCTCTAAAAAACGACCTAAAGGTTCAGCTATCAAAGCGCGTCCCAAAGAAGGTCGAACTGACAAACTTCCCTGTCGAAAACGCCATTGGAATTGCCACTCGTAAGCGGCTGCTTGTACTTTACCTTCAAGAGTACCATTTTGCCAACACTGTCGAGTAATTTGGACGTAAGCCATAGTTTCTGGCAAATACTTAGAACTCACTATTTTTCCATTATTATCCCCTCGGAGATAACTTTGAATAACTATATATTAAGAAAACTACTGCTTATGATAGCTCAGTTTTACCAAAAGGTCAGTTGCTTGTAATTTAGAATAAATAGTGAGACAATGTACTCAAACACAAAAATACTGTGAATCTCAACAATACAGTGTTACTAAAAAAAATGTATAATGAAGCTTTTATTAATTGAAGATGATAAATATGTAGCTACAGCATTAAGTGAAATTCTCAAAGAACATAATTATGCAGTCGATCTAGCAACCGACGGCGAAGCTGGTTGGGATTATGCTTCAACTTATACCTACGACTTGATTTTACTAGACGTACAATTACCCAAACTAGATGGTATCAATCTTTGTCAGCGATTGCGAAATCGAGGCTACTGTAACCCCATACTGCTGTTGACTGCCAGAAATAAAAGTACAGATAAAATTCAAGGGCTTAATGCTGGTGCAGATGACTATATAGTTAAGCCATTTGACTTGGAAGAATTATTAGCTCGAATTCGCGCTCTCCTGCGTAGAGAACCCCAGACCTTACCCCTTATTCTGCGATGGGGGAGTTTGTCTCTCCATCCAAATACTTACAAAGTTACCTACAAAGAGGAAAACCTCAATCTGACACCAAAGCAATATGGTTTGTTAGAGCTGTTTATGTCTCACCCTCAGCGAGTATTCAGTCCTGGTATTATTTTAGATCGCTTATGGCCCTCAGACGAAGTTCCAGGAGAAGATGCAGTTAGAACTCATATCAAAGAATTGCGTCAAAAATTAAAAGCCGCAGGGGCTCCTTCAGACTTGATTAAAACCGTTTACGGACAAGGTTATTGTTTGGGAAGTTGCCAGAAAGAAGAAGAGTTGTCCTCTAAATATTATTTATTAGAATCTCTCTTAGATAACTTAGGACATGAGACGGAAGTAATTCCTGAGATAGAAAATACCCATTTTCAGCCAGGATTGCTCATTATCAATAAAGATAGCGAATTCACCGATCGGCTGATTGAGGAAGCTCGAGCTAATGGGATGCGCACTAGTACAGCCCCTACTGTAAAAGCTGCTAGAGATTTGCTAGAGCGAAAGATAGCAGATGTTATGGCGATCGAAGTCTCTTTTAAAAATGGTTGTCATTCGGAAAGTTTAGCATTAATTGAGGAGCTTGCCAGTCAAACACCACCCTTACCGACGATCGCTATCTCAGATCGAGGCAATTTTAGCGATCGTCTCGAATTCACTCGTCGAGGGGGACACACGTTTTTAGAAAAACCACTCACCCCAACTCAGGTCATCGAAGCTGTAGAAGGAATACTCAAGACCAAGGGCATAATAAAAACTAAGGTGATGTTTGTCGATGACGATCGAAAATTACTCAAACAATTGCCAATTTTACTAAAGCCTTGGGGTTTTCAGATCTCCACCTCAGATAATCCCCAGGAATTTTGGGATCTTCTTAATAAAGTTCGTCCAGACTTGTTGGTATTAGATATAGAAATGCCCGAAGTTAATGGATTAGAACTATATCAAATGCTGCGTGCTTCTCCCCATTGGAGAAAATTGCCTGTTTTATTTTTGAGCGATCGTAGCGACGACTCCCACACTAAAGAACGAGCCTTTGCTAGTGGTACAGAAGACTATCTCAGTAAACCTTTTGTTCCAGAGGAATTAGCTAATCAGATTATTAATCGCTTAAAATCGTGAAAAAAATCTCTACTAATTCTTTACCTGTTTTATCCAGTGCTGATTCTGGATGGGAAAATATTCTTGTCAAACAGTATAATTTGCCTGCTGGAGAATCACCGGACGATCTGGAATTCTTAGAACATATTATTAACATACAACTCAGTCAGAAGTTGTTAAAAATGGAATGGCAATTTAATGGCGAAAAAATACAGAGCAAACAAATGAATACAGGAGAAGTTTGCTTGACTCCTGCTGGCAGTTCTTTATTAAATCGCTGGTATTCTCCTGCTGAATTTCTTTTAATTAAAATTAATCCTCAACTAATCGATCGCGCTGCATTCCATACAAATAAGTTTGAAATTATTCCTAAATGGGGAATTTACGATCCTCAAATTTTACATATTGCTTTTGCATTAAAAGCAGAAGTTGAAACTGGATTTTTATCGGGGAATCTTTATGTGGATTTTTTAGCTTTGGCAATGACCGCTCGTATTGTCAAACTTTATTCCACAACCAAAAAAGTAATCACTCGTCCTCCAGGAAAACTGGCAAAAAACGAACTAGAGAAAATAATTGATTATATTAATGCCCATTTAGATACAAAAATTACTCTATTTAAAATTGCTAACTTAATCCATCTCAGTCCTTATCATTTTTCTCGTATTTTCAAAAAATCTACAGGCATTACTTTACACCAATATGTAATTAAATGTCGCATCGATCGCGCTAAATTTTTACTTACTAAAACAGATTTATCTTTAGCTGAAATTGCTTTGAGAATAGGGACTACTAATCAAAGTAATTTTACGGCTTTTTTTCGCAAGCAAGTAGGACTCTCCCCGAAAGTATACAGAGATTTATTGCTCTAAAATCTTAAAATAGCAATAATTTAACATCTACTTTCGCAAGGTTTTAACAGACTCGAAATTAACGATCGTTTACCTTAAGAATAGTAATTTAATCAAAAAGAGCGATGAACGATCGAATTAAACTCGACGAATTTAAACAACAAGTAGCCGCAATATACGATCGCAGAAGCCAAACTTACGATCGGGGCGATTTCCATCTCAAACTAGCTAATACTCTCATAAAATACGCTCGAATCCAGTCAGGACAAAATATTTTAGATATTGCTACTGGTACGGGTTTAGTAGCTATAGAAGCGGCAAAAATAGTCGGTAAAACAGGTAAAGTAATTGGTGTCGATATATCCACTGGTTTGCTCGAAGTTGCTCGCAAAAAAATAGAAGTAGCAGGTTTAACTAATGTGGAATTAATGTTGGCAGATGCCGAAAATTTAAACTTTCCTGAAAATAGTTTCGATCGCATATTATGTTGTTCCGCACTGCCATTGTTTCCCAATGTTCTAGACGACTTAATTTTGTGGCGTAGTTTTTTAGTTAGTGGGGGATTAATTGGCTTGCAAGTTTACGCTAAAACTGCTTTTGTAGCTGGCTATATTTTACAATTAGTAGCTAAAAGATACGGGATAGAATTGATATTTAGTGACCTGACTGGCACGGAAGATAAATGCTATTCTTTATTACAAAAAGCAGGTTTTAAAAATATAGAAGTACACAGGGAACAACTCGGTAATTATATTGCTTTAGAAGAGGCGAAAAAAACTTGGGACGGCAGTTTTAACCATCCATTAGTAAGTCAATTAAAACAACTTTCACCAGAAAAATTAGCCCTAGCAAAAGCAGAATATTTTGCCGAACTAGAAGCCTTGGTAACAGATAAGGGAATTTGGAATGACAGGACCGTATATTATGTTTTAGGGAGTAATTGTTGAAGAAGGCAGAAGACAACCAATGTATTTATTTTATAAATATAACCTTCGAGGGGTCAGGGGAATCACTACTCTCCCGCAACTTTCAGCTGACAGCGCCAAGAAGCATGATATGTGTATCTTTTTATATTTTCTGCTTCAACCTGCAAAAGATTGTCCTGTGGTAATGCGGGTGGGAAAGGTGCTGTTCGCTCGCACACTCGGAAGAAGCTTGCTTCGAGATACTCTAGCTCACCATTGCTATTATAATCAGCCTTTTTAACATTCAGCGCCCCTCTGCCCCATGCCTGACATCCTAACTTTCCATGAGAAGGGTCTGAATATAATTGGCGATTGTAAATTACGATCTCTTCTCTGGGTGTCGATCCACCTTTTGCAAAGGTATAGGTTCCTGGCATTAATTTACTTCCTGGCAACGTCAGTTGAATCTCCGCAACATTTCCTCTGGCAGGTGCTGCAGCCTCCTGTTGACACGCTCTAGTAGTGTCCGATCGGCATTGTCGATCGGGTATGCTGGAAACTTGAAAAAGATATTTGGTAGCATCACCGAGATCGATCGAAGTAATATCGAAAGCCCCGTTATTCTCGTGAGCGATCGACTCTGCATATCGATCTGGATTGGTCACGACTGAAGAAGGAAACTCCACATGGGCTTCAAAATTAAATTTTTTGGCATACAGATGAATTATCTCATTTTCATTGCTTGAAAACTTGTAAGATATTTGACGGTTAGACTGAAATCTTTGTCGCTCAGTCATTTGATGTTCGTTGTTTGGGTCTAGAGATCCTTGTTGAGCAAACTGCTTTGAAACAGCTAATAAGATAAATATAAAAGCTGTAACACCAAAAAAAATGAAATAATATGTTGTAAAAGATCTATTCTTTGTCATAAATCAGACTTGTCCCTGCCTATTTTAATGATTCGACACAATATACTTGTGTAGATGAAGTGTAGTATTAAGATAACAAACCTCTCACTTTGAACAAAACGTCGAGCGCAGTCCCCACCGCGTTTCTTCGATTTTAGGTGGGGTGGGTTCGAGTTATCAAAATTGCAAAAGCGATAGTCGATATAGGTTTAGGGAGGACAATGCTCTTCCTACTTTAGCTAAACGATAACAAAGTCAAGGTCTACCACAAATCCTGCTAGTTAATTTTCGATTGTTGTAAATGGTGTGGGACTAGTTGCGACAAATAGATAGTCCCTACAGAGCTGTGGAGGTCATTGCCAGCAGTTACAATTATTGTGCAAATGTTGGCTAAAACTGATTAAATTCATTGTATTTGCTTGCAACTTCAAGAGTATTAAAAGCTCTGAAACCCTTGAATTTTATTTTACTACTTCCACTATTTTTCAGGAACTATCAAATTTAACTTCAAAAGAGTCGCACCCGATCTCTTAGAGAATGAAGTCGCTTGCAGTGAGTGAGGTAAACGAAACAGAAGATTTAATTTCTAAATCTACTATGATGTTGCGATCGCCTTGTATCTCTGCTTGAATTATGTTGTTTACTGCGTCATAGCGCACTTGACCATTCCCAAGACCATTGAAAGCCCTTGCACCTATAAAATCGAAGGCTTGATTTCCAGCAACATTAAGATTAGAATCGATCGCTGACAAGTCGATAATGTCAAACCCTCGACTTAAATTCACAGTGTCCCGGGAAATAGGTGTACTTTCAGAAACCCTGTAGTATTTAAAGACATCATCTCCAACTCCATCGTTAAGCACATCTGCACCAGCACCACCAACTAGAGTATCATCTCCAGAGCCACCAACAAGTGTGTCATCTCCACTACTTCCCCACAAGAAATTATTTGCATTGTTACCAGAGATGCGATCGTCCCCTGTGCCACCATAGGCATTCTCAATTAGGGAGCGACTATCATTGTTATGCTGTAAAGCATTAAAGACGTGACCCCGAGCGTAATTACCATCACCTAGATTAGCACGTTGGAAATTTCCCCCTACATCAAGATCGCTCCATCCTCCTGGTGACAGATCGATATTGAGATTAGTATTGTAGTTACCGAAGTAATAACTATCATTTCCATTCCCATCCCAAACGGTGCGGAAAATGCGATTAGCTCCTGGTGTACCCTGACCTACTCCATTAACAAACATCTCTCCTGTAGTGGTGGAGAAATGGTAAAAGGTGTTAGTGGAATTGTAGTTGTAATTCGCACCGTGCATCTCCTGGATTGCTTTGATGTCATACATCATTAATGACTGTGCGTAGCCAAAAGCTTCGTTCCGATAGTAGTCAGTCGGAGCGTTAATATAGGAGCGGTAGGTCATGACTGAGAATTCCATAGAGTCTCGATTGGAATTCATGGCGACATTCCTAACACCGCCAAGCTCGTGACCGTGTTTTAAACCCAGGGCGTGACCGAACTCATGCATAAAAGTGTGATAAGCATAGTTGCCGATGACTGGGTTATTATAAGAGGTTCTATTGAACCAAACGTCACCTGCTGCGAAAGAACCGCCAGGGTAATAAGCATAAGCCGTACGTGGGTCGTTTGATTCGGCGATGCGAATTGTTGCGTTACGATCGTTGCCTCCGGTTAGTTCAACCATATTGAGACCAGAGACACCCCCAAACATTTTTTGCATCACTTCTCGCGCAACGGCGCGTTGGGTCGCATTCAGAGTTTCAAAACTATTCCCATGAGTTGCACTATTAGGATAACCAGACTCATCTTCATAGTCATTGAAGAAGTTACTGGTAAAACTGTAAGTTACAGTATTTGATGCCCAGCGCCTGGTAGAAAGCAAACCATCAATATTGTTGTTGTTAGTTGCTGTGTTGACACTTGTATTTGTACCAGATCCGTAAGCCATAGTTCAAACTCCAATTAATTGAGATTTTTGATTTGCTTTCTAAGCAAATGATTCAAATTAAAAATTGTAATTAAGACCGGATGTAGATTTTGCGACCTGTATAATTATCTTCTCGCTCTTTATTCGACTCTTTTATTATCAAAATAATTTTTGAGTTTGTAAATGAAAAAAAGTATGAAAAGGTATAGAAAAAGGTTATAAAAAGTATGAAAAATTGCCAGTAATTAGAGTTTAAGCTCTGAAAGATAATAATAATATTAAGCTTTTTAGGCTTGTTAAGATTTACTTTACGAATCAGCTCTTAGTTCCACTTCAAAAACGTAAAATAGAAATTAGGAAATCCAGCTTAATAATTACAAATGCCAGCACCATTAAAAATAACCCTGACGACGCGTTAGAATCGAATAAAATAAAAATGAGTCAGCAAAAAAGACAAAAGAATTCCCGCCCCATACAGCTGCGATGTAAGAGCTAAGTCAATACCGTTCGGACTGTTCGGTTAAGGCACAATTCTTTGGTGAAAGGGCAGGGGGCAGGGAGATTACAATCTCTGGCTGTGTTCCAATTCTATAAATTCATTGCAAATAAACAACTTCAAAAACTCCCCCAAGCTCCCCTACCCAGCCCTTGCGAAGAAGCGGGAAAAAATAACAACTCTTAACCGAACAGTATTGCAAGAGAACTTTTGTACCTATTCCACCTTAAAGCGATCGACACTTTCTTGTAATTTTTGAGCTACTTCCAACAATTCCTCAAACGACGCAGATACCGAAATAGCAGCAGCAGAAGTTTGCTGAGAAATTTTTGCCACTTCCACCATAGTGTAACTAACAGCCTCTTCTTCTTGAGATTGTGCTGCAGCAGCTTCTGCTATTGCATCGACCAACTGATTAATCTGAGCGCTGGCTGCAGAAATTTTATCTAAAGAAGATCGGGTTTCGTCTACTAAATCCGTTCCAGCGATCGCTTGAGATGTTCCCTCTTCCATAGCCGCTACAACATCTTGAGTTTGTATTTCAATGCTCGCCACGATCTGCTCGATTTCCGAACTAGCTTTTGCTGATTTTTGTGCTAGACTTCTAATTTCGTCAGCTACCACCGCAAAACCTTTACCTTGTTCTCCTGCATGAGCGGCTTCAATTGAAGCATTTAAAGCTAGCAAGTTAGTTTGATCGGCAAAATCTTTGATCAAATTAACCACCTTCGAGATTTTTTGCGAAGACACTCCCAACCGCTTCAGCTTTTCGGCTGTATCTGCTACCGTTTCTCTAATAGCTACCATTCCTTCTACAGTCCGCTTCATCGCCGCTTCTCCTTCACTGACGGTTGTTGAAGCTTTTTGAACTGACTTAGCAGCAGAAGCTGCGTTAGCTGCTACCCTAGAGATCGATTCAGCCATTGCTTGAATTCGCGCTAGTGCTGCTTCAATGTCTCGAGTTTGCTGCTGAGCCCCTGTTGATAGATTTTTAACCGCACTCTGGTTGGCTTTAGTTGTAGTTGCCACTTGAGTTGATGCCACTTTAACTTGAGTCACCAAGACGCGCAGGCTTTCAATAGTAGCATTGTAGAAATCAGCTACGGTACCGATTTCATCTGGAGTAACTCTAGCGTAGACAGTTAGATCCCCCTCAGAAATCGGGTCTACTTCCTGGAGTAATTCTAAGGCACGCTTTTCTAGTTGTTCTTTGGCGATTCTTTGCTGTTCTAACAGATTGCTTCGATCTAGAGCTAATCCCACTTGGGTTGCTACTTGATAAGCAAATTCAATTTCTGAATCTTCCCACTGACGCTCTTGAGAACACTGCTGCAAAATTAATAGCGCTTCCAAGGAACCATCTACCAAAATTGGCGCTACCAGATTGGCTTTTATACCCAACTCCTCTAATTGTTGGCGCTTTTCTTCAATCAAAGAACCTCGATCTTTTGACGAGATCGCTTCTACTTGTCCTTGTATATATTGACTAGTGCAATCTTCCTTCGAGTATAGTTTTGGAAGTGAATTTCCTAGTATTGAAGAGTCAGAAGGTTCTACTGCTTCAGCAATTACTTTACCTACGTCTTCCTCGCTCCAACTATAAACTATAACCCGATCGAGTTGGAAAGCATCTTGTAATTGCCGCACGGCACTATTATAAATTTGTTGCGGCTCGAAATAATTGGCAATTTGTAGGGTAATATCTTTTAGTAACTGCGATCGCCTTACTTGTTGTTCTCTTTCTTCTAATAGAGCTAGGCGCTCCAAGGTAACTCCCAACTGAGCTGCTAATTGCTTAACAAAGTTTATTTCCCCACTCGACCAGGAGTGAGTATTTTGACAGTTGTGAACGATTAGCAAGCCATAGAGTTTTTCCTGCTGCAAAATTGGCGCTACTAGATTGGCTTTAACCTGTAATTGCTCTAATAGCTGTTGGTGTTTTGGGTGCCAATTAGTAAGGCTTACATCTTCTGTTGCTACTACGTGTCCTTGACAGTATTCTTCTAGCAATTCTTGAGCAATAAAAGAATCTTCTATTTGTAAGGATAGGGCGCTGGGGAAGGAATCTGCTACTGATTCGTAAGCGACGTAGTCTTTACCGTTTGGGTCGATACAGTAGATAAGCGATCGCTCTACTCCTAGAATTTCCCTAGCTTTTGTGAGGGCTTCCTCGAATAGTTTGTCTTGTTTGAGACGATTAAAAACAGGAACTCCAGTAATATGGGCTAAGAAGCGGGATTGAGAGAGGGAACCCTTTTGAGATTCGAGAAGTTTTTCTAGCTGTCTGGCCATGCGGTTGATGTTGCCAAATAGCTTGGCTATTTCGTCGCTTCTTTCCACTGACAGACGGGTTTGGAAATTTCCTCGACCAATTTTTTCTACCGCACCTGCAGCCTCTAAAATGGGACGTATGGCTCGGTTAGCAAGAATTGCCGCGATCGCTCCTACAACCACAGCCGCGATCGAGCTTCCCAAAATGAGAATAGAGCCTAACTGTTTCTCTGTCGCAAAGGCTATTTGCACCGGACGAGAAATACTTAACCTCCAATTAGGTTCTACTATGCTTTCTAATTGTTTCAGGCGCGTCAAGCTTACTAGAGAGTAGTATCGATCGTCGTCGCTTTTATCGTATAGTTTATTTGTCGCTACTGGTTGTGAAAAAACCTGTTTTCCTTTCTTTTCCTCTTGTAAAACCTTTGTTTCTAGCTCCTCGAACCCGTCGAAATCGTCTTCAGCATGATTGCCTAGATGCCATTCTTCGTCTGTAATAAAAATTTTCCCCTCTTTGCCTTCAGAATGGATCAATTTATATTCCCATCCATCAGCTATTATATTGTCAAATATAGACTCTAATTTCTCTGGCGATATTCTAAAGACCACTGCACCCAAAATTCGCTCGGTACCTTTTTCAATAATTGGTGCTGCTGCTTCTAGAATAATATCTCCAGTCGATTTATCTATTTGGGGGATACCTAAGGTGAGGCTTTTACGCTCGAACGCTAACTTTAAAGAATCTAGCTTAGAATAGTTGAGATAGCGGCTGTATTGGTCTTTTTTTTCCGACGAATTGGACTGAACCTGTAAGTTTCCTTGTCGGTCAAAAATAGCAATATTTTCATATTTTCCATTACTTGCTCTCATTAGAGAGTCTAATAGAGCTATTTTTTCTGTCTTGAGAACTGTGTTATTAAATTGTGGGTCTACTAGCAAAGGAGAAGAGGCTAAGGCTTTAATGTTAACGATAACACCTTGTATATATACAGTAATTTCGTTTCCTATATCTATAGTCCGACCTTCTTGCTCGCTGATAATTTGCCTTCTCATCGATTGGCTAGCCAAACTATAGGATATGCCTCCTACTATTGCTACTGGTAATATGGACAGAGCCAATCCTACTGCTGTTGCTTTCAGCCGCAGACCCAGTCTCGACCACATCTTTTTTGGATCGATCTCGAATAAACTTCTTATCTTTCCCTGTTTGGCTTTTGTTTCATCTAAACTAATGCGATCGCTCTGCTGGAATTTTTCGGTCGATCTATTTACAGAGGATCCTACAGAAGATTTTAAAGGTTTTGAGTCTTGTTCGGAAGAGGTTTTTGACAAAGAAGTGTCGTCATCTGGTTCTTTTTCGCTATATGACTGAGGAGGAGTCTTAGTCATGGAATTTAATTAACTAAAAATTGAGTAAAAACTGAGCAAATTTTATTTAACTTACGAATATAACTCTATATAGAGTTCCCTCTAATTACTATTTGAGTATCATCTAGCTTGTTTTTTTTTAAGAGCTTTGCGTTAAAGTATTTTCGGGCTAAGCCCAGGGGATACTAATAAATTTTATTAAGATTATTTATACTATTGTTTGTATGACAATTTGTTATTGGCTCAAAAAGCAGCTAGTTTAAGAGGGGCGAGACGAGATTTTGATGTTCTAGACTATTTGATATTTTTTTCTCAATAGTATAATTTTTAGTTGTTTTCCTCCACTCTCTTTCTCAACCTTTCTTATTTTATCTATTTTTTATACTGTTTTTTTTAACAAATTTAAGTTACGTTAATCTATCGCGGCGAAGAAAAGCGGTGAAGTGGTACAGGCGCCAAATTAATGCACCTGTACTAACAGAGTTTATGAATCTTGGGCAAGCTGTTCTCGAGCTTTTTCTAAACGCTCTTCAGCATTTATCATTACCTCATCCATTTTTTCTAAGATTTCTCCTGGATAATTTTCTAAAATCTTAGTCGAAAGAGAAATGCGATTCTTATAATCGTCAACTTCGACGATCGCCACTTTAATTTCTTGTCCGATTTTAAACAAATTTGTCAAAGAGTCTACGTGAGAATTACTCACCTGCTTGATGTGGAGTAAACCCGTGACTCCTTCTAGATCCACAAAGACACCATAAGGCTTAATACTGACTATTTTACCGGCCTTCAATGTTCCAGGGGACAATTTGCCGATCGCTGCTGCGCGAGCGATTTGTCTTTGGGATAAAATTAACTTATTCCGTTCGCGATCGACCTCTAAAAAGTTAGCAGTTAACAACTGACCGATAGTCGATTCGAGATTTTCTTTTTCTATCAAGTGCGATCGGGGAATAAAGCCTCGCAAACCTTCGATTTCTCCAATAACTCCTCCTTTATTTACACCTGTCACTCGCATCTGCACCGAGGAGTCACTTTCAGCAATTTCGCTTACCTTGTCCCAAGCGTGCTTGAGTTCTAACTGACGGCGCGACAAAGTTACTTGACCTTCTGCATTTTGTCCCCTAACAATGAGAAACTCCATTTCAGATTGAAGGGGGAGAAACTCCGATAAATCGGTTACTTCTCGGACCGAAGCTTCTCTTAAGGGAACAAAACCAGGAGATTTGCCACCAATATCAATATAAGCTCCCTCGGAAGTATACTCAAATACTTTGCCTCGTACTACTTGTCCTGTTTCAAACTTGTAGTCGTGTTCTTCGAGAGCTTTAGCAAAATCTTCCATGCTAAAAGGAATATTAGACTCTCGATCTCGGTTTAATTCTGAAGTCATGACGAGCGGTTGTGTTTTTCAGTCAGTGGTCAGCGATCGCACTTAGATGCGCTCAAGGGTTGTCCAATCGCAGGTAAATAATAACGATCGGTCAATAACAATTCAAATAGCAATATACAACTTATTACTAACTACTTTTATATTAAAGTTTGGCTATACAACTCTAGCACTTGTTTCCAAGCATCTTCTGCTGCTGTTCGATTGTAACTAGCACGCCGATCGCACAAAAAGCCGTGATCTGCTCCAGAATAACGAAAAATGCGGTGAGCGATACCGTGCTTAGTAAGTGCTGCTTCAATTTCTTCAGTCTGTTCTGTTGGAATCAGAGGATCTTCACTGCCGAAAAATGCGTAGAGAGTTCCTTTAATATCAGGAGTTCGGCTTATAGTAGGTTCGCCATTACCTGGAGACCAGTTAGTAATTCCCGCACCGTAGAAGGAAGCGGTAGCGCGAATCTCTTCTAAAATAGAGACTAAATAGACAACATGACCGCCAAAGCAAAAACCAATAGTGCCGACCCCATTTTTTTTAACCTGGGTTAAGCTGTATAAGAAATCAATAGTCGATCGTATGTCGCTTATTAGTTCTTCTGCCTTGGTTTGGTTTTTATATTCTCTGCCAACTTTAAGGTCTTCTTCAGAGTATCCAGCTTCAAAACCAGGAGCTATACGCTGGTAAATTGCAGGAGCGATCGCCACGTAACCTTCTTTGGCAATCCGTCTGGTTATGTCTCGAATGTGGTCGTTAACGCCAAAAATTTCCTGAATGACAATCACACCAGAAAACGGTCCATTTCCTTTTGGAGTTGCTAAATAAGCTTGTATGGCTAAATCGCCGTTTTTGACTTCGACAAGATCCGTATTAATCTCTAAATTGCTCATGATAGTTGCTGTTTTCTGTTACATCGTCCCCAAGTAAATAATAGTATTTTTGTTATCCCCCTGTTGGGGTGTTGGGGCGATCGCGAACTCTGAGTGTATATCTGTGGGAGTAAAAAAAATTAAAGAAATTAAACCAGATTTATAGTTAAATTAATAGGGAAAAATATCTTTTAAAAGCTACAAAATACTAATATTATTAGGATACGCTATATTGACAATGCTTCAGTTTCACATACAGCCAGATAGTGAAATTCCTGCCTCTAAGCAACTATTTGAGCAAATTCAGTTTGCGATCGTCTCGGGGCAATATCCTCCTGGTCATCGCTTACCCAGTACTAGGCAATTAGCGACTATATCGGGTTTGCATCGCAACACTATTAGTAAAGTATATCGCCAACTGGAAGAAAGCGGCCTAGTAGAATCCCTTGCCGGTTCGGGAATATACGTTAAAGCACACGGTTACGAAACAGGCGAGCGACTGGAATCGTCCCTAGTAGACCAGTATTCTCAGGCTAAGAAATTGGTGAAAAACAGCCTAGATGAATTACTCGCCTTAGGTTGTAACCTTTCTCAAGCACGGAATTTATTTATAGATGAAATTAATTGGCGCTTGCGTTGTAGTGCTAGGGTGTTGCTAACAGTTCCTACTAGAGATACGGATGCAGGAGAATTGATGCTCAAAGAGCTAGAAAAGTCGATCGCTATTCCCGTTCAGTTAGTACCTCTAGAAGAACTAGCCCGAGTACTAGAGCAAAAAAATTGCGGCACAGTAGTAACAAGTCGTTATTTTATTAGAGAAGTCCTAGAAGTGGTTGACACCAATAATGTAAGGGTCGTCCCAATTGACATATACGACTATGCTAAAGAATTAAACATTATCAAAAATCTGCCTGAGAAAGTCTGTTTGGGTATTGTGAGCTTAAGTGCGGGAACTCTAGGCGTAGTAGAAACCATCCTTCACAGTTTGCGCGGCAACGATCTATTGATTATGACAGCACAAGTCAGCGATAATTATAAACTCAATGCTTTAGTGCGCACTGCTCATACAATAATCAGCGATCGCGTAAGTTATCCTCAAGTCAAACTGGCAGTCGAACGAGCCAGAAACGACCTCATTCGCAAACCGCAGATAATCTGTAGCGAAAACTATATCAGTATCAAGTCTTTAGAACACCTCCAGCGAGAACTAGATCTCAGCGCCGATCTCGACGAAGATTAATTTATTTTTACCAAATTGCCCTAAATATCGTAAATTCTACAAAGAACCTAAATCTAAATTACGTATTGACTCAATTATGGCTTTGAATCGCCGCAATTTTATTTTTCTACTAGGAGCTACAGGAGTAGTTTTTGCTCTAGAAGAGTTGGCTAACCCTATCAGTGCTGTAGCTCAAAATCGACCAACTTCCCAAGCTCGCCAAATCTATCCATACACTCCTTTACCATATGCCCATAATGCTCTCGAACCTTACATTGATGAGAGAACAATGCGCTTCCATCACGGGAAACACTATGCTGGCTACACTAGAAATCTAAATGCAGCAGTTGCTGGTGTTTCTGAGTTGCAAGGATTGGATGCCGAAGAGTTGATCAGAAATCTCGATCGAGTTCCTAAGAGAATTCGCAGGACAGTTCGCAATAATGGTGGAGGTTACGTCAATCACAAAATGTTTTGGGAAATTATGAGCCCCGATGGGGGTGGCGAACCCAGAGGAAGCATTGCTAAATCTATTAGACGGAATTTTGGTAGCTTCGATCGCATGAAGGAAGATTTCAACGCTCGTGCTAAAAAGGTTTTTGGTAGTGGTTGGGCTTGGCTGGTTTTAGACGATCGCGGCAAACTGAGAATTACCACTACCTCCAACCAAGATACTCCTTTGATGGAAGGTGTCTATCCTATTATGGGTATTGATGTTTGGGAACACGCTTATTACCTCAAATATCAAAATAATCGAGGTGGATACATCGAAAACTGGTGGAATGTAGTTAACTGGGACGAAGTAAATAGACGTTACCGTAGAGCGCGCGATCGCGCCTAATGGTGTGGGGGGGTGTGGGGAGTGTGGGAAGTGTGGGGAGTGTGGGAGGTCTGGGAGGACAATTTATTTTCAAGTTCAACTCCCCTATCTTCCCCATCTTCCCCCTCTCCCCCTCTCCCCCTCTCCCCCTCCCCCTTTCAAAAAGCATTTAGGTAAAGGCTAAAAATGGCACGAGGAGATCAAATTTACGTCCACAGAGAGTTAATTAACCTTGAAGGGCTTTACGAGCATCACGGTATTGACTGCGGAGATGATACTGTTATTCACTATCGCAAGCCAAGTGAAACGATCGAGCGCACCTCTATGTCTACTTTTTCGAGGGGTAATAAGGTTTATCTAAAGCAATACCCAGATGGGTTTTGTTTTATACCAGATGTAGTAGTCCAACGAGCCCAAACTAGATTAGGGGAACGCAAATATAATTTCCTGTTTAATAATTGCGAACACTTTGCTAGTTGGTGCAAAACTGGTATTAGCTATAGCAAACAAATAAGAAGTTTTATTCCAGCGATCGCACTTATAAACACCCACAATCTATACGAACCTCTCAAAGTAGCGCTCGCAGGCTCTGACCCCAATAATTCTCATCGGTTATTAAATGAAGCTTTAGCTGATATTAAAGTAGTTTGGGATGACATTCAGCCCCAATACAACAAGGCTGTTGAAGAAATGGATATTTGGCACCAAGTCGCTCTCGAAGCAGTTAAAAAAAATCGAGAAGATTTAGCTCGCGAAGCGCTCAACCGAAAATTGACCTACAAGCAAAAGGCTACTAATCTCAAAGAAAAGTTGGATAAACTAGCTGATATGACAGAAACCTTAATCCGCAACAACCAGAATTTTTAATGGGATGGATTGCAGCTCGAGCGCTGCCCCAATCTTTCCCAATCTTTAAAGATAATTAAAATTTCCTCTGATACGCAAATGTTCCTCTAAACCAACTTCAAGTTTCTTAGGTAATTTGGTTTTTCCATTTGAGTAAGTAAGTAGACTCGATTGTAAAAAAGAGCGAGGGGAATTTTTGTGCTTTATATTTTGTGAGAACGTGAATTTTCTATCTACACTAGAGTCTACAACTGAGTTTAGTCGCTGAACAACTGAGGCTTTTAGTTTAACTGACCCTGTTTTGCTACATAATTTGCTCTTTCCTCTAATCGATAGCCAGGTTCCTGCGTTCATTTGAAAGTCAATTGATTCCCAGGTTTTTTTCGGAATCTTAATCCAGTATTCCTGTTGCGAGACAGTAATTTGAAGATAGTAGATCTGAGCTTTTTTAGAGACGATAGATTTTAATAACTGTCCCACTAGATTGAAATTTGAAACTTGGCGATTTAACTGTTGCATCTTTTTATTAAAAAGGATTTTTTCTCTCGACATCATGAAATAACTTTTTTTTTCCCTTAGTTATCTTTCCCACTTAGGGACAAAAACAATAACATCAGCGTATTTTGAGGCTTCTGTTTGAAGCTTATTGATAATTATTTTTATTATAATGAAATAATTAAAATTGTAAACGATGTATTTTCATTGTGGCATATTTAATCTTTACGGCCATAGCAACCATTTGCACCTTTTGTTTTCAAAATATCCTAGGGTGTCGAGATCGTGCCGTTAGCGAATTGTTGTTTTCTATATCAATTAACTTTATCCCTGCTATAAATCAAGCTAATACAAGGTTATGGCGATCGACGCGATCGACTTTAGCTTATTAATCTGAAACGGTTTTAACTTCATCTTGGTTATGTACCCACACATAAACCTAAGACTTAGAGATAATACAAATCCTATCAGCAGCCTCTGTTTTTAGGCTTCTGCTCTAAGTTTATTGCTAATAATTTTTATTATAGGTCTTGCACTGTTCCCCGTTCCCCATTTCCTGTTCCCTCGAAAGCAACAGCCTCGATCGGACTTTCTGCTTGTGGAGAATACACCAGAGAGCAGCTAATAATTCTGACTCGTTGTAGGGCTTGGTAAAATAGGCTGTAGCTCCTAAGTTATTTGCTAGCTGTCGATGTCGATCGCTGCTACAAGTACTGAGAAAAACAAATGGGACTTCTGTTAACAAAAGCTGTTGGCGACAGTGGGCGAGAAATTCAAAACCATTCACATTGGGCATTTCCAGATCGCTAATAATCAGTTGGATCTTAGAATTTTGCTCGAGCTGCATAATGCCTTCTCGTCCGTCTTTGGCAAGCAAGACTTGATAGCCCTCTTTTTGTAAAGCCAGAGATAAAAGCTGTCGCCAAGTAGAAGAATCATCCACAACCAGAACTTTAGGAGCCTTATCTGCTGACGTTGATGAGGGGAATTTTAGTTTGCTGTCAACCGAAGTTACTCGTGGTGAGTCTGACAATTGAGCAGCAGAAGTAACTTGGTTAGTGCGATCGATATTCTGGTTCAGCAAAGCGGCGACATCGATCGCCGGAATAGGAAGCTTATCTTTAAAAATTGTACATCCATAGATATAACAAGGGGGAGCGAGGGCACTACCAAAGGGCTCGATCGTTAATTCTGGAGTTGTAATTACCCGTTCAATTGGTGATTCTAAACCGAAAAGAAGTTCTCCAGAGCTAATTACTAAGATTGACGTTTCTCTATTTTTCTGAACTGTAGTAGAATTGACTTCTGCGTGGGGATATTTGTAGCTCAGTAGTTCTGAGAGTTGGTAGATCGGGAGTAATTTCGATCGCCAGTGTAAAAACTTCTGGTTCTTCGAGTGTATAATTCGAGCAAATTTGCGGCTTAAATTTTCTTTAATTTGGTTGTAGGGCAAAGTAAAAATAGTAGAATCTGTCTGCCACACTAGTAATTTGGCAGTATTGAGCTTTAGCTGTTGGCGGACAGGCAAATTACCTAATTCTGGTAAAGTTTCTCTAACCTCAGGCTTGCCAACCCAATCTGGAGACTTTGTCGAAGATAGGTCATTTTCAGGAGCAGGTGATATTGGTGTAGTTTCAGCTACAACACCCCACTCAGGGAGAGGAACCTGCTCAGTCTCAATCTTATCTGGATAGTAATCGGCTTGCTCTTCTTCAAAAAAAGTCTCTGTCTCCCATAACTGCTCTGCTAGGATGTTAGTCGAAGAGTTGGCATTCAGTGCTGCCTTTTGAGCAGCACGAAAGCCAGCTAAGGCTAACTGACCGATATTACGAACTGCTTGAGGATTTACTTCTAAGGTAGCTATAGTAGTTTGAGCAATAGTAATAAATTCAGATATCTCTAAAATTGCGCCTAAATCTAGAAAAATTTTGATCTGATTTTGTAGCTCTTGTAATAAGTTCTCAGTTGAAGAATTAGCTAATATATTTTCTAAGCTTTTTAGAGCCTCAACTATCTCTGTATTAACAATTAAATCTTTGACATCTTCTCCTACCTC